>NZ_JBSAXF010000035.1:0-54830 GCF_053427845.1 Burkholderia sp. AW49-1 | reverse complement strand
GCGCGGCGCCCACACTATGCACGTCCGTGCCGCCTACCTTGTACGTCGGCACCCCCAGCGTCCCGTCCGTCTTGACCTTCGCGCCTCCACCCAGCGCGGCCGCCACGCTCTGCGCCGTGGCGCGCAACTGGTCGACGTTCACCGCATCCGTGCCTTCCGTACCGGACGCGACATTAGTGATCTGACGGCGGTTCCCCGCAGCACCGACCGAAACGGACCACTCCCGATCGGCCGTGGAGTACGCCCCGATTGCTACCGAGTTCGCGGCCTCGGCCTTCGCGCCCTTCCCCAGTGCCGTCGACGTATACCCGGCAGCACTAGCTCCCAGCCCAACCGCAGTCGCTTCGACGTTCGTAGCCGCCGAAAGCGCCCCAAGTGCCGTCGAATTTTGCGCGGTTGCGACCGCCGCCCCACCGATCGCGACAGCCGACATCCCGTTCGCGTTCGCGCTCGCGCCGACGGCAGTCGCACCGTTTCCTGCCTGTGCCGACTCGTCCTTGACATACATACCCGAATTGGCTACTACGTACGTGTTCGCCGCATTGTTTAACAGTCCGCGGGCTCCCATTGCCGCCTCATAGCTATCCAAGGCAGCCGGCTCCTCGCCCTTCACAACCCTCTCGTCGATTGCAATGGCGCCACTTTGGGCGGAAATTGACCGCAGACCAAAGGCACTGGCTTGATATGTCGGTGTTTGTGCGACCGTACTAACCGCGGCTCCCGTAGGAATTTGTGTCGATCGTGGCCCCGCTCCTTCTTCATTATCTGATGCCGACGCATCGACATCTCCGCCGTTAAACTTATAACCCGAAGCCATAGAGAAATCAGCGCTTCCGACATCGGGCGAGTCTTTGGTGGTCGTTTCCGCTTCGTTCTCAAAAACCGCACCATGGAGACCTGTCGCCACTGCCCGGTCCACAACTGCAGAGTTTGCATGGGCGACCTCACCGGTTGCAGACAATGCAATCATTCCGGCTGTCAAGCTGACAACCAACTTGAGTTGATTCGGCTTTCCTCTCGACGCCGAATTTTCCGAAATAGCCACCCACGCACGAAGCGCTTCATTCCAAATACTTTTGAACGATCTATTCACAATATAAAAACCAAGTAACTTACTGTTTATTTAAGGGCCAGCACCGCAGCGCTGCTTGAACGAGCATCCGGCAGGCGATCACGAAATTTGCTGGAACCAGGGCGCTTGCACGATCCGGCCGACGCAGTCACCGAGAAGACGCATACGCACGCGGCGACGCGGCGGACAGCGCGCCTGCCGCGGTCGGGCGCCGAAAACCGGTGCACGCCGATATCACATTGGCTACTTCATTGATCTGAATCTGCTCCGACGTGACTGCTCCTTGGGTCAGCTACTGATTTTGACCAATCGGCATCCACCGATAAATCAGACAAGTCAGAAATTTGCTCAATCGCATTGATTTGCATCACGGATTCCGACTTGCGCGCTTGACAAAGCGCCGATTATCGAAAGAGTTTTTTCAGGCCCCAAGTTCAGATGTCGCGTTTCCGCTAAATAGAAATGTCGTGTTTTGGCTAGTAGGTTGATCGCCGACAACCCCACAGGGAGCGCCGGCGATGAACGCGACTGGAACGATCACGATGACGATGCGTGAAGTGGATCGGCTGAAGGTCATTGAGGCGGTGGCCGAGTGCCGGCTCAAGCCAGACCAGGCAGCCGAACGGCTGAGTTTGAGCGAGCGGCAAGTTAAGCGCCTCGTGTTGCGCTATCGCGCAGCGGGCGTTGCCGGATTGGTGTCTGACAGGCGTGGGCGCCCGAGCAATCATCAGTTGCCGGCTGGAAAGGCGCAGCGGGTATTGCCAGTGGCGGATTCCCGCGCCCGGCGTCAGGGCGCAGGCCACCGAGGCGTTGGACGTCGAAGTAGCGGCGATGTACCGGGCCAGTCGCGACAGCTATATTCAATGCAAGGCATACGCAAGGCGGGTGAGCATCAACAGGTTCTGCTCCGGCGGAGCCTATGCATTGGCCGAGAGACCAATACGTAACAACAAGCCTTGAACAGACGAAATTTCTTGCTTGCGGCCGCACTGTCGCCGCTCTTCAGTTCGTGTACCCTGCAAGACGTGCACGACTACGCAACCGTGTTCGCAAACGGCTCGTACATCGGCGGAGTGACTCGCGCCAAAATGCCGCGTTATCTGGCCGAAGGACTGGGGGTCGTGCCAAACGGCGATCGATTGGCCGTCGCACGCGGCGCTTCCGTACTCGATGTGCTCGTAGAAGGTATGGGGCGCGTGAACTACGGCGATGATTTGATCGACCGCAAGGGAATTACGGAGGCCGCGCGCCTAGACGGATCTGAGCTACGCGGATGGCAAACGTATTCGCTTCCGATGGATCCGGAATTCGTCGAGGCACTTCGGCCGGCCTGCACCGATCCACACCGTCCCGGGCTCTTCTTCAAAGCTTCCCTTATGCTCAACGACGTAGGCGACACATTTCTAGACATGCGCCAATGGATCAAAGGTGTCGTATGGGTCAACGGCCGGAACATCGGGCGCTACTGGAACGTCGGGCCTCAGTTCCGGTTGTTCTGCCCCGCTCCTTGGCTTCGCAAGGGTTACAACGAAGTAACGATCTTCGATCTGCACCAGATCACGCCGGCACCGATCGATCTTCGATCAAGCGCCGTCGCATGATTTATTTTGCCGCTCCGCGCACGATCAGTGCGTCGTAATCCCGTTCGCACTGCTGGCCGGCGATACGGGCCCGGTCAGCATATTCCGCCAGCTCGCCCGCGCGCTGGTCAGCGCGTCCGAGCACGTCGGCAAGCAAATCGAGGGCGTCGCCGGCTGTCGGGCTTCCGGGGGTAGCGGCGGGATCGCGGGCTGCTGCGACGAGATGATCGACGCGCTGCTGCAGGCTGCCAGCGGCAGCGCGAGCAGCAAAAGCATCCGCGAGCGCGGCGGTTCGTTGTTGATTCGCATCTTTTGCGTTCTCCGATTGAGCCGCGGCGCGGCGGTTGGACTCGTCTCGCTCAGCTTTCAGGCCGTCAATCTGCTTCGCCTGATCCGCGACCTTGGCGGACTGGTCCGCATCACGGTGCCCCTTGAGATACCCGCACGCCGAACCGGCGACGACGCCGGCGACGACGAGCAGCCAGATGCGCGGGTCGATCCACGTCATGCGATCACCTCCCCGCCGGCCACACGATATGCCGCCAGCAAATGCTCTATCTTGTTTTCGTGCTGACCGTACCCGGCCCCCGGCAGGCTGGCCCATACGTTCGACACCTTCGCCACCGCCTCGCGGAACCGGCCAGCGTCAATCAACGGCAATGCGCCGTGCTCGCGTAGCTGCTGCAGCGCGTACCGGTCCTGCGAAATCGGCCCGAAGTCCGGGAGATTCATCTGTGCCTGATAGATCCGCCACCAGCGCGTCAGGATCTGATATCGGCCCGCAGCCGTCGATGGCACCCGGATCTGCCGGTTGAGGACGTTCGGATGCGCTGCATAGCCGGAGAACAGCAGCGGGCGCGACGGCGTCGAGCCGACGAGCACGTTGTAGCCGTCGTCCGACTTCTTCAGCAGATCGGAGCCAATCTCGCTCACGGCAATCATGTCGAGAAACGCGACGCGATTCCGCCCGCCGGCAGCGGTAACAGTAATTCGCGCCATCGTCACTTCTCCCCGAACAGTCGCTTCGCGTTCCGGCGCAACAGCACCTCAAGGTACTGCGACCCGATGATGCCGAGCGCGCTGCCAAGACCGAGCAGCGCGATCGGCGGCAGATCCGGAATCTGCAACAGCGCGATTCCCGCCACCATCGAAGTTGCAGAGCCCAACATCGCGCGGCCCGCTACCAGGCGAAATGTCAGCTGTTCACCACCTACCAACACCTTCGCGATACCACGACAGGCTGAAGGCTGACTTGTGGCGGCAGGATAAGCTCGGGGAGACGCCTGATAGAGTTTTCGAAGAGGCTGCCGTTCGATTCCTGAAGTTATGCGAAGGGCAACGCGACTATGCCGGGAAACTCCGACATGTCGCGTACTGGCGGGAGCAGTTTGCCGGTCGAACCGTTCGGACGATCACCGCCGACGAAATCTTCGATGCACTGCCGACGCATCGGGTGATCAACGGCAAACCTGCGCGGCCACTGGCGGCCGGAACACGGAATCGGTATGTCAACACTATCCGTCGCATGTTGAATCTGTGCGTCGAGTGGGAATGGATCGATCGCGTACCGAAGTTGGCGCGCTTCGAGGAGCCGGACGTGCGGATACGGTGGGAAACGCCCGAGGTAATCGCAACCATGATCAATGCGTTGCGGTTGCCCTGGATGCGCGATGCGGCGATCGTAGCTGTCGCGACGGGCATGCGCGAGTCGGAACTGTTCGGCCTGCGCGTCTCTCAAATCGATCTCGTCCGGCGCAACGCGTGGATCACGCACGCCGAGGCGAAGTCGAAGCGCGCCCGGTCGGTGCCGCTTAACCAAGATGCGATTGGCATCCTTGAGCGGCGCGTACGGACCGCAACGGATCTTGTTTTTACGCGAGACTACACGCGGGGCGACGGGCCGCCGAAGTTGATCAAGCAGATTGACAAGCGAGACTTCGCACGCGCATGTAAGGCGGCCGGAATGTTGGACTTCAATTGGCACGACCTGCGGCACACTTGGGCGAGCTGGCACGTACAGCGCGGCACGCCCCTGATGGTGCTGAAGGAGTTGGGCGGATGGGAGACAATCGCGATGGTGCAGAAGTATGCGCACCTTGCGCCCAGCCATCTGGCGCAGCACGCCAACACGGTCACGTTTTGGGCACACTCGGTGGAGCAGCAGCAAAATGCACGATCAGGCGAAACGACCCAAAGCCTTGCTACATAAGGGATTTAGTTGGCCCGCCCTACACGATTCGAACGTGTGACCTACGGCTTAGAAGGCCGAACAATCTGACATTCCCCGATGTTGACCTGCATCCCAGTCAGCCCACCAAATCACTGATACACAAGGACTTTTCGGAAACTTCACCGTATTTTTACGTTGACGTAAGTTGATTCCTTTGCCTAGAATTGGGTTACATGGCGGTTACATGAAGCTCTGTAACCCAGCTCTGAGGGGCGAGGCAATGGCAAAGGTCAATTTCACCGCGGGTCGCGTCAACGGGCATAGCTGTCCGTCTGGCAAGCCTCAGTCGTTCATTTGGGATAGCGGCGCATCCGGCCTCGGCCTTCGCGCCACGGCCGCAGGCTCCCTCTCATATATCTTCCAAGGCAAGTTGAATGGCGCGACGGTGCGCGTCACCATCGGCTCCCCGAAAGATTGGGGCATTGACGCAGCCAGGGACGAAGCGCGCCGCCTGCAACGCCTTGTAGATGCCGGCAAGGATCCGCGAGAGGAAGCAGCCGAACAGCGCGCCGCCGCGGAACAACGACAGTTAGAAGCTCGCCGGCAGGATGTGACCGTGCGGGCGGCGTGGGCCGAATACCTGACGGCGAATCGGAGCAAATGGAGCGAACGCCACTACGCCGACCATGAGAGGCTGGCCCAGGTCGGCGGCGAACCATGGAAGCGCGGAACCGGGCAAACCGTTGCCGGGCCACTGGCCGCACTGATGCCGCTGAAGCTATCGCAGTTGACCGCTGAGGTCATCGCGACATGGCTCGATACTGAGGCACAAACGCGCCCGACAAACGCCGAACAGAGCTATCGCAAGCTGCGCGCGTTCATCCGCTGGTGCGACGACAAACCGGAATATTCGGGGCTGATTGCCTCGAACGCATACACCTCCCGTGCCGTGCGCGCCGCCGTGCCCCGCACCAATGCGAAAGACGACTGTCTGCAACGCGAGCAGCTACCGGGATGGTTCGCCGCCGTGCGCCAGATTGGCAACCCGGTTATAAGCGCCTACCTGCAAGCCCTGCTCTTGACCGGAGCACGACGCGAGGAAATGGCCGGACTCCGCTGGGAGGACGTGGATTTTCAGTGGCGCAGTCTTCACATCGCCGACAAGGTAGAAACAGAGACGGGCCGCGTCATCCCCCTAACGCCGCATCTCGCATCCCTACTGGCTGCGCTACCCCGACGCAACGAATGGGTGTTCTCGAGCCCGTCTGCCGCAGATGGGAAACTGGCCGAGCCGCGTATCGCACACAACAAGGCGCTGGCCGCGGCCGGATTGCCTCATGTGACGATCCACGGCCTGCGCCGTTCCTTCGGCACCCTTTGCGAATGGGTCGAAATGCCCAGCGGTATCAGCGCCCAAATCATGGGCCACAAGCCCAGCGCACTTGCCGAAAAGCACTACCGCCGCCGCCCGCTCGACCTGCTACGGGTGTGGCACGACAAGATTGAAACGTGGGTCCTGGAACAAGCTGGGATTCCGTTTTCCCCGGCGCTGACGACCGGACTGAAGGTGATTACCGCAGCCTGACGGCATCAGGCAAAGCGGCGGCGTGGGTGCTGGAACACTTCGCGCCGCCTGACCATAACACGACCTATCAGGGAGGTCCGTATCATGGCTAAGCTCAATTCTACGTCGCGCCCCGCCGACGTCGCTCAGCTTCCAACCGTTCACCGGGCGAAGGGCCGGCGGCGTACGCGTCCAATTGCCGGTCAACCCCTCGCTCCGGTTTTACGTCTTGTGGCGAACGAGAACCACCGGAAGCCTCAATGCGAAGTCAACGCAGGACCTCAAAAGCTTTACGAGGACCTTTGTGCCGTAGCGCAGCACATCATCAAAATCTCGGACATCCTGTGCGAAATAAAACTGCCGGGGCGGCCGTGATACGCGGTTGACTATGCTTCTCGCGTGCATTGCGCGCGGCCAGTAACTTGCCAAGGGGCCGACCATGAGGCTCGAACAATACGAAACGCGCGACCGCGCATATGGCGCATGGCACCGCGCTCCTTCGATTCGCCGATATTTGCAGGCGACCCAAGCCGAATCGCTGACGATGGTTGACCTCGATTCGGTGCTGTTCACGGAATACGACAACGGCGCCAAGGTTCCCTTGGCTCTGGTTGAAGTGGCTCGCGACATAGGACAGGAGAAGCCGGCCGGAGTGATACAGCATCTGGCGCAGCTTGCCGATGTGCCTGCCTATGTCGCGCTATACACACCATCCGATGCGGCGAATCCAGCGAACCCCAACTGGTCGGACATCATGGCTTTCCGCGTGAAGCGCTTGTGGCCCCGCCCCGAACCAGGCTGGCGCGTCCTCTCCCCGGCGCAATGGGCTCGCGCTCTGGTGCAGATCCGCGGGTGGCAGATGCGACGGTTCGAAGTGCAAGCTGCTGCGAACGACGACCGCTATTGACGGCGTGTTGGCTGTAGCATCGTGGTTTGCCCCTGCCTAGCTCGACGGGGCGAAGAGCCGGACACCTTCACCGGCCTGGCAGGGGCACCCCATTTGAAGGTTCGCACGTGAAGGTGTGCGGATGGCAAAGCCAAACTGGCCTCATTGGGCGAGCCGGAGTATGCAATTCTGGACGCCCGAACAGGCAATCTGCCTGTCGCTGAACATCGACCCTGACTCACCCATCCCCGAGCATCTGCGCGCCTCCTACGCGGAGCGCCTGCGTGAGCTGCAAGGCGCCATCGAAGTAAAGGACGACCTGCTGACGGTGCGGAATGGGAAGGTCGAGCGATTCGACTTCGTGTTTTGGGCGAGTCAGCGCGAACGATGGGACATGCCATGCGAGCTGTCCAGCATTGCGGTGGACGAACCGATTCCGGAGCAAGGCGCGCAAAACGCCGCCGAAATCCACGAGCACCGCTATCGGGCGGTCGGCGAGTATGCGCAAAGCGCGTCATTCGACGTGGCTGAATTAGATGCGTGGGCCACGGCGAACCGAGTCCCCGGCTCGTTTCGTACGCTGCTGACGCCGGACAGCGTTGGCGTGGGTCTCCCGTCCGTTCGCCGCTTTCAGCCCTGCTCATCCCTCTTGGTATTGATTGCATCGGCGTTCGTGCCGCCAGAGATGGAACCGCATGAAGCGCGGGAGAAATTGCTGGAGGCTGGCGATACCGGCGAATACCTAAATGCGGTCGGCCGATTGCGCGACCTAATCATGGAGCGTTACGAGCGCTTGCTACTGAACGCAGTCTTCGATGGCGAGCTCAGCCTGTACGACACGTTGACGTACACGAAGATTGATGTGACCGCGGCGCGGCGGCGCTACGAGGCGAACCCTGACGCCTATGTTCAGGCCGCGCCGGAGCCCGACATGGATGCCACACAAAAAGCGGACGCCGAAGCGTGCCCCGATAGATTCACCCTATATTGGCTCAATACGAAGCTTGACGAGGATGCCTCGTTTGCGGAGCAAGCACTGGCGGTACTTACCCGGACGAATGAGCGGAGGCCGAAAGTGCTTCGCGAGACCATCACGAAAGCGTCGGCAGCGAGCGCATTGGTCAATGAATGGCTGGTAAACCGAGATTTGCCTTGCTACCGACGCGGACGCGCAATTGATGACTTTGCCGCGGAAACCGTAGAGCCGGAAGCCACCGACCTGTCCGAGGCAATGGAGATCCTCGAAGATTCCATCGAACTACATCGAGACGATGTGGTGAGCCTGCTGCGGCGAGAGGGTATTGCGGTGCCGTCTTACTTGCTATGTGAAGCGCGGCACGTTCCTGGCGCGCCGACAGAGCGGCAACCTGACCGCGATGGCGAAACGGTCGAACAACGCCAAATACGCCGCTTGGCCCGTTTTCGTGAGCTGGGCGGGAAACTGAACAGGGTCGGCGCAGGCCAATGGCGGCTCGATGGAAGGCGCGGGGCACTTGCCACCTTGTCACGCGAGGAAAAGCAGGCTGGACGTGCGCGCCACGATGCCAGCGATGTACGTAAAGAGCTTCAGAAGGCCGCTGAGGCTGAAAATCGGGAGCAAATCGGGAGTTGATTCGGGAGGCTCCCGAAATACGAATCTATCAATGCCGAAGCATAAAGCCGAACACGGCGGAACCTTGGGCGTTGAAACGAATTCGGCACGTTGTCAACGTCTCAAGGCCAGCCGCGCGAGGCTAGCAATTGGACGTTGATATGACCACCATCCATAGCACTCCCACCAGCCTCACCGCGCGCCATATCGAGGCAGTTCTACCGACCGACGAAGCAGCCGCAGCGCTGAACCGCAAGCCACAGACCCTTCGCAAGTGGGCCTGCCTCGAAAATGGCCCACTCCGCCCTGTCCGTATCAACGGGCGCCTCGCTTGGCGTGTCTCAGACATCCAAGCATTGCTGAGCGGCGAGGTGGCGTAAATGGACAAGAAAAACGCCCGCCTACCGAAGCCGACGAGCGCGAACGAACATCGCAATTCTAACGGAGCCCTGCCTACACGCGTCAATACCGTCACAGCGTCGTTTCTGGCTGAACTGCTTGAGGGCAATGCACTGACCGGTATGGAGGCCGTGTTTCGCCAATCGACAACGAGAGCTGCCGCATGGGTGCACTACCTGGAAGGCAAATACGGGTGGACCATCGAGCGCCGCGAAATTGCAGACGGCACGAGCGACGGCCGCATCTCGTGGGTAACGCGCTACTGGCTCAGTGACGAATCCCGTGAGGCTGCGTTTGCTGGTGGCGCACGTGGATGGATTGACCGGGTGCAAGCCGCCGTCAGCAAGCGACGTGCGAATGCCGACGAGGTGAAAGCCCTGGCCGCTCGCATCAATGCACGGCGTGACATGCGAGGTGCCGCATGATGAATGGTCACGACGCCGCGCGCGCACGTGACGCCCTGTTCTCGCTCGATGCCGGGTGCCCGCGCAGTGAGTGGGTGAGCGCCGGCATGGCAGCGAAGGCAGCCGGCCTGTCCGAGGCTGATTTCCTCGAGTGGTCGGCGACCGGCGCCAATTTCGCTGGCGAACGTGACGCAAAGTCCGCCTGGAAGAGCTTTAAGCAGGATGGCGGTATTGGTCCGGCAACGCTGTTCAGAATGGCGATGGATGCCGGCTGGCGTGATATGCACCCGCGCAACGTCACGCCGGCGGCGCGCGTACCGGTCGCGAAGCCGTCGAACGTCGACACGCCCCGGAAGCCGCGCACCGACCTGGCCGCAACGTTTGACAGCTATCCGGCCGCAAGCGCCGACCATCCCTACATCGTTGCGAAACGCGGCACGCCGGACGGCCTACACGTGGTACCGAAAGACGACACGCTCACCATAGGCGGCCAGCGCGTCGCCGGCTGGCTGGCGGTGCCGGTTCGCTCGTTCGACGGCATGCTCTGCACGGTCCAATTCGTTCCGCCGCCGGGTGCCGGGAAGAAGCTCAACGCACCAGGCGCGTCGTTCAACGATGGCTTGTTCATGGTCGGCGACATTACACCGGATGGAACGCTATACGTATGCGAGGGCATCGGGCAGGCGTGGGCATGCGCCAAGGCGGACTATCACGCCGCCGCCGCGGTCACGTTCGGCTCTGGCCGCACTCGCCCCATCGCGAAGGTGCTGCACAAGCGGTTTCCGGCGGCGCGCATCGTCATCGTGCCGGACCGCGGCAAAGAGGCGGACGCCGAAGCCATCGCACGCGAACTTACAGGCGCGTGGGTCGAAATGCCCTCCGACAAGCCGGCGAACTATGACGCGAACGACTACGAGGCCGAGCACGGCATCGACGCACTGGCGGATCTTCTCCGCGCCGCCAAGACACCGCCGATGCGGTATCGGCTCCAATCGGCCGACGACCTGCTCACTGCGCCGCCTCTTCGCTGGATGGTTCAGGGCGTATTGCCCGCCTCCGGGTTCGCTGCCGTGTACGGGCCTTCTGGCTCCGGCAAATCATTCCTAGTGCTCGACCTCTGCACCGCCATCGCAGCGGGCACCGAATGGTTCGGGCGGCGCGCACATGCGGGTCCCGTGACCTACGTATGTCTCGAGGGCGAGGCGGGCCTAAGCAAGCGGGCACGCGCATGGAACGCGCATCGCGGAATGCCACTGCCGGACCGCTTGAACTTCGTCACCCAGCCGCTCGACTTGCGCCAGCCTGAAGACGTTGCCGACCTATGCGCGGCTGTCTTGGCCGCCGGCGGCCGCGATGGATTGCTGGTCATTGACACGTTGAATCGTGCAGCCCCTGGCACGGACGAGAATTCGAGTGTCGACATGGGCCACCTCATCGAAGCGTGCAAGGAGGCGCAGCGCCGGCTTGGCGGCGTGGTGTTGCTCGTCCATCACACCGGCAAGGATGGCACGAAGGGGCTCCGCGGTCATAGCAGCCTGTACGCCGCGCTCGACGCAGCCATTGAGGTTTCACGCACCGATGCCCGCAGGGAATGGAGCGTCGCCAAGAGCAAGGACGACGCCGACGGTGGGCGCAATGCGTTCGCTCTACGCGTGGTTGAGCTGGGTGACGACGAGCACGGCGAACCGGTTACCTCGTGCGTTGTCGAGCCCGACGAGAGCACCAAGGAGGTAGCGCGCGTGAAGCTTCCGCAAGGTGGCAACCAGCGCATCGCATTAGACGCCCTCGCCGAACCTCTGCGCCAGTCCCAGGACTTCGGTAAAGGCGACGCGCCACCGACGCACCCTTGCATCGAAATTGAGGCGGCTGTCCGGTTGGTGGCGTCAAGCCTGACCTGCGAGCCACGAAAGCGTAACGAGCGTGCCAGGGCTGCCGTAACCGGCCTTGTCGCAAACGGAGTCTATGGCTCCAAGGACGGCTGGCTATGGCGCAAGTAACCCACCTTCCCGCCCATCCCGGAGTCCGTCCCGTTCCCGCCCGTATCTATATATACGGAGCGGGAGAAAACGGGACCCAGAAACTCCCGAAACGGGACAAAACGGGACATTTCGGGAATCAGAACCGCGAAGGATCCGCGCTAGCGTGGACATGTATCGGCAACTCGGGCGGCGATAGCTGCCTACTGGAGGTGAAAGATGATTGATGGCCTGGTGAGCGGGAAGCTTTACGGGACAGCGGCAAGCCGGACGGGTCAGAGCGGCACGCAGTTTGTGACTGCCAAGGTCCGCGCCGCCGTGGGCGACGGCGAAGCGCTGTTCGTGAACGTGATTGCGTTCGTGGGTGATGCGCAATCTGCCCTGCTGGCGCTCAATGACGGCGATTCCGTGGCACTGGCCGGTTCCCTCACGCCGAAGGTATGGACCGACAAGCACGGTAACGCAAAGCCGGCGCTCGACATGGTGGCGCACGCGGTACTGACCGCCTATCACGTGAAGCGCAAGCGCGCCGCCGTGCAGGGCGACGGTAACGGAACCGAGCGTACCGGCCGCCGACCGGCAAACGGCGCCGAACAGGCGAAGCGGATGTATGGCAACGGGCCTGGCGACATGCAGGATGACCTGTAACACCGCCTCTAAAGTAGAGAGAAATAGTGAAACCCTGAGCGCTTTTCGCGCTTACACGATAGTAAGGAGAACTCTGATGACGCTCCCCGCATCGCCACCGCTGTCCATGTCGCAAATCGCAGCCGAACTTGGCCGCACCTTGCCGCTCTCGCTGCTCGATTCATGGGTGCTCGCGCTGGCCGGCAAGAGCGGCGCACCGGTCAGCTTCAGCGATTTGCTCGGCAAGACCGGACGCTTCGATGGAGCCTTGACGGGTCAAGGCAGCGGATCTCTCGTCTTCGTGAATTTCCCGGCATCGACACCGTTTTTCGACATTGCTCTGGTTTCGCTGGTACAGGACGCAACGCCGCACACGGTTCTGACGACTTCGGCTGCATCGGCATATTGGTCCGGGAATATAAGGGCTATCAACAACACGACAGGCATCAGCGTTGTCATGTCGAAATTCAGCGCAACGCAATGGGTGGCACCATCGGCTCCCGCGAACCTGATACGAAGCGGCCATACCGACAACTTCACGATATTGCCCTCCGCCTAATGGGCGGGAAGATGGCCCGATTGCCTTGACTGAGAACAGACCAAAAACAGGCGGCGCGCTGTCTGCTTCAACAGGCGAAAACAGGCGGCGCGTTTGGCTGGTAACAGCCAAAAAACAGCCAAACAGCGGCGCCCCCTTCGCTCAGGGTAGCGGGACAACAGCAAACGCTGAACTCTGGTTCGATGCTTTGAAAAAATATCAAAGGAAATCAAACGCCGGATAGAGTTAGCCTGCAAAAAGCTTTCAGCATCAATTGGTTGGCACAGCGGAACGGAATCATTCTCGGACAGATACGCGTGCGCGAGAGGGGAATTTTCCGAGTCCATAAAAAGGCCACGAGTTTTCGGACCAATACGCGCGTGCGCGCGCGAGGCGCATGACCACGATAAGTTATTGGTAAAAAACCGGTCGATACCGTGGGAGCGCCCATAGGTGCTGTCCGGCTCCGAAGTTACGGCCCGATACGGGAAGCTACCCGCCTTTACCCGAATGCGCGACGCAAGAAGCGAGCGAGGAAGGGTTCAACATCGGGGCTGCGAGAGCCCTACCCTGGCCTTTTCTTGCGGAATCCGCGGCGGATCCAGCCGACCGCGAGGAAGAGGGTTCCCACTGTCCCACTTACCCATCCAACAATCGAAACTGACGCAGCTAGCGCGGCATCCTTTGCCGCCGCTATCGAGTCGCCCGTCTTCTGAGCCTCCCGCTGAGCAAACTGCTCTCGAGGCCCATCGGTACCTGCGCAGAGTCCAGCAAACGGGTCAACCTGCCTCGCGCTTGTTGCGGATGCAGCCGGGACAGGCGGTAGCCCGGTCTGTGCAGACTGCTGCTCGATGTATTCGCCGAACGATGAACTACCCGGTGGTGCAGACTTCGAAGCGCTTGAATCGCGCCGGCAGCTGTCGTAGAAGCTGAGCGCGTTCTCGTAATCGGTTTTGGCTCGTCGCTCAGCATAGCGGACGCTATCGGCGTAAATCCAACCCGCCAGTACGCTCACCAGAATTGTGAGCACCACCCAAATACGAGTCCAGCCACCCATATCGGTCCCCTTGCTTCGTTCGTCTTTTACGCGGATGGTAGCCGATGGCGGGCGAGTTGCGTCGGTAGCCGGGCTGACCTCTCCGACGTTAGAGAAGAGTCATGCAGGCGGCGCGACCTCTCCGACCTTTCGAGCACACGATTGCAGTGACGCGGGGAGTCGCGATTGACGAAATCCGGTTACACCACGGTTACACGAGAGCGAACATGACGGTCGAGACTGGAGAGAACTACAGCTAAGTGCTTGATTTTACTGGCCCGCCCTACACGATTCGAACGTGTGACCTACGGCTTAGAAGGCCGTTGCTCTATCCAACTGAGCTAAGGGCGGTCGAGGGGAAAAGACACGGCCACACGACCCGGGCCGCATTCGACGCGAAAGACCTCGAGCACGGTACGGCACAAACCGGACTCAAAGCCGCGAAAACGAAACGGGCCCGGCATGAAGCCGAGCCCGAAATTATACCCGATCATCGCGTCATATCATGTGCGACGCGCGACCGGCGCCGCCACCCTCAAACCGGCTGCGGATGCAGCATGAACCACCCAAGGCAAAACACCCCGGCAATCACGCAATACAAGCCGAACGAAGCCAGCCGCCCGCGCCCTTCGAAATAGCGCATCAAGAACCGCACGCTCAGATAAGCGGCAATCGCCGTCAGCACGCCACCGAGCAGCGCATCCGCGAGCTGGTCGCGCGCATGGAACAGCTTCGGCAGTTCGAGCACGCCCGCCGCGAAAATGATCGGTGTGCCGAGCAGGAACGAAAACTCCGCCGCCTTCTCCGCCGTCAGCCCGGCCGCGTTACCGGCGATCATCGTCAGCCCGCTGCGCGAGAAACCCGGAATCAGCGCGCCGATCTGCGCGAGGCCCACGAAGAACGCCTGCTTGAACGTCATCTTCTCGGGCGGCTGGTGCGCACGGCTGCGCTGGATCCGATCGCCGACCCACAGCAGCACGCCGTTGATGATCAGCGCGATCGCGACGATCCGCAGGTCGTGGAACACGCGCTCGATGCGCTTCTCGAGCAGCAGACCGACGATCCCTGTCGGGATCGTGCCGATGATCAGCGCCCACATCAGGTGCCCGTCGTCGTTCTTGCGGCCGCCGAGCTGCGCGAAGAAGCCGCTGATCAGCGCGATCCAGCGCGCCCGGAAATACCACAGCAGCGCGAGCGCGGTGCCGAGGTGCAGCGCGACGAGGAACGGCAGCAACTGCGGCGCGTGCTTGTCGATGTGCATGCCGAACAGCGCGGGCACGAGCAGCGTGTGGCCGAGACTGCTGACGGGGAAGAGTTCGGTGACGCCCTGCAGGACGCTCAGGAATACCAGAAACCAGAGACTCACGCGTCGGTCCTTTTAGTGGTGATCAATCGGGTAGAAAAGCGGACGATGCATCGCGCGTCCGAAAAAACGCGCCCCGATTATGCCCAGCCAGGATTACTGCGCCAAGGCATTTGGCCGGTTATTGCGGCAATGCACACAAACGCTTGCAATTTGTAAGCGCCCGGAAAGCAAAAAGCCCGCCATTTGCATGGCGGGCCTTTCGATTCCGGCAGAAATTGCCGTCAGCGGCCGAGCTGATAGAAAAACAATACCGTGCTGCCGGTAAACATGCCGAACAGTGCGATTCCCATTGCCATTGCCAGATCCATGGCCCCCTCCACGAAGTGTCATGACCCGGCAACATCACCGGTTTACAGGCATTATCCAGACCGTCGGCAGTCTGAAAAACTCGCGATTTCCCGAGAAGGGTTTTCCCCGACCGCGTCGCGGCCCGATAATGGAGCGCGCCATCGCGCACCCCGCCCACCCGTTCATACCGATTCGCCATGCCGATCTTCCAGCAGCACGACATTCATGAACTTCACGCCGGCCCGTCGCTCGTCCGGGTCGCCCCGCAATTCGGCGGTCGCCTGCTGTCGTGGCACGTCGACGGCGAGCCGGTCATTTTCTGGCCGGAAGCAGCCGACTGGAGCAACCTCGCACGCGTGCGCGGCGGCAACCCGCTGCTGTTCCCGTTCCTCGGCCGCCATCGCGTCGACGGCGAACTGGGCCGCTGGCGCGATGCCGCCGGCGTGGTCCGCGACCTGCCGATGCACGGTTTCGCGCGCGACCTGCCGTTCGCGGCACAACCGTCGGCCGACGGCGCCGCGCTGTCGATGACGCTCGATGCGAACGACGCGCTGCGCGACAGCTATCCGTTCGATTTCCGGTTCGAGACGACCTACCGGCTCGCCGACGCCCACACGCTCGACGTCGCGCTCACCACGACCAATCGCGGCGACACGCCGCTGCCCTACTACGCGGGCCACCATTTCTACTTCGCGCTGCCGCACGGCGAGCGCGCGCAAACCACGCTCGAACTACCGCCGACGCGCCGCTGCATGCAGCGCGCCGATGGCTCGATCAGCCCGCTCGAGCCCGGCGAAGCATCGTACAGTCTCGGCGATCCGGACATTCTCGACCGCTTCCACTGCCTCGACGGCGCGCCTTCCACGCCGGTGCGCATCGTGATGCCGGGTCGCCGCCGCACGATCGAGATCGCGCTCGACGTCCCGGGCTCGATCCCGTGGTACGCGGTCACGACCTGGACGGAAAAACCGGAATCGGACTTCTACTGCGTCGAGCCGTGGCTCGGCCTGCCGGACGCGATCCACAACGGCCTGGGGCTTCGCATGCTCGCACCGGGCGAGACCGAAACGGCGACGCTGCGAATTCGCGTGCTGCCGCTCGCCGGCTGACGTCGGCCACACCGGGCGAACCGGTGCGCGCCGGGCGCGCCAGCGGCCCGAAACTGCGGTGCTCGGGTCGAACCCGTTAAAATCGGACGTTTTGTATCGCCTGCCGCGTCGCGCGCGGCAGGGTTTTGCGAGGTTCAATGTTCGGAACAACAACGAAGCGGCTCGTCGCGGCCGCCTGCGCCGCGCTGCTCGTCGCGTGCGGCTCCGCGCCCGTCGGCCCGGGTTACTACCGCGTCGAGCGCGGCGACACGCTCTACAAGATCGCGCGCGAGAATCGCACGTCGATGGCGAACATCGTGCGCTGGAACCAGATCACGAATCCCGACGCGATCGAGGTCGGCCAGGTGCTGCGCATCGCGCCGCCGCCCGGCACGACGACCGCGTCGACCACCGGCACCGGCAGTGCGGGCCGCAGCCGCCCCGCGCCTTCCGCGCCGGTCGAATCGGCCGTCAAGCCGGCCACCAGCATCGCGCTGATCTGGCCGGCCGCCGGCAACGTCGTGCGCAGCTTCGACGGCTCGAAATCGAAGGGCATCGATATCGCGAACGCCACGGGCACCCCGGTGCTGGCCGCCGCGCCGGGCACCGTCGTCTATGCGGGCAACGGGTTGCGCGGCTACGGCAACCTGATCATTCTCAAGCACAATGCCGATTACCTGACGGCCTACGCGCACAACCGTGCGCTGCTCGTGAAGGAAGGCCAGTCGGTCGCGCAGGGGCAGACGATCGCGGAGATGGGCAGCAGCGACAGCGATCGCGTCGCGCTGCATTTCGAACTGCGCTACGGCGGCCGCTCGATCGATCCGGCACGCTACCTGCCGGCGCGCTGAGCTCGCCACCGCAGAACGAGGACGACACGCGATGCCGGCATGCATCGCATGTCGTCGCGAGAGACATCGGGAAGGTTGTGTCAGCGCTTGCGCAGACGGCCGGTGAACCGGCCGGACAATGGATCGACGCGGCTGGCAAACGCCACCAGCGCACCGATTCCAAACAGGCTGAACCCCGCAGCTATCAGAAGCAAATCCATGGTCACATCAGTGTTTTGTCATGATCTTATGCGTCATAGCGGAATCGTGCACTGAGCCCCTCCGTTGCACGAGTCCGCACATTCCCCTATCCATCAGACGCCATTGTGGTTTCGGTCGCGTGAAATGCCGATGTAATCGATCGACCGATGCCGACGATCGACACCAAGGAGACTCGCGATGCTGCCCGCCGCCGACCGCTACGACAACCTCCTCTCCCGCTTCGCGTGGGACGTTCCGGCCCGCTACAACATCGGCGTGGACGTGTGCGACAAGTGGGCCGACGGCAGCGGACGGCTCGCGCTGATTCACGAAACGACGCAAGGCGACGTGTCCCGCCTCACGTTCGACGACCTGAGGAATATTTCTAATCGTTTCGCGAACAGCCTCGCACGGACGGGTTTGCAACGTGGCGACCGGATCGCGATCTTTCTCGCGCAGGGTCCGGAAACGGCGATCGCCCATCTCGCGGCGTACAAGCTCGGCGCGATCGCGGTGCCGCTATTCACGCTGTTCGGTGCCGACGCGCTCGAATACCGGCTGGCGAACAGCGAAGCCGCCGCGCTCGTTACCGACGCGGCCGGTTACGCGAAGATCGCGCCGCTGCGCGCGCGGCTGCCCGCGCTGCGCACATGCTACTGCATCGGCGACGATGTGCCCGATGCGCCCGGCGTGCTGCCCTTCGACGCCACACTCGCCGCCGAATCGCCGGATTTCGTGCCGGCGGACACCGCCGCCGACGACCCGGCGGTAATCATCTACACGTCCGGGACGACCGGGAAGCCGAAAGGCGCGCTCCATGCGCATCGCGTGCTGCTGGGCCACCTGCCGGGCGTCGAGATGTCGCAGCAATGCTTCCCGCGCGACGCACGCCTGTTCTGGACACCGGCCGACTGGGCATGGATCGGCGGGCTCCTCGACGTGCTGCTGCCATCATGGCACCACGGCGTGCCCGTGCTTGCGCGCCGCTTCGAGAAGTTCGACGGCGAAGCCGCGTTCGCGCTGATGGCGCGGCATGGCGTGACCCACGCATTCCTGCCGCCGACCGCGCTCAAGCTGATGCGCGCAGTACCCGCGCCGCGCGAGCGCCACGTGCTGGCGCTGAAATCGGTCGCGAGCGGCGGAGAATCGCTCGGCACCGAGTTGACGGCCTGGGGACGCGACGCGCTCGGCGTGACGATCAATGAGTTCTACGGACAGACCGAATGCAACATGGTGCTGTCGTCGTGTGCGGCGCTGTTCGATGCGCAGCCCGGTGCCATCGGCAAGGCCGTGCCCGGACACGCAGTGGCGATCGTCGACGAGCAAGGCAGGCCGCTACCGCCCGGCGTCGAGGGGCGCATCGCGGTGCGCCGCCCGGACCCGGTGATGTTCCTCGAATACTGGCGCAATCCCGCCGCGACGCGCGACAAGTTCGCGGGCGACTACCTCCTCACCGGCGACACCGGCATCATCGACGGCGACGGCTTCGTGCGCTTCGTCGGCCGCGACGACGACGTGATCACGAGCGCCGGCTACCGGATCGGCCCGGGGCCGATCGAGGACTGCCTGCTCACGCACCCGGCGGTGCGGATGGCGGCCGTCGTCGGCGTGCCCGACCCGACGCGCACTGAAATCGTCAAGGCGTTCGTCGTGCTGAATCCCGGTCATGTCGGCGACGACGCGCTCGTGCAGGCGCTGCAGGCCCACGTGCGCACGCGCCTGGCCGCGCACGAGTACCCGCGCGCGATTGCATTCGTCGACGGCCTGCCGATGACGGCAACCGGCAAGATCGTGCGCCGCGCGCTGCGCGACGCGTGAACCGGGCGCGCGCCGCCGCGCCGGACAGCCGCGCGCCCGGATGGTTTATAGTGGCGCCCACGCAGTCTTTTCAGCACACCACCGATGTCCTCCGACCAACACGAATCCGCCGCGGGCGCGTCGCACAGCCCGCTGTACGCCAAACTCCTCGGCGAAACCGCCAAGATCGACTGGTGCGATCTCGAGCGCTTCTTCGCGCAAGGCAAGCTGCTGTCCGTCGCACGCGATCTCGATCTCGTCAGCGTCGCGGAAGCGATCGCCGGCGACGACGCCGACCAGGTCACGCGCTGGCTGTCGTCCGGTCTCGTCGCGCGCATGCCGGCGGAAACCGCTGCCGATTTCGCGGCGCGCAATCCGGAGCTGTGGGCGGTCGTCGTGTCGCCGTGGGTGTGCGTGCAAGAACGCGCCTGACGCGTTCGCCATGTCCGAATCCGCATTACCGCATGGGGCCGGCACCGGATCGGCCGTCGTCTCGCACCGGCGCGTCCTCGCGCTCGCCTTCCCGATCGTCCTTGCGAACCTGACCCAGCCGATCCTCGGCGCGGTCGACACTGCCGTCGCCGGCCACCTCGACGGTGCGCAGTATCTCGGCGGCGTCGCGCTCGGCGGGCTGTTCTTCAACTTCGTGTTCTGGGGCTTCGGTTTCCTGCGCATGGGCACGACCGGTCTCGTCGCGCAGGCGCATGGCGCGGGCGATGCCGCCGGCATCCGGCTCAACGTGCTGCGCGCGCTGATCGTCGCGTTCGCGCTCGGCGCCGCCGTGCTCGCGCTGCAGGTGCCGCTGCTGTCGTTCGCGCTGACCGCGCTGGGCGGCAGCGACGCCGTCCGCGCGACGGCGCTGGCCTATGGCCGCGCACGCATCTGGAGCGCGCCGTTCGCGCTCGCGAACTACGTCGTGCTCGGCTACCTGCTCGGCGCACAGCGCGTGCGGCTCGCGCTCGTCACGCAGGTCTTCATCAACGCGGTAAACATCGGTGCCGTGCTGTTGTACGTGTACGGCTTCGGCTGGGGTATCGCCGGGATCGGCGCGGCAACCGCGACCGCGGACGCGTGCGGCTTCGCGCTCGGCGCATGGATGCTATGGCAACTGCGCCCGCGCGGCCTTGCGCCGCTGGCCGCGGGTGCGTTGGCGGATCGTGCGGCGCTCAAGCGGCTGATCGCGCTCAATCGCGACATCTTCCTGCGCACGCTGTGCCTGCTCGGCGCATTCGGCTGGTTCGCGCACCTGGGCGCCACGCAGGGTGACGCGACGCTCGCGGCCAACGCATTGCTGCTGAATTTCCAGACCTTCATGGCTTACGGGCTCGACGGCTTCGCGCATGCGGCCGAGGCACTCGTCGGCGCCGCGGCCGGCGCGCGCGATCGCACCGCATTCCGGCAGGCCGTACGGGTCACGCTGCTGTGGTCCGCGCTCGGCGCGCTGCTGTTCGCGCTCGTCTACTGGGCGGCCGGCGGCTGGATCGTCGCACGGCTGACCGACCAGGCGGGGATCCGCGCGGTCGCGCTGCAATACCTGCCGTGGGCGGCAATCTCGCCGATCGTGTCCGTGTGGGGGTTCCTGCTCGACGGCGTGTTCATCGGCGCGACGCAGACGCAGTCGCTGATGCGCGCGATGGTCGTGTCGTTCGCGATCTTCATTGCCGCGACGCTGGCGGCTGTCGGCCCGTTCGGCAACCACGGGCTGTGGTTCGCGCTGCTGCTGTTCATGGTCGCGCGTGGCGCGATGCTCGCGCGCTACTTGCCGGCGCTGACGCGGCGGATCGGCGCCGACGCACCCGCAGCGGGCACCTGACGGCCGCGCAGGCAGGCCGGCTTCGTTATTGCGCGGGTGCCGACGGCGCCGGCTCACCGAGCATCGACGGCGGCGTCATGTCGGTCGGCACGCCGTGATAATCGGCCGGATCTTGTGGCGGGGGGCCGCGACGAGCCTGGCGGGGATCGCCGGAACAGCCGGCGAGAATGGACGCGGCCAGCACGGCCAGCATGAAACGGGTCATCGATGAGGCTCCGGAAAACGGCGCGCCCATCGCGCGCCGGGACCGCGCCGAGTCTAGCGGAATTCCGGGTTAGGGGTTGTCCCGCGCATGTTCTACCATGTAGCAGATGGCGCTGTGCCGTTGAAAGGAGGCTGCCATGTCGTCTGAAGAGATCGCCGGCCTGATCGGCCTGTTCATCGGTCTGATGGTGCTCGTCGCCCTGTCTTATTTCGAGTCGCGCGAATACAAGCGCAGCCATGGCGGCGAAGGAATGATCCATCACTGGATGGCCGAACACCACCTGCTCGACTGGCGTCGCAAGCACTAGGCGAGCCAGCCCTGCGGTCCGGGCCGCCTGAGCGGCCCGCCCGAAACGTGCGCTTGCCTGCACGCGGGTCTGCGCACGTTGTCCAAAGTAACAGGGCCAGATACAACGACCTCCCCGGAACGAACAAACGCCGTCGAGCGGCAGTCTGCCGCGCGACAGCGTTCGCGTGCGTGCGCGCCGAGCAGCGCGCCCCGATCAGGATGGCTCAGCCCAGAAAGTGCCGGGCGTAGCGGGCGTTGATGTCCGACAGCCGGAACAGCGTCAGGAAGTCCGCGCAGTTGAAGTCGGGATCCCACGCCGGCGCACCGCAAATCTTCGCACCAAGACGCAGGTAGCCCTTGATCAGCGGCGGCGGTGCGACGACGGTGCCCGTCTGCAATTCGTCGACCGGCAGCGCCGTATGAGGGAACGCGCGGTATTCCGGTGCCGTCAGCGAGTTGGCCGGCAGCGACTGATACAGGTTCGCCGCATAGTGCCCGCCGTCGGCCATCGACACGCTCGCGCAGCCGAGCATCGTCTCGTAGCCGTTCTGCATCATGTACGCGCCGAGACCGCCCCAGAGCGCCATGATGACGGCGCCGCTGCGGTAGTCGCTGTGCACGCACGAGCGGCCGACCTCGACCATCTTGCCGCGCAGGTGCGTAAGGCGGGACAGGTCGAATTCGCCTTCGGCGTACAGACGGCCGACACGCGCGGCCTGGTGCGGCGGCAGCACACGGTACGTGCCGACCACCTTCAGCGTATCGAGATCGCGCACCAGCAGATGATCGCAATAGGCGTCGAACGGATCGACGTCGAGACCGGACGGACCGCTGACCTGCGCGCCCATCTCGTCGGCGAACACGGTGTAACGCAGGCGCTGGGCCTCGCGCAGTTCGTCTTCCGTGCGCGCCCAGGCGGCACGCAGCCGGTACTCGGATGTGACGGTTTCAGCAGCGCGCGGCAGGTGACGCCGCGACGTGTCGAGGGGAAGCGAGGCAAAGGGGAGCGTAGGCGTCGGCAGTTCTCGCATTAGGCTTTCCTGATCGTAAGGAATAGGACGACATGCCAGCCAATGTAGTAACCGGTCGTTACCGTTCTGTGGCACGACCGTGTCCTTTCAATGACGTGTCGCCGAATTGACTTTAGCAGAAAGCCTGCGAAACCGTATGATCAATGCCTTCAAACCGCTTCAGACAAGGTCCGGCGTCAATACCGCGCGCAGCACGGCCTGACGGTTGCCGTCGCGCGTGCGGCTCGCGAGCCACACGATACCGCCCTTCTTGACGCTCCAGCTATCGTCGTTGCCGGCGATCAATTGCGCCGCGACGCTGCCGAGCGTCGGCTGGTGCCCGACGATCACGACCGTCGGCGCGATGCCGTCGGGCCACCCGGCGGCCGCCAGCACGTCGTCGACGCTGCCCCCCGGCGCAAGCGCATCGATGGTCCGGTACTGGTCCGTCAGCGCCTCGACGGTCTGTACCGTGCGCGCCGCCGGGCTCGCCAGGATCACGCTGCTCGACTCGAGCCGGCCGCGCAGCCATTTGGCCATGGCCTGCGCTTCCTTGCGCCCGCGAGCCGTCAACTGGCGTGCGAGGTCGCTCGCCGCGTAGTCTTCGGCTTCGGCGTGGCGCCACAGGATCAGGTTCATCATGATGTCTCTCCATGCTTCGACGAATGATCCGGCCGCACACCCGCGGGCCGGACGATCACGCTTCGAATTGTCGCCAATCGTGAGCGGTTCGTGATGATATGCGCCGTACGCAAAACGTGATTGACCCGGTTACCCATTAGACGATAGAATCTTTGGCTCGTCGGAGCGTAGCGCAGCCTGGTAGCGCATCTGATTTGGGATCAGAGGGTCGTAGGTTCGAATCCTATCGCTCCGACCACGAGATACACGACAAGGGTTGCAAGCCATCGCGCTTGCAGCCCTTTTTCGTTTGGTCCGCCACCGGTGCCACTGCCCGCAGCCCGCGCACGAAAATTGCGGGAACACGCGATAATGTCCGCGACCAACCCGCAATCGCGCATGAAAAACGACGTATTCAAGACCGCCCTGTTCGGCGCGCTGCTCGCAATCGGCATCCTCGGCGCGCCCGGCGTCGCATCGGCCAAGCCGCTCGACGACGCGCTCGACTGCCATTCGAACGGCCACAAGTTCGTCGCGCCGCTGCTTGCAGCAGGCGACATCCAGTCGGAGCCGATGCACGTCGAATCGAATTCGGTGAACGCATTCCGCACGAACCATCCGCTGACCGCCTACGGCTTCGGCGTCTATGTCGTGCTCGGTTACCAGGCGAACGATCCGATTTTCCAGTCCGGCGACGGCACGCCGATCGGCGACTGGGCATACGGCGTCGTGGTGCGCGGCACGAAGAACGCGGTCGAACAGGCCGTGCGCAAGGCCGGCAGCGACGCGACCGTCAAGCAGGCATTCCCGTTCCTGACCGCGATCGTGTGCTCGGACTGAGCGCGCCGTAAGGCAGCCTAGCGGCGCGTCACGCGCCCGTATAAACCACACGGTACGGAATGCCGACCTTCTCCCACTCGGCCGCTTCCTGGCTGAGGCTGTAATCGGTCAGCGGGTTCTGCTCGACCCATGCGCTCGGCAGGCGCACTTCATACCCGCCCTTCTTCATCTGCGACACGGAAATGTCCGGCAGCCCGGCATCGGTCCGGCGCCGGCAAAGCAGCGCCGCGAGCCGCAGGCAGAACAACAGCGGCCATTCGACGTCGCGCGCCTGCGACAGCTTGCCGAGCTTGCCCGCATGCCCGAGCACGAGCGCAGCAAGGCGCGCCTGGTCGGTGCGCGAGAAACCCGGCATGTCGGCGTTGCTCGCGATATAGGCCGAATGCTTGTGATACGAGCTGTGCGAAATCGACAAGCCGATCTCGTGCAACGCGGCGGCCCAACCGAGGAACATCCGGCCTTCCTCGCGTTCTTCGTCGTCGGATTCGTCGAGCTCGTCGTAGAACCGCACCGCGAGCGCACCGATGCGCCCGGCCTGCGCGCGATCGACGCCGTAGCGGCGCGTGAAGCCCTCGACGGTCACCGCGCGCATGTCCTCGTGCTGGGTCCGGCCGAGCAGGTCGTACAGCACGCCGAGACGCAGCGCGCCGTCGGTGGTATCGACATAGTCGACCCCGAGTTCCTCGAATACCGCGAGCATGATCGCGAGGCCGCCGGCGAGCACCGGCACGCGATCGGGCTTCAGCGCGATCAGCTTCAGCCGGTTCACGTTCTCGGACTTGATCAGCGCGCGCTTCAGGCGTTCGAGCCCGCCGCGCGATATGCCGTGCGTGATGCCCGCGTCGTTGAAGCCGTTCGCCTCGACGAGTTCCGCGAGCGCACGCGCGGTGCCGGACGAACCGATCGCCTGGTCCCATCCGGCCTTCTTGTATTCGCTGGAAATGATCTGGATCTCGCGCTTGGCCGCGAGTTCGGCCTGCCGCATCGTGTATTCGTCGACGTTGCCGGCCGGGAAGAACGCGCGGCTATGGCTCACGCAGCCGATATAGAGGCTCTCCATCACGATCGGCGTGTAGTGCGAGCCGATGATGAATTCCGTCGAGCCGCCGCCGATATCGACGACGAGCCGCTTGCCCGCGCTCGCCGGCACCGAATGCGCGGCGCCCGCGTAGATCAGGCGCGCCTCTTCGCGGCCCGCGATCACTTCGATCGGGAAACCGAGCGCCGCTTCGGCCTCGCCGAGAAATTCGCCCGCATTCTTCGCGACGCGCAGCGTGTTGGTCGCCACCGCGCGCACATGATCGGGATGGAAATCGCGCAGGCGTTCGCCGAACCGCTTGAGCGCCTCCCAGCCACGCTCCTGCGACGCGCGATCGAGCATCTTGTCGCTCGACAGGCCCGCGGCCAGTCGAACGGGCTCGCGCAGCGCATCGACGGGATAGATCTGGCTGCCCGCCGGCGTTTCCTCGACGCGCCCGACGATCAGCCGAAAGCTGTTCGAGCCGAGATCGACGGCAGCCAGCAAGTGGGGGGATGTAACCATCAGAAGGGGGCTCCGTGCGCGTTCGCCCGCGGCAGCCGGTCCGGCCACGCTGGACGATCAATCAAAGGCGACATTTTAAGCGTGGAACGCTTGCCGTTGCCACGCTTCACGGGCATGTACACGGGTAGATTGTATATGGCCGAAACATTTATGAGACGAAACGGTTCAGGCGTAGAATTTCCCGATATAAAGACATTATCGTCATCAGCACGTCATCGTACCGTGAGAGTTTCCGAGCGTCCTTTCGAATCATCGCCCGAATCATCCCCTACTCTGCCGATGTCCGTCCGTTATCCGCTTCTCAATCGTGAACTCGGCATCCTCGGTTTCAACGAGCGCGTGCTGGCCCAGGCGGCTGACCCACAGATCCCGTTGCTCGAGCGCCTGCGCTTCATCTGCATCACGAGCAGCAACCTCGACGAGTTTTTCGAAGTCCGGATGGCCGGCCTTCAGGAACAGATCCGCGACAACCCCGGCGCGCTGACGCCCGACGGCATGTCGCTGCAGCACGCTTACGACCTCGTCGTCGAGCGCGCGCAACGGCTCGTGCACCGGCAATACACGATGCTTCACGAAACCGTGCTGCCCGCGCTCGAACAGGAAGGCATCTACTTCCACGCGAGCGACACGTGGAACGAAGAACAGCTCGAATGGGCGCGCCGCTACTTCCTCGACGAACTGCTGCCGGTGCTGACGCCGATCGGCCTCGATCCCGCGCACCCGTTCCCGCGCGTGCTGAACAAGAGCCTGAACTTCGTCGTCGAACTCGAGGGCCGCGACGCGTTCGGCCGCCAGGCGGTGATGGGCATCGTGCAGGCGCCGCGCGCGCTACCGCGCGTCGTGCGCATGCCGCAGGCGCTGTCGGGCTTCGAGCACGGGTTCGTGCTGCTCAGCTCGTTCATGCAGCGCTTCGTCGGCGAACTCTTCCCGCAGCTGGTCGTGAAAAGCTGCAACCAGTTTCGCATCACGCGCAACAGCGAGCTCTTCGTCGACGAGGACGAAATCACCAACCTGCGCGTCGCGCTGCAGGGCGAACTGCCCGCGCGGCACCTCGGCAACGCGGTGCGGCTCGAAGTATCGGCCGACACGCCGGCGCATATCGTGCGGCGCCTGCTCGAGGAAAGCCTGCTCGGCGAGAAGGACTGCTATCGCGTGGCCGGCTCCGTGAACCTCGTGCGGCTGATGCAGATTCCCGATCTCGTCGATCGCCCCGACCTGAAGTTCTCGCCGTTCACCGCATCGATCCCGCCCGCGATCGTCAACGCGCCGACGATGTTCGACGCGATCGACGACGGCGACATCCTGCTGCACCACCCGTACGAAAGTTTCCAGCCGGTGCTCGAACTGCTGCAGCAGGCCGCGAAAGACCCGAGCGTCGTCGCGATCAAGCAGACGATCTACCGCACCGGCACCGATTCGCCGCTGATGGACGCGCTGATGGAAGCCGCGCGCAACGGCAAGGAAGTGACCGTCGTCGTCGAGCTGCTCGCGCGCTTCGACGAGGAAACCAACATCAACTGGGCGTCGCAGCTCGAAGCCGTCGGCGCGCACGTCGTGTACGGCGTGGTCGGCCACAAGTGCCACGCGAAGATGATGCTGATCGTGCGGCGCGTCGTGCAGAACGGCAAGGCGTCGCTGCGCCGCTACGTGCATCTCGGCACCGGCAACTATCACCCGCGCACCGCCCGCCTCTACACCGACTTCGGGCTGATGACGGCCGACCAGAAGATCTGCGAGGACGTCCACCACGTCTTCCAGCAACTGACCGGGATCGGTGGCGAGCTCACGCTGCACGAGCTGTGGCAGTCGCCGTTCTCGCTGCATCCGCGCATCATCGAATCGATCCGCGCGGAAATCGACAATGCGCGTGCCGGCAAGCGCGCGCGCGTGGTCGCGAAGATGAACGCGCTGCTGGAGCCGTCGGTGATCGCCGCGCTGTACGAAGCGTCGCAGGCCGGCGTCAAGGTCGACCTGATCGTGCGCGGAGTGTGCGCGCTGAAGCCCGGCGTGCCGGGGCTGTCGGACAACATCACGGTGCGCTCGATCGTCGGGCGCTTCCTCGAACACCACCGCATTTACTATTTCCACGCGGACGGCGCCGAGGACGTCTATCTGTCGAGCGCCGACTGGATGGACCGCAATCTGTTCCGCCGCGTAGAAGTCGCGTTCCCGATCCGCGAGCGCAAGCTGAAGCGCCGCGTGATCGCCGAAGGGCTGTCGGTTTGCCTCGGCGACAACCAGTCGGCCTGGCAGATGCTCAGCGACGGCCACTACCGCCGGCGTCGCGCGGGCAAGACGATCCGCAACGCGCAACTCGGGCTGCTCGCGAAGTTCTGTTCGTAGACACGGGGCGGCGCGCGGGTTCGCGTATCGCATCACCAAACGAAAAAGCACAGCCCGGGGGCTGTGCTTTTTCGTTTGCGGCGGGATGCCGACGTGAGGCACCCGATTTGCGTCATGCGCTCATGCCTCGAACGTCGCCGGCCGGATCGCGATGATCCGCGAGGCCGGGAAGCGTGCGGTGAACGTGCTGCCGCGTCCTTCCTCGCTCTGCACGTACAGGTGCGAGTCATGCCGCTGCAGCACGTGCTTGACGATCGCGAGGCCGAGCCCCGTGCCGCCCGTATCGCGCGAGCGGCTGCGGTCGACGCGGTAGAAGCGCTCGGTCAGCCGCGGCAGGTCGGCGGCCGGGATGCCGAAGCCGCTGTCGGTAACGGAAAACACGCCTTGCGCGCCCTCGCGCCGCCACGACACGAGAATCTTGCCGCCGTCCGGCGTATAACGGATCGCGTTCGTCACGAGATTCGCGAATGCACTGAACACTTCGGTCTGCGCGCCCGTGACGCCGAGTGTCTCGTCGATCGTGAACGCGATCTCATGATGCCCGTTCGACAACGTCCGCGCATCCTCCTTCAGATGATCGAACACGGCACGCATGTCGATCGCATGATCCGTCGGCGGCTTGCTTTCGCCCTCGAGCTTTGCGAGCACCAGCAGATCGGTGACGATGTGCCGCATCCGCGACGCCTGCTGCTCCATCATCTCGAGATAGCGCGCGCGATCTTCCTCGTTCAGCGGCAGTTCGCGCATCGTCTCGAGGAAGCCCGACAGCACGGTGAGCGGCGTCTTCAGTTCGTGCGACACGTTCGCGACGAAGTCGCGCCGCATCGCGTCGGTCCGCTCGAGCTCCGTGATGTCCTGCGTGAGCAGCAGCTTGCGGTTCTCGCCGTACGGGAACACCTGCACTTCCAGCACGTTCTGTCGCGAGTCGCCCATCCCGCGCATCACCAGCGTCTCGTCGTAATGCTGCGCATTCAGGTAGCGCACGAACTCCGGATGACGAACCAGATTCGTGATGTGCTGGCGCAGGTCGCGCTTCGCGTCGAGGCCGAAATGCACCTCGGCGATCGCGTTGCACCACTCGATCTGATCATGGTCGTCGAGCATCGCGACGCCGTTCGGCGACGCCTGGATCGCCTGGATGAAGCGCGAATGCTGCTGCTCGACCTGCCGCACCTGCGCATGCCACTGCTTCGCGAGCTTGTGCAGCCGGTAGTAGATTTCACCCCAGATGCCCGGTGCGCTCGGCACCTCGCCGTAGACGGGCGCATCGAGCAGACGCCACAGGCGTTGCGTATGGAAGGTGCTGAAGAAGCCCTGCGCGACCAGCATCACGACCGCGAACCCGAGGCCCGCGATCGGGCCGGCGAACACGCCGACCAATACGCTGATCAGCACGAGCAGCATGAGCGACACGAGAAAGCGCGCCCAGATGATGTTCATGATTCAGCGCCCGAAAGAATGAACGGCATGCCGTGGCACACGGCATGTCCGGATACGTTACGCGTGCTTGGCGAGCCGGTAGCCGCTGCCGCGCACGGTCTCGATCATCGCATCGCAACCGGCCGGTTTCAAGGCCGCGCGCAATCGTTTGATGTGGACGTCGACGGTGCGCTCTTCGACGAACACGTGATCGCCCCAGACCTGATCGAGCAGTTGCGTGCGGCTGTGCACGCGCTCCGGATGCGTCATGAAGAAATGCAGCAGGCGGAATTCGGTCGGGCCGAGGTCGAGCTTGATCTCGCTGCCGTCGCCGTGCGCGGCGACCCGGTGCGTGGCCGGGTCGAGGCGCAGCCCGTTGATCGACACGACGTCCTCGGTCAGCTGCGGCGCGCGGCGGCGCAGCACGGCCTTGATGCGCGCCATCAGTTCCTTCGGCGAGAACGGCTTCGTCACGTAGTCGTCCGCGCCGATCTCGAGGCCGAGCACCTTGTCCTGCTCGTCGCCGCGCGCAGTCAGCATGATGATCGGGATGTGCTTGGTCCGTTCGTTGTTGCGCAGGTCGCGCGCGAACGCAATGCCGGACTTGCCCGGCAGCATCCAGTCGAGCAGCACGAGATCGGGCAGCACGTCGCTGATCAGGTTCTGCGCCTGCTCGGCGTTGTACGCGCGGATCGGGCAGTGACCGGCATGCTGGAGATTCACCGAGATCAGTTCGGAAATCGCGGGCTCATCTTCGACGACGAGAATGTTGCTGGGCATCGGCACCTCTGTTCTTCCTTACGGAGTCGATTAACTGTTGGCTTCGCGATCGAGCGTGTCGCGCGGCTGGTGCCGCACGTCGGTGCCCTTCACGATGTAGATGATGAATTCGGCGATGTTCTTCGCGTGGTCGCCGATCCGTTCGATCGCCTTCGCGATGAACAGGTACTCGAGGCCGACCGAGATCGTGCGCGGGTCTTCCTGCATGTACGACACGAGCTTGCGCACGAACGCGCGGAATTCGAGGTCGATTTCCTTGTCGTCCTTGACGATCTGCGCAGCCGCCACCGTATCGAGGCGCGCGAACGCGTCGAGCGCGCGGCGCAGGATCGTCACGGCCATCTCGCCCGACACCTTGATCTCGGCGATGTTCACCGCACGCGCGGCCGGCTCGTCGATCAGGCGGCGCACGCGCTTCGCGATCTTCTCGGCCTCGTCGCCGGCGCGCTCGAGGTTCGTAATCGTTTTCGAAATCGACATCAGAAGACGCAGGTCGCGCGCGGCCGGCTGCCTCCGCGCGATGATGTTGCCGCACTCCTGGTCGATGTCGACTTCCATCGCGTTCAGCGTTTCCTCGGCCGCGATCACCTTCTCGGCCGTCTCGCGGTCGAATTCGTTCAGCGCATGCATCGCACCGACGATCTGCGACTCGACGAGCCCGCCCATTTCCAGCACTTTCGACGACACGGCATTCAGGTCCGCGTCGAACTGGCTCGACAGATGTTTATCCGACATGGTTGTGATTCTCCGTCATCAGCCGAAACGGCCGGTGATGTAGTCTTCCGTTTCCTTGCGCACCGGCTTGATGAAGATCTTTTCGGTTTCGCCGAATTCGATCAGCTCGCCCAGGTACATGTAGGCCGTATAGTCCGAGCAGCGCGCGGCCTGCTGCATGTTGTGCGTGACGATCACGACCGTGTAGTCGCTCTTCAGCTCCGCGATCAGCTCCTCGATGCGGCCCGTCGAGATCGGGTCGAGCGCCGAGCACGGCTCGTCGAGCAGCAGCACTTCCGGACGGATCGCGATACCGCGCGCGATGCACAGACGCTGCTGCTGGCCGCCCGACAGCCCGTAGCCGCTCTGGCTCAGCTTGTCCTTCACTTCGTTCCACAGCGCGGCCTTCGTCAGCGCCCACTCGACGCGATCGTCCATCTCCGAGCGCGTGAGCTTCTCGAACATCTTCACGCCGAACGCGATGTTGTCGTAGATCGACATCGGGAACGGGGTCGGCTTCTGGAACACCATGCCGATCCGTGCGCGCAGCAGCGAGATGTCGCGCTTGCTGGTCAGCAGGTTCTCGCCGTCCATCAGGATTTCGCCCTCGGCGCGCTGCTCCGGATAGAGCGCGTACATCTTGTTGAACGTGCGCAGGAGCGTCGACTTGCCGCAACCCGACGGACCGATGAACGCCGTCACCTTCCCTTCGGGAATGCGCAGATTGATGTTCTTCAGCGCGTGGAACTTGTTGTAGAAGAAGTTGAGGTTGTTGACCTCGATCTTCGCGTTCAGCGGCGCCAGCGGACGGCCATGCGCCGCATCTTGCGTGCCGGCGGGCGCAGCGGTGCGCTCGACGGGATTCAGGTGGCTTTCTGCCATATTCATCGGATTGCTCCGCCGTTACTTTTTCGAGAAGATCGAACGCGCCAGGATGTTGAGTCCGAGCACCCCGAGCGTGATCAGGAACACGCCCGCCCATGCGAGCGACTGCCATTCGGCGAACGGGCTCATCGCGAACTTGTAGATCGTGACGGGCAGGTTCGCCATCGGCTGGCTCATGTCCCACGAGAAGAACTGGTTCGACAGCGCGGTGAACAGCAGCGGCGCCGTTTCGCCGGCGATCCGCGCGACCGCGAGCAGCACGCCCGTCACGATCCCGCCGACCGAGGCGCGCAGTGTGATCTTCAACACCATCCGCCACTTCGGCGTGCCGAGCGCGACGGCTGCTTCGCGCAGCGCGTTCGGCACGAGCTTCAGCATGTTCTCGGTCGTGCGGATCACGATCGGAATCTGCAGCAGCGCCAGCGCGATCACGCCGGCCCAGCCCGAGAAGCGCCCCGACTTTGCGACGACGATCGCGTACACGAACAGCCCGATCACGATCGACGGCGCCGACAGCAGGATGTCGTTGATGAAGCGGATCGTGCTCGCCAGCAGGTTCTTCTGGCCGTATTCGGCGAGATAGACGCCCGCGAGGATGCCGATCGGCGTGCCGACCAGCGTGCCGAAACCGCACAGCAGCAGGCTGCCGACGATCGCGTTCGCCAGGCCGCCGCCTTCCGTGTTCGGTGCCGGCGTCGATTCGGTGAACAGCTGCAGCGACAGGCCGCCGACGCCGAGATGCACCGTGGTATAGAGAATCCACACGAGCCACAGCAGGCCGAACGCCATGGCGGCGAGCGACGCGGTCAGCGCGATCGCGTTGGTCACCTTGCGCTTGCGCTGCAGGCGGTTGCGCATCGCGTCGAGCGCGGCGCCGTTCGGCCCCGGGAAATTCATGACGGGCTCGCTCATTTCTTGCCCTCTCCTTTCTCGAGACGAAGCAGCAGCAGTTTGGAGATGGACAACACGACGAACGTGATCACGAACAGGATCAGGCCCAGTTCCATCAGCGCGGACGTATGCAGGCCCGGTTGCGCCTCCGCGAATTCGTTCGCGAGCGCCGACGTGATGCTGTTGCCCGGCGCGAACAGCGACACGCTGTCGAGCAGGTTGGTGTTGCCGATCACGAAGGTCACGGCCATCGTTTCGCCGAGCGCGCGGCCGAGGCCGAGCATCACGCCGCCGATCACGCCGGTCTTCGTGTAGGGCAGCACGACTTTCCACATCACTTCCCACGTCGTGCAGCCGATCCCGTAAGCCGATTCCTTCAGCAGCACGGGCGTGACTTCGAACACGTCGCGCATCACCGACGCGATGTACGGGATGATCATGATCGCGAGGATCACGCCGGCCGCGAGAATGCCGATGCCGATCGGCGGGCCCGACGTCAGCGGACCGAGCACCCACACGTCCTTGAAGAGACGGCCGATCGGCTTCTGGAAGTATTCGGCGAAGATCGGCGCGAACACGAGCAGGCCCCACATGCCGTACACAATCGACGGAATCGCGGCGAGCAGCTCGATCGCGATGCCGAGCGGGCGACGCAGCCACACGGGCGACAATTCGGTGAGGAACAGTGCGATGCCGAAGCTGACGGGCACCGCGATGACGAGCGCGATGAGCGACGTCACGATCGTGCCGTAGATCGGCACGACCGCGCCGTAAATATCCGAGTTCGGATCCCACTCGGTTTGCAACAAGAAGCCGAGGCCGAACTTCTGGATGGTCGGCATCGACGCAATGATCAGGGAAACGATGATCCCGCCCAGCAGCAGCAGGGTCACGATCGCGGCCAGCCGTGCGAGGCCGCCGAACAGAACGTCTCCGAGACGGCTCGGCGCGCGTTGCTGCGCGGCATCGGACCGGGAAGACGTGTAGGAAATATCAGACATGGGCGCCTGTTCTGGATCGCCGGGCGCCGTGACGCCCGGCCTTACCGCACACACTGCCCAGCCGGCACGGCCGGGCAGCGAACCGCTGGATTGCTTACTCCGTGGCGACCGGCTTGCCCGATGCGTCCGTCACCTTCGTCTTCCACTGCTTGCGGATTTCCGTCTCGACCGTCGCCGGCAGCGAGATGTAGTCGAGGCTGTCGGCTGCCTTCTCGCCGTTCTTGAACGCCCAGCTGAAGAACTTCAGCGTTTCGGCGCCCTGCTCCGGCTTGTCCTGCTTCGCGTGCAGCAGCACGAACGTCGCGCCGACGACCGGCCATGCTTCCTTGCCCGGCTGGTTCGTCAGGATCTGGTAGAACGACTTCGACCAGTTCGCGCCGGCAGCAGCGGCCTTGAACGTTTCGGTCTTCGGCTCGACCACCGTGCCCGTCGAGTTCTTCAGGGCCGTGTAGGTCATGTTGTTCTTCTTGGCATACGCCCACTCGACGTAGCCGATCGCGCCCGGCAGGCGCTGCACGAAGGCCGCGACGCCGTCGTTGCCCTTGCCGCCCGTGCCCGTCGGCCAGTTGACCGTCGTGCCTTCGCCGATCTTCGACTTCCATTCGTCGTTGACCTTCGACAGGTAGTTCGTCCAGATGAAGCTCGTGCCCGAGCCGTCAGCACGGCGAACGACCGCGATGTCCGTATCCGGCAGCTTGACCTTCGGGTTCAGCGCGGCGATCGCCGGGTCGTTCCACTTCTTGATCTTGCCGAGGTAGATGTCGCCGAGCACCGGGCCCGACAGCGTCAGTTCGCCGGCCTTCACGCCCGGCACGTTGACGACCGGCACCACGCCGCCGACCACCGTCGGGAACTGGAACAGGCCTTCCTTCGCGAGTTCTTCATCCTTCAGCGGAGCGTCCGAACCGGCAAAATCGACCGTCTTCGCGTTGATCTGCTTGAGGCCGCCCGACGAACCGATACCCTGGTAGTTCACCTTCGCGCCGCCGGCCTGCTGGTAGTCAGCAGCCCATTTCGTATAAATCGGCATCGCGAACGTGCTGCCTGCGCCCGTGATGTCGGCAGCTTGCGCGGCGACTGCGAAAAGCGCGCCAGCCAGGCCGGCAATCGCGGTTTGCATCAATTTCATGAGACCTCCAGTGTGTGAGCGGATGACTACGGCACCGCGAAGGTTAGGGGCTCCTCATGACGATAATGTGACAATCGATGAAACTGGCGTGACAGTAACATGACTGGTTGAAAGGGTATATCGGGCCCTGTGCGGGTGGCCGCTCCGGGGCAGCGCGGCGGCAATGACGGCAAGAATTGCCGGTCAGGAAGGGCTGTTCGGCACCCGCGATGTGAGGTCCGGAGCGAATCGTGTTCGCCACACATGGGGCAGGAAAACCCTTTGCGGCTGTCATCACGATTCAGGGTCGGATGCCTTCCTGCGTCAGACGAAATCCGCGCCGAAGTCATCCTCTATCTAATAGCGCAAACCTTTGCGTCTGACGAATTGCGGCGCCCGAAGGCGCCGCCCGTCGAATTACCGGAGAGGCGGCGCGCGCACGGCCGGACCGTCGCGCGCCGTCACCGATTCGGCTCAGCTCGTCGCCGCGCGCACCGCGTCGGCGATCGCTTCCGCGTGACGGGTCGCGTCCGCCGCATGCTGTGCCTCGACCATCACACGCAACACGGGCTCGGTGCCCGATGCGCGGATCAGCACACGGCCGCGGCCGGCGAGCGCGCTTTCGGCTGCGTCGATCGCCGCACGAATCGATGCGCTGCCCTTCCAGTCGGCACCCGGCTTCATCCGCACGTTGATCAGCTTCTGCGGGAACAGCGTGACGCCGTCCAGCATCTGCGCAAGCGTGCGGCCACTGCGCTTGAGCGCGGCCAGCACGAGCAGCGCCGACACGATGCCGTCGCCGGTCGAATGGCGGTCGAGCGACAGGATGTGGCCCGAGCCTTCCGCACCGAGCTGCCAGCCGCGCTCGCGCAACTGTTCGAGCACGTAGCGGTCGCCGACGGCCGCCCGCACGAACTGCACGCCCTCGCGCTGCAGCGCGACCTCGACCGCGAGGTTCGTCATCAGCGTGCCGACCGCGCCGTCGACCTTGCCGGCGGTCGCAATCCGGTCCTTCACGAGCACGTAGAGCAATTCGTCGCCGTTGTACAGCCGGCCCGTCGCATCCACGACCTGCAGGCGGTCCGCATCGCCGTCGAGCGCGATGCCGAGGTCCGCATGGTTCGCCCGCACTGCACGCACCAATGCGTCGGGCGCCGTTGCGCCGACGCCGTCGTTGATATTGAAGCCGTTCGGCGCGACGCCGATCGGGATCACGTCCGCGCCGAGTTCGTGGAATACGTGCGGCGCGATCTGATAGGCGGCGCCGTGGGCGCAGTCGATCACGAGCTTCAGCCCGCGCAGGTCATATGCGGCCGGGAACGTGCTCTTGCAGAACTCGATGTAACGGCCGGCCGCGTCGTCGAGGCGGCGCGCCTTGCCGAGCCGGTCCGAAGACGCGCATTCGAGCGGCTTGTCGAGCCATGCCTCGATTTCGGCCTCGGTTTCGTCGGGCAGCTTGTTGCCGTCGGCGGAGAAGAACTTGATCCCGTTGTCCTGATACGGGTTGTGCGATGCGCTGATCACGACACCGGCCGACAGGCGCAGCGCGCGCGTCAGGTACGCGACGCCCGGCGTTGGCATCGGGCCGGCCAGCATCACGTCGACGCCGGCCGCCGAAAAGCCTGCCTCGAGCGCGGCCTCGAGCATGTAGCCCGACACGCGTGTGTCCTTGCCGATCAGCACCGTCGGACGCGCACCCGCCGAGACATCGGCCGCGCCGGCCAGTACCTTTCCGGCCGCATAACCGAGACGCAACACGAAATCAGGCGTGATGGGCGCATCGCCCACCGTGCCGCGAATACCGTCCGTGCCGAAATATCGACGTCCCATGGCGAACCTTCCTCCTTCGTCTTTCCGATTTCTAACTTATCGTTGCCGCGCGGCTTCGCGCACGGCGTTCCAGACCTTCAGTGCATCGACCGTCGCCGCGACGTCGTGCACACGCACGATCGCCGCGCCGCGTTCGACCGCGCACAACGCTGCCGCCACGCTCGCCGCAACGCGTTCGATCGGCGGCTTGCCGCCGATCACCGCGCCGAGCATCGACTTGCGCGACATGCCCGCGAGAATCGGATACGCGCGCCCGTCGGGCCGCGCGGGCGCCGTGTCCGGCAACGCGGCCAGCAGCGCGTAGTTGTCATCGACCACGGTCTTGCCGAATCCAAATCCCGGATCGACGCAGATCCGCTCCGGCGCGACGCCCGCGTCGCGCAATACCTGCGCGCATGCAGCGAGAAAGTCGCGCACGTCGGTTACGACGTCGCCGTAGTCGGGCTCGCCGACCTGCATCGTCTGCGGCTCGCCGAGCATGTGCATCGCGCACAGCCCGCTGTTGCCTTCGCGCACGGCGTCGATCGCACCCGGCTGGCGGAACCCCCAGATGTCGTTGATCATGTCTGCGCCGGCAGCGAGCGCCGCGCGCATCACGGCCGGCTTGTAAGTGTCGATCGATAGCGGCACGTTCAGCGGCCGCAACGCTTCGACGAGCGGGATCACGCGCGCGAGCTCCTCGTCGAGCGGCACCGGCGGCGCACCGGGGCGCGTCGATTCGCCGCCGATGTCGATCAAGTCCACGCCTTCGGCGATCATTCGCTCGGCCTGGCGCAGCGCATCGTCGCGCGCGAGGAAGCGTCCGCCGTCGGAAAACGAATCGGGGGTGGCGTTGAGAATGCCCATCACGAGCGGGCGTTCGAACGTCAGCGAGAAGCGGCCGCACTGGAGCGGCGCGGGAATGGAAGCTGAGACTGCGGAATCAGGCACGGGCGGGAGGCGTTGATGAATGCAAAACGGGCCGGTGTGAAGCCACACCAGCCCGTGAACGGTGCTACGGCGGAGGTCAGGCCGGCGAAGCAGGCGCCGGCGCGTTGCCGGGCTTCACTTCGGCGGCCGTGCCGCCACCCGAGGAATCGCCGCCGACGGCCGGCGAGCTCTTCGGCGAGCGCGGCGGACGACCTTCCATGATGTCGTTGATCTGATCGGCGTCGATCGTCTCCCACTCCATCAGCGCGGCCGTCATCGCCTCGACCTTGTCGCGGTTCTCTTCGAGCAAGCGGCGCGCAAGGCCGTACTGTTCGTCGAGCACGCGGCGGATTTCACCGTCGACCTTCTGCTGCGTCGCTTCCGAAATCGTGCGGGTGAAGCCGCGGCCGAACGGGCCGCTGTCGTTCTCGTCATCGACGTAGACCATCGGTCCAAGCGCGTCGGTCATGCCGAAACGCGCCACCATCGCACGCGCCGTCTGCGTCGCCTTGTTGAAGTCGTCCGACGCGCCGGTGCTGATCAGGTTCAGGAACAGCTCCTCGGCCACGCGGCCACCGAACAGGATCGCCAGGCGGTCGAGCAGGTAGTCCTTCGAGTACGTCTCGTTGTCATGCTCCGGCAGCTGCCACGTGACACCCAGCGCACGACCGCGCGGGATGATCGTGACCTTGTGCACCGGGTCGGCCTTCGGCAGCAGCTTCGCGATCACCGCGTGGCCCGACTCGTGGTAAGCCGTCGCGCGCTTCGCTTCTTCGCGAATCACCGCCGACTTGCGCTCCGGACCCATGAAGATCTTGTCCTTCGCGTCCTCGAAATCCTGCATCTCGACGATGCGCTTGCCGCGGCGGGCGGCGAACAGCGCCGCTTCGTTCACGAGGTTCGCGAGATCGGCGCCCGAGAAGCCCGGCGTGCCGCGCGCGATGACCGCTGCGTCGACGTCGTTCGCGATCGGCACCTTGCGCAGGTGCACGCGCATGATCTGCTCGCGTCCGCGGATGTCCGGCAGGCCGACATAGACCTGGCGGTCGAAACGGCCCGGGCGCAGCAGCGCCTTGTCGAGCACGTCGGAGCGGTTGGTCGCGGCAATCACGATCACGCCCGAGTTCGCTTCGAAGCCGTCCATTTCGACGAGCATCTGGTTCAGCGTCTGCTCGCGCTCGTCGTTGCCGCCGCCCATGCCGGCGCCGCGATGACGACCGACCGCGTCGATTTCGTCGATGAACACGATGCACGGTGCGTGCTTCTTCGCCTGCTCGAACATGTCGCGCACACGGGCCGCGCCGACGCCGACGAACATTTCGACAAAGTCGGACCCCGAGATGCTGAAGAACGGCACCTTCGCTTCACCGGCGATCGCGCGAGCGAGCAGCGTCTTGCCGGTACCCGGGGGGCCGACGAGCAGCACGCCGCGCGGAATGCGGCCGCCCAGCTTCTGGAATTTCTGCGGATCGCGCAGGAAATCGACGAGCTCGGACACTTCTTCCTTCGCTTCGTCACAGCCCGCGACGTCGGAGAAGTTCACCGCGTTGTTGTTCTCGTCGATCAGCCGCGCACGCGATTTCCCGAACGAAAATGCGCCGCCTTTGCCGCCTCCCTGCATCTGCCTCATCATGTAGAACCAGAACACGATGATCAGGATCGTCGGCCCGAGGTAGTACAACGCGGACATCAGCGCGTTCGGCTCGTCATCGGCCTTGCCGCTGACCTGCACGCCGTACTTCATCAGATCGCCGACCATCCAGATGTCGCCGGGCGACACGATCTGGTATTTCTGGCCATCAGCCGGAGTGACGGTGAGGTTGCGCCCCTGCACGATGACGTTCTTGACCTTGCCGTTCTTGGCGTCGTCCATGAACTGCGAATAGGACACACCTTCCTGGACGCGGGGCTTGTCGAACTGCTTGAACACCGTAAACAGCACCAGTGCGATCACCAGCCACACTGCTGCCTTCGAAAACATATTGTTGTTCAAAGCACCACTCCTTCACTCGTAGACGAGCGCCTACATTTTCCTTGCAGCGCTCCTCGGTCATTCTAATCCAGTCCGACCACCCCCGCCATAAGCATTGACAACCGTCGCGATAGCGCTTCGCTTGTCTGGCAAGGGCCGGAGCCCGTTTGCGACGCCGCGCCCCGCGTCACCGCGGATGCTTCAGCTGCCGGCCCAAAATGAACGTTTCGGACGATTTGTCGCGGGACGCCTTCGGCTTGCGCGGCGCGACGATCTTAAACTGCTGTTTGAACTTTTCGACGATCTGGCTGTAGCCGCTGCCGTGGAAACACTTCACGAGCAGCGCACCTTCCGGCTTCAGATGATTCTGCGCAAATTCGAGCGCCAGATCGCACAGATGCTCGATGCGCGCCGCGTCCGCCGAGGCCACGCCCGAGAGGTTGGGGGCCATGTCCGAAATAACAAGGTCCACCGAGCGACCTTCGAGCACTTCCTCGAGCCGGTGAAGGACCTCGTCCTCGCGGAAGTCGCCCTGGAGGAAGTGGACGTCGGCGATCGGTTCCATCGGCAGGATGTCGAGCGCGACGATCGTGCCGTCGATGCCGCCTTCGCGCTCCGCGTCACGCTTCTTGCCCTGCGCGAGCTTGTTGCGGGCATACTGGCTCCAGCTGCCCGGCGTCGCGCCGAGATCGACGATCACCTGGCCCGGACGGATCAGCTTGTCCTGCTCGTCGATTTCCTTCAGCTTGTACGCGGCACGCGCGCGATAGCCCTCCCGCTGCGCCATTTTGACGTACGGGTCGTTGATGTGGTCGTGCAGCCAGTGCTGGTTAAAGCGGTTTTTTGCCATTCGAGAGAGAGATTGCTGCTATTTGCTTCGTGAAGCCGTGCTTTTGGCGGATAATACGCGTCTTCTTCGCGCGGCTGCGGCCCCTTCCGGGCCCAAGCCGCGATTTTACGTGGTTTCGGCGCGCGGCTGATGCGATAACTTCCCGCGATTCGCTTCTGATGCAGCGCGCCCCTATTTAGATTTCGACATTTCCATGCCCGCCCTTTCGCTTTCCCCCGCCGAGCGCTCCGCGCTGCGCTCCCAGGCCCATGCGCTCAAGCCCGTCGTGCTGATCGGCGCCGACGGGCTGACCGACGCCGTGCTGAAGGAAATCAAGGTGCACCTTGCCGCGCACCAGCTGATCAAGATCCGTGTGTTCGGTGACGAGCGCGACGAGCGCGTCGCCATTTACGACGAGATTTGCGACCGCCTGAACGCGGCGCCGATCCAGCACATCGGCAAGCTGCTGGTGATCTGGAAGCCCGAGGCTGCCGTGGCGGCCCCGGCCCGCGGCCGCCGTGCCGGCGCGCTGCCGAGCGCGGCCGAAGCCGTCGACGACAAGAAAGGCCGTGCGCCGCGCACCGTCAAGGTCGTCAAGGTATCGCCGAACGCAAGCCCCGTGCGCCGTCCGAGGCCGGTAAAGGTCACGGTGCGCGGCAACGAGCGCGTGACGGCGGGCGGCACTGTGAAGCGCGCGAAAAAGCGTCAGGCCAGCACGAAGCGGCCGCACCAAGGCAAGTAATCCTGCCGTGCGGCACGGGGCACCCCGTGCCGCCCTGCCGGTGCGGCGCTCACGCGCTTCAGGCGTCTCGCGCAGGCAAACGCCAGATCAGCATCAGCCCCAGCACGCTCTCGACGAGATAGAACAGGCTCGAGACGCCGTGCAGCATCCCGAAGCGGCTCGCATACGGCGAGTTCGCGATATCGGTGCCCGCCTCCATCGCGGCCACCCGCAGCGCGTTCATGAACGGCTGCAGCGCAAAATACCCGACCAGCACGCACGCGACCATCGCCGCGACGATCCAGCGCACGCGCCGGTAATCGCCGCTGCCGCGCCGCACCTGCTGGTTCGACAGCGCGAGCAGCAACACGCCGCATACGACACCGAGGATCGCCTCGATGCGAAACAACTGGGCGGCGACCGAGCCGGCCGTCATCCGCTCCAGCGTCTTGAACAGCACGGGCGCGACCGCATACCCGATCGTCAGCAGGCTGCCGACCCATACGGCCGACAGCAGACGGAACACGCGATGCGGCATCACGTCGCCCCGCTTCAGATGTAGCTGACCGAGATGATTTCGTATTCGCGCACGCCGCTCGGCGCCTGCACGGCCGCGACGTCGCCTTCGGACTTGCCGATCAGCGCGCGTGCGATCGGCGAACTGACCGAGATCAGGCCGTGATCGATGTCGGCTTCGTCGTCGCCGACGATCTGGTACTTGACGGTGTCGCCGGACTCGAGATCCTCGAGTTCGACCGTCGATGCGAAGACCACGCGGCCTTCGGCGTCGAGCACGGTGGGATCGATGACCTGCGCGGCCGACAGCTTCGATTCGATTTCCGCGATGCGACCCTCGATGAAGCCCTGCTTTTCTTTCGCAGCGTCGTATTCGGCGTTCTCGGACAGATCGCCCTGTGCGCGGGCCTCCGCGATCGCGTTGATCACGGCCGGCCGCTCGACGGACTTGAGGCGCTGCAATTCATCGCGCAGTTGCTCTGCGCCACGCTTTGTCAACGGAATGGTGCTCATAAACGGCTCAATCGCTAAAAACGGCTATAAAAAAAATCACCGCGATTAAGCGCATTTCCGGCGAACCGGAAACACCGCTTAATCGCGGCACGTGTTGCTTCGACAGGTAACTGAACGCTTAGTTTAGGCGAGCATGAAGACCTTGTAAATCATAGACTTCCAGATCCTTCAGGTAGCGCAAGCCTTCGACGGCCGCGCGCGCGCCCGACATCGTCGTGTAGTACGTGACCTTGTGCGCCTGCGCGCTCATGCGGATCGAACGCGAATCGGCGATCGCCTGGCGCGTCTCGTCGACCGTCGTGAACACGAGTGCGATCTCGCCGTTCTTGATCATGTCGACGATGTGCGGACGGCCGTCCTTCACCTTGTTCACGACCTTCACCGGCACGCCGGCCGCTTCGATCGCGGCAGCCGTGCCCTTGGTCGCGACGATCGGGTAGCCGAGGTCGTGCAGCATGCGGGCGACTTCGACCGCCTTCGGCTTGTCGGCGTCCATCACGGTCAGCAGCACCGTGCCCGACTCCGGCAGGCGCGAACCCGCCGCGAGCTGCGACTTGAACAGCGCCTCGCCGAACGTCTGGCCGACACCCATCACTTCGCCGGTCGAACGCATTTCAGGCCCGAGGACCGGATCGACGGTCGGGAACTTGACGAACGGGAACACCGCTTCCTTCACGCTGAAGTACGGCGGCTCGACTTCCTTCGTCACGCCCTGCTGCGCGAGCTTCTGGCCGACCATCGCGCGCGCCGCGATCTTCGCGAGCGGCAGGCTGGTCGCCTTCGACACGTACGGCACCGTGCGCGATGCGCGCGGGTTCACTTCGAGCACGTAGATGATGTCCTGCTTCGAACCGTCCGCCTGCGGTACCTGCTGGATCGCGAACTGCACGTTCATCAGGCCGACCACGTTCAGCGCCTTCGCCATCGCGCCAGTCTGGCGCTTCAGTTCGGCGACGGTTTCCTTCGACAGCGAGTACGGCGGCAGCGAACATGCCGAGTCGCCCGAGTGGACGCCCGCCTGCTCGATGTGTTCCATCACGCCGCCGATGAACACCGATTCGCCGTCGCAGATGCAGTCGACGTCGCATTCGATCGCGTCGTTCAGGAAGCGGTCGAGCAGCACCGGCGAATCGTTCGACACCTTCACGGCCTCACGCATGTAGCGCTCGAGGTCGCGCGGCTCGTGGACGATTTCCATCGCGCGACCGCCCAGCACGTACGACGGGCGCACGACGAGCGGGTAGCCGATTTCGGCCGCCAGTGCGAGCGCTTCGTCTTCGGCGCGTGCGGTGCGGTTCGGCGGCTGGCGCAGGCCGAGGTCCTGCAGCAGCTTCTGGAAGCGTTCGCGGTCTTCGGCCGCGTCGATCATGTCCGGCGACGTGCCGACGATCGGCACGCCGTGTGCCTCGAGATCGAGCGCGAGCTTCAGCGGCGTCTGGCCGCCGTACTGGACGATCACGCCGACCGGCTTTTCCTTGTCGACGATCTCGAGCACGTCTTCCAGCGTCAGCGGCTCGAAGTACAGGCGGTCGGACGTGTCATAGTCGGTCGACACCGTTTCCGGGTTGCAGTTGACCATGATCGTTTCGTAGCCGTCCTCGCGCATCGCGAGCGCCGCATGCACGCAGCAGTAGTCGAACTCGATGCCCTGGCCGATCCGGTTCGGGCCGCCGCCCAGCACCATGATCTTCTTGTTGGTGGTCGGCTGCGCCTCGCACTCTTCCTCGTAGGTCGAGTACATGTAGGCCGTCTTGGTCGCGAACTCGGCCGCGCAGGTATCGACGCGCTTGTAGACCGGGCGCACGTTCAGTTCGACGCGGCGGCGGCGGACGTCTTCCGGCGTCGCGCCGAGCAGCTTCGCGAGTCGGCGGTCGGAGAAGCCGCTCTGCTTCAGGAAGCGCAGCTCGTCGAACGTCAGCGACGCGAGCGTGCGGCCCGCGAGCGCCTTTTCCTTCAGGATGATCTGCTCGATCTGCTCGAGGAACCACGGGTCGATCGCGGTTTCCGCGAAGATTTCCTCGGCCGTCATGCCGATGCGGAATGCGTCGCCGACGTACCAGATGCGGTCCGGGCCCGGCTCGTGGATCTCGATCGCGATCTCGTCGCGGTCGGTCGACTTCTCGTCGAGACCGTCGACGCCGACTTCGAGGCCGCGCAGCGCCTTCTGGAACGATTCCTGGAACGTACGGCCGATCGCCATCACTTCGCCGACCGACTTCATCTGCGTGGTCAGGCGCGAATCGGCTTCGCGGAACTTCTCGAACGCGAAACGCGGGATCTTCGTGACGACGTAGTCGATCGTCGGCTCGAACGATGCCGGCGTCTGGCCGCCGGTGATTTCGTTCTTCAGCTCGTCGAGCGTGTAGCCGACCGCCAGCTTCGCCGCGACCTTCGCGATCGGGAAGCCGGTCGCCTTCGATGCGAGCGCCGACGAACGCGACACGCGCGGGTTCATCTCGATGACGACCATGCGGCCGTCCTTCGGGTTGATCGAGAACTGCACGTTCGAGCCGCCGGTGTCGACGCCGATCTCGCGCAGCACCGCGAGCGATGCGTTACGCAGGATCTGGTATTCCTTGTCGGTGAGCGTCTGCGCCGGCGCGACCGTGATCGAGTCGCCGGTGTGCACGCCCATCGGGTCGAGGTTTTCGATCGAGCACACGATGATGCAGTTGTCGGCGCGGTCGCGCACGACTTCCATCTCGTATTCCTTCCAGCCGAGCAGCGACTCTTCGATCAGCAACTCGCGCGTGGGCGACAGGTCGAGACCGCGCTTGCAGATCTCTTCAAACTCTTCGCGGTTGTACGCAATGCCGCCACCCGAGCCGCCGAGCGTGAACGACGGGCGGATCACGACCGGGTAGCCGCTGCCGCCGGTGCCGGCCATGATCTCGGCGTGCACCTGGGTCGCTTCTTCCATCGAGTGCGCGATGCCCGACTTCGCGGAGCCGAGACCGATCTTGGTCATCGCTTCCTTGAACTTCTGGCGGTCTTCCGCCTTGTCGATCGCTTCCGGCGACGCGCCGATCAGCTCGACGCCGAACTTCTCGAGCACGCCGTGGTGGTGCAGGTCGAGCGCGCAGTTCAGCGCGGTCTGGCCGCCCATCGTCGGCAGGATCGCGTCCGGGCGCTCCTTCTCGATGATGCGTGCGACGACTTCCCACGTGATCGGCTCGATGTAGGTGACGTCGGCCGTGTTCGGGTCGGTCATGATCGTCGCCGGGTTGCTGTTCACGAGGACGACCTTGTAGCCCTCTTCACGCAGCGCCTTGCAAGCCTGCGCGCCCGAATAGTCGAACTCGCAAGCCTGGCCGATGATGATCGGGCCGGCGCCGATGATGAGGATGCTTTTGATGTCTGTGCGTTTTGGCATGGCTTGTGAATTCAGTAAGTAATCTTTGTCGTGGCGTTGTCGCGGATCGGCGGCTGCGCTCAGCTCATGGTGGCGAGCGCGAGCTTCACCGAGAAACCGATGAACAGGCCGCCCACGCTGCTCGCCGCGCCCGCCGCGAGCTTGCGGCGGCGGCGGAAATGCTCGGCGAGCCGCGCGCCCGCGAAGATCAGCGTGCTCAGGTACAGGAAGCTCGCGCATTGCGCGATCGCCCCGAGCACGACGAACGACAGCGCGGGATGCGGGAACGCCGGGTCGACGAACTGGATGAAGAACGAAATGAAGAACAGGATCGCCTTCGGATTCAGGAGGCTCACGATCAGTGCCTTGCGGAACGGCCGCTCGCCGTCGACCGGACGCGGTGCATCGGCCGGCGCATCGGCGCGCGCGCGCAGCTTCCGCCACGCGCCGCGCAGCATCCCGGCACCGATGTACAGCAGGTACGCGGCGCCGCCGTACTTGACGACGGAGAACAGCAGCGGGTTCGCCTTCAGCAGCGACGCGACGCCCGCGGCGGACAGCACCATCAGCACCGTGTCGCCGAGGAACACGCCGCAGGCCGCGCGATAACCGGCCTTCACGCCGCGCTGCGCCGCGAGCGACAGCACGTACATCGAGTTCGGCCCCGGCAGCAGGATGATGAAGATCACGCCGAACACGTAGGTCCAGATATCCGTGATGCCGAGTGCGTGGCCGAACATGATGCGAACCTCCCGTTCTTCGGTTGCTTCAGTTGCGTCAGGCGTTGCGCTGCTTCGCCGCGTCCATCAGTGCGGTGAAACGGTCGAACAGATACGCGATGTCGTGCGGGCCGGGCGACGCTTCCGGGTGGCCCTGGAAGCAGAATGCCGGCTTGTCGGTCAGCTCGAAGCCCTGCAGCGTGCCGTCGAACAGCGACACGTGCGTCACGCGCGCGTTGGCCGGCAGCGAATCCGCGTCGACCGCGAAACCGTGGTTCTGCGACGTGATCACCACGCGACCGTCGCCGAGATCCTTCACCGGGTGGTTCGCGCCGTGGTGGCCCGTCTTCATCTTCAGCGTCTTCGCGCCGACCGCGAGGCCCATGATCTGGTGGCCGAGGCAGATGCCGAAGGTCGGCACGCCGCGCTCGATGAATTCCTTGGCCGCCGCGATCGCGTAGTCGCACGGCTCAGGATCGCCAGGGCCGTTCGACAGGAAGATGCCGTCCGGATTCAATGCCAGCGCGTCGGCCGCGCTCGCCTCGGCCGGCAGCACCGTCACGTGGCAGCCGCGCTCCGCGAGCATGCGCAGGATGTTGTACTTGACGCCGAAGTCGTACGCGACGACGCGGTACTTCGGCGCTTCCTGCATGCCGTAGCCGCTGCCGAGGCGCCATTCGGTCTGCTTCCACTCGAACGGCTTCGTGGTCGACACGACCTTCGCGAGATCCATGCCCGCGAGGCCCGGGAACGAGCGCGCGAGTTCGATCGCCTTCGCCTCGTCGTTCGAGCCGGCCAGGATGCAGCCGTTCTGCGCGCCCTTGTCGCGCAGGATGCGGGTCAGCTTGCGGGTATCGATGCCGGCGATCGCGACGACGCCTTCGTCGCGCAGGTAGTCGCCGAGCGTGCGGTCCATGCGGAAATTCGATGCGAGCGTCGGCAGATCACGGATGATCAGGCCGGCGGCATGGACTTTCGTGGCTTCGACGTCTTCGGCGTTGACGCCGACGTTGCCGATATGCGGGTAGGTGAGCGTGACGATCTGACGCGCGTAGCTCGGATCAGTCAGGATTTCCTGATAGCCGGTAATCGCGGTGTTGAACACGACTTCACCGATCGTATGGCCTTCGGCCCCGATCGAATAACCACGAAAGACCGTGCCGTCGGCGAGTGCAAGCAAGGCGGGAGAAAAAGACGGCAACACGGGAGGCTCCTTGGGGAACACCCTGCTGCCGACCTGTTTACCCTGCCGCGCGAGCGCCGCGCTGCGTAGGCGCGCGGAGTCGCTAGCTGGACGCGACCTGCGGTGTCGGCACGCGAACCCGGCGCGTGGCGCACGAGGCTTCGCGGCATCGCCCGACAGGCGGCGTGCGGCGGATGAACGGGATGAGTGAGGTAGGCGCTAGGGTGCGAGGTTGATCAGCACAAACTTTCAAATTATAGCCCGAAAATGGCCTTATCTTCAATCGATATGGCCGTCCGATCACGCATGCGGCGCGCGCAATGCCGTGGCATCACGCGCAACGTTCGTTGCTGCGGCCCCGTTTCCGAAGCCGCCCTACCCGTCAGCGTACCGCCGGATCAACGTGCTTGCCAGCGCTGCGCGCGGGCCACACGCACCAGACCGCGCTCGCGAGCTGCAGCACGAGCAGCACGCTCCAGGCGGTGACGTGCGCGGCAGGCGGGTAATGGCCGTCGATGGCTGGCCAGTGCGACAGTACCGCGCCGATACCGATCTGGAACGCAAAGATCAGCACGAAGATCACGAGCGTCAATGTCGTATTCGCGCGGCCGATCAGATGGACCGGGAAGTGACCAGCCAGCACGGCATAGGTCAGGATCCCGACGCCGCCGAACATTCCATAGGCCGCCCACAGCATGGCCGGCGGCAACGGTACGCCCGCGACGATCGCGATTTGCGTCGCGACGAACAACATCATCCCGACGCCGCAAAACGCCTGGACGGACACTCCGCGGCGCTCGAGCACGCGCGCCGCCGCGCCGAAACCGACGCAGCCTGCCATCATCGCGAAACCGAGCACCGACACGAGCCGTGCGGCGTGCTGCGCATCGAACCCCGCGACGTCGCGCAGGTACGGACCGACCCACAGCGACTGCATCGCGTAGAACACGCCCTGCGTGACGATAGAGAACGACGAGATCTTCCAGAACGCACGGCTGCCGAGGATGTGCCATGTGCCCTTGAACTGGTTGACGAGTCCGCCCTGATGGCGCGGCTGCTCGACTTCCGGCGCGCCAAAACCGATCGCTGCCGCGACGACGATCGTCAGAACCGCGAGGCCGCCGCAAATCACGCGCCAGCTTGTCACGCCGAGCAGCCAGGCCAACGGCGAGCCGACCGCAACGCCGCCCAGGCCGCCGACGGCCATGACGAGACCATTCACGAGCGGCAGCCGGCCGACCGGAAAATGCTGCGCGAGCGCCTTGAACGCCGCACCGAGGCACACCGATACGCCGACGCCGATCAGCAGCCGGCCGACCATCATCGTGCCAAGGTCGTGCGCGACGCCGAACACGGCGGCACCGGCGGCCGCGAACAGCAGCATCCCGGCCGTCACGCGGCGCGGGCCGAAATGGTCGAGCAGCACGCCGGCCGGAAGCTGCGCGCCAGCAAAGCCGAGAAAATAGAGACTGGTGAGCAGCCCGAGATCGGCGGCCGAGAGCCCGAGCTCGTGCGTGACGAACGGCGCGAAGCCAAGATTGACGCCGCGGAACACGTACGACACGAAATATCCGACCGCAAACAGCGCGAGCACCCTCACCTGCACCGACGACATCGCTCCTCCTTGTGATCCGAGCTCGGCCCCGCGAAGCAGGGCACTCACTGCCGCGCCCAAACGAAAACGCCGTCACCTCGGTGACGGCGTTGCTTCGTGTTTCATCGGATGATAACGCAAGCGCACGATCCGGCCGGACCGCCGCGCCGCGGTCGCGTTACTTCTTCTTGCCCTTGTTTGCAGCAGCCTTCGGCGCGGCCTTGGCGGGCGCCGCCTTCGCGGAAGCAGCCTTCGTCGCGCGGGCTGCCGGCTTCGCGGCACCGCGCTTCGCGCCGCGCGACTTGCCGCCGACGGACAGGCTCGCGCGCTCGATATGCGCGCCGGCGGTCGAAGTCGCGATCCGCTCGGGACCCGGCTCGGCCGGCACCGCGCGGCCGACCGGCACGTGCAGCACGAGCGCCTGGCCCGGCATCGCGAGATCGCGATGCGTGCGGTTCCATGCCTTCAGCTGGCCGACCGACACGCCGTAGCGGCCGGCGATCGCCGCCATCGACTGCTTGCGGCGCACGCGGATCAGCATCTTGCGCGTGTCGGGTACGTCGGGCTCCATCGCGAGCGCGCCGTTTTCCGCGACGTCCGCGCTGATGTCCTCGTCGTCGTCATCGCCGCGCGGCACGACGATCGTCGAGCCCGGCTTCAGGCGCATGCCGGCGGGAATCTTGTTGACCGACATCAGCGTGTCGGCGTCGACACCGATCTTCTCGGCGATCGCGGCCGGGCGCGCGCGCTCGCTGACCGTGTAGGTAGTCCACGTCGACAACTGGCCGTTGTAGGCCTTCAGGTTCTTCTCGAACGCTGACGCGTTGTCGAACGGCAGCAGGATCTGCGGCTCCGTCGCGCCGAGAATCACCGGCTTCGAGAACGACGGGTTCAGCGAACGGAACTCGTCGAGCGACAGGTTCGCGAGCTTCGCGGCCACCGCCACGTCGATGTCGCGCGACGTCGTGACCGTCACGAAATACGGGTGGTTCGGGATCTCCGGCAGCGTCAGGCCGAACTGCTGCGGATTCGCGATGATGTTCTTCACCGCCTGCAGCTTCGGCACGTAGTTGCGCGTCTCGTTCGGCATCCGCAGGCTCTGGTAGTCGGTCGGCAGGCCGGCCGCCTGGTTGCGCGCGATCGCACGCTGCACGTTGCCCTCGCCCCAGTTGTACGCGGCCAGCGCCAGATACCAGTCGCCGAACATGTCATGCAGGCGCGACAGGTAGTCGAGCGCGGCGCTCGTCGACGCGAGCACGTCGCGACGCTCGTCCTGCCACATGTTGCGCTTCAGGTTGTACGTGCGGCCCGTGCCCGGCATGAACTGCCACATGCCGGCCGCCTTCGCGACCGACAGCGCCTGCGGGTTGAACGCGGATTCGATGAACGGCAGCAGCGCGAGCTCGGTCGGCATATGGCGCGCCTCGAGTTCCTCGACGATGTGATACAGGTACTTCTGCGAGCGCTCGGTCATGCGCTGAACGTAATCGGGACGCTGCGTGTACCAGGTCGTCTGCATGTCGACGAGGTCGCTCTGCAGGTCGGGCATCTGGAAGCCGCGACGGATGCGGCCCCAGAGGTCGGAATCTGCACTGGTCAGGTCGCCGACGGATTGCTTGTCGACGTCGACAGTTTCTTTGGCTGTGGCTGATTTACGGAGGTAGTTGGACGCCGCCTGCGAATCGGCGGCGTTGTTGGCGACAGGAGCCTGGCTCGCACAAGCGGCGAGCAGCAGGACCACCATCGCACTCAATATAAGTCGCATGAAAATCTCGGCTTCCGACGGCTGGAAATTGCTGGCGATACTACGGAAGTGCGTGCTTCACGTCAATAAAAACACCGAAAACTCAGCCAAATCCTACAGTTGGAGCAATTTTTACAGACTCTGCGTGAGCTTTGGAGTCCTCCGGAAATCGTCATCGGAAGCGGTTTTTCCACTCGCGCATCAGCGTGAACGCCGCGAGGCGATCCGGCACCGTTTCATGCAGCTCGGCCTCGAGTGTCGCATGGATGGCCGCGCTGTCCGACCGCATGAACGGGTTGACGGCGCGTTCGTGCGCGATCGTCGTGGGCAGCGTCGGCACGCCGCGCGCGCGCAGCGCCTGCGCGTCGTCGCGCCAGGCGGCGAGCGCCGCATTGCCCGGTTCGCACGCGAGCGCGAAGCGGATGTTCGACAACGTATATTCGTGTGCGCAATGCACGCGGGTGTCGCCGGGCAGCGCCGCGAGCGCGTCGAGCGACGCGAGCATCTGCGCGGGCGTGCCTTCGAACAGGCGACCGCAGCCGCACGAGAACAGCGTGTCGCCGCAGAACACATGAGGCGCGGCGGCGCCCCGCCCGGTCGCCTGGAAATAGGCGATGTGGCCGCGCGTATGCCCCGGCACGTCGAGCACGTCGAACGTGAGCGCCGGCGCGTCGAGCGTCACGCGATCGCCGCCCGCGAGCGGCCGCATGACCACGTCGATCGCCTCGGCCGCCGGGCCGTAGACGACCAGCGGCACATCGTCCGGTTGGCCATCGCGCAGCGCGGCGACACCGCCGACATGGTCGGCGTGATGGTGCGTGAGTAAAATAGCGGTCAACCGCCAGCCGCGTTCGGCAAGAACACGGCGTACGGGCGCGGCTTCACCCGGATCGACGGCGATCGCATCGCGGCCGTCCGACACGAGCCAGATATAGTTGTCTTCGAATGCCGAAACCGGCACGTATTCCAGCTCGTTCATGGGCGCGCAATCATCGTTATGTCCGATCGTCAAATTATAGACTGGCCCGCCTGGACCGACTCGCCGCCCGGCCGCTACGTGCTGGACTGGGAGCAGGCGCAGCTCGACCGGATCGTGTCCGACGTCTTCGGGTTCCACGCGCTGCAACTGGGCCTGCCGCAGCTCGATGCGCTGCGCGAAAACCGCATGCCGTATCGCGGCCTCGTGCTCGACCCGGCGAGCGGCGCGAGCGCGCCCTATCAGTATCCATGGGCGCGCGAGGCGCACGCGCCCGAACATGCGCCGGCCGGTCGCAGCACGACGTGGAGCGATCTGCTCGACCTGCCGTTCGAGTCGCAGAGCGTCGACCTGATCGTGATGCCGCACACGCTTGAATTCACGTCCGACCCTCACCGCCTGCTGCGCGAAGCCGAGCGCGTGCTGATGCCGGAAGGCCAGCTCGTGATCACCGGCTTCAATTCGCTGAGCCTGTGGGGTATGCGGCAATCGTTCGGACGCATGGCGAACCGTCCGTTCGTGCCGGCCGCGCGCGACCAGATCGCGTTCATCCGGCTCAAGGACTGGATCAAGCTGCTCGGCTTCGATCTCGAGCGCGGCCGCTTCGGCTGCTACCGGCCGCCGCTCGTCACCGACAAATGGCTTGCCCGCTACGGCTTCATGGAAGCCGCCGGCGACCGCTGGTGGCCAATCTTCGGCGCCGTCTACATGGTCACGGCTGTCAAGCGCGTGCGCGGCATGCGCCTCGTCGGCCCGATCAGGATGAAGAAGCCCGTGCTCGCGCCGGGCCTCACGCCGGCGGCCACCCCGACCACCCACCAAGAACACTCATGACCACCGACACCATCGACATCTATACCGACGGCGCCTGCAAGGGCAATCCCGGCCCCGGCGGCTGGGGCGCACTGTTGCGCTACGGCGACCGCGAAAAGGAGCTGTTCGGCGGCGAGCCCGACACGACCAACAACCGCATGGAGCTGATGGGCGTGATCGCCGCACTCGAGGCGCTGAAGCGGCCGTGCCGCGTGATCGTCCATACCGACTCGCAATACGTGCAGAAAGGCATCAGCGAGTGGATCCACGGCTGGAAGAAAAAGGGCTGGGTCACTGCGGCGAGAACCCCCGTGAAGAACGCCGACCTGTGGAAGCGCCTCGACGCGCTCGTCGCTCAGCACGAGGTCGAGTGGCGCTGGGTGAAGGGCCACGCGGGCCACCCGGAAAACGAACGCGCGGACGCGCTTGCAAATCGCGGCGTCGAATCGCTCGTGGCCTGAACGCAGGCCGCCCTACTGTCTTTCCCGATTTATCCGACATGCGCCAGATCATTCTCGATACCGAAACCACCGGCCTGAATCCCCGCACGGGCGACCGCCTGATCGAAATCGGCTGCGTCGAGCTGCTGAACCGGCGGCTCACCGGCAACAACCTGCACATCTACGTGAACCCCGAGCGCGACAGCGATCCGGGCGCACTGGCCGTGCACGGCCTCACGACCGAATTCCTGAGCGACAAGCCGAAGTTCGCGGAAGTCGTCGACCAGATCCGCGACTTCGTGAAGGACGCCGAGCTGATCATCCACAACGCGCCGTTCGACCTCGGGTTTCTCGACGCGGAATTCGCGCGGCTCGACCTGCCGCCGTTCACCGAGCATTGCGGCGGCGTGATCGACACGCTCGTGCAGGCCAAGCAGATGTTCCCCGGCAAGCGCAATTCGCTCGACGCCCTGTGCGACCGGTTCGGCATCAGCAACGCGCACCGTACGCTGCACGGCGCGCTGCTCGACTCGGAACTGCTCGCCGAAGTCTATCTCGCGATGACGCGCGGCCAGGACAGCCTCGTGATCGACATGCTCGACGACGCAGGCGCCGACGGCGGCGCGGGGAACGGCCAGCGCGTGTCGCTCGCGTCGCTCGACCTGCCGGTTCTCGCGGCAAGCGACGACGAACTCGCCGCTCACCAGACCCAGCTCGACGAACTCGACAAGTCGGTCAAGGGCACCTGCGTGTGGCGCAAGTCCGTGGACGCGGACGGCGCCGAGGCCGCCGAGGCCGCCTGACGCGGCATCTCCCGACCGGCGCCGGCAGCCGCGCTCACGCGCGCGGCTGCAGCGCGATGATGGCCATCCCGCCGAGTGCGAGCACCGCCCCCGCCACATCCCAGCGGGACAGCGCGATGCCGTCGACCACCCGCAGCCAGATCAGCGCCACCGCGATATACACACCGCCGTACGCCGCATACGTGCGCCCTGCCGCGCTCGGATGCAGCGTCAGCAGCCACGCGAACAATGCGAGCGACAGCGCGGCCGGCATCAGCAGCCACACGGGCCGGCCGCCCTTCAGCACGAGCCACGGCAGGTAGCAGCCGACAATCTCGGCCAGTGCAGTGACGGCGAACAGCGCCGCAATCCTGATCAGTTCGGTCATCCGGTCCCTCGCAGATTCGGCCCCGCCAGGCGGGCCGCGCGACGTCGCCGCGCGACGCCGATCATACCGGAGCCGGCCCCGCCGGAAGCGCCACCAGGCGGACGATTGCGAGCAATTTGCACGATCGTCTGCCATCGTGCTATCATGTCGCTTGTTTCAACATTCAATCTCTGTCTATTCGATTTCGAAAGAAGTCCGTCCGCACGTTGCGGGCCGGTGCTTTGACCGAAATTGCATCCACAGGAAAGCCCGCCCGACAGGCCCGCTTTTCTCGTTTCGTTGCCCCTCCGGGGCGCTTGCCGGAACGTCGGACACCGTCCGCACCGGCATCTGCCGCTCGCATCACGCGGCCCATTCTTCATGAGCGCACCGTCGTGACGGCCCATCGGGCCCGCGTCGAAGCAGTCCCTTACGGCCCTTTACCGCCTCATGTGCAGTAAGCGCTTAAATGGCCTGCCCCGACGCGCAGCACGCGACATCGCGCTCGCCGGCAAACCGTGTCGGACGGCCCGCCCGTTCCGGCGCAGTCAAAGGAGTGCATGACCTTGACCGCAACACACGTCAGCCCGACCGCTGCTTTTTCCTCCACGTCGTCCGGCGAGGCCCCGCTTGCCGCGGACGACATTACCGTCGTCGACCAGAGCCTGCTCAAGCGCGCCGTCAGCGCGATGGCCA
>NZ_JBSAXF010000034.1:0-56762 GCF_053427845.1 Burkholderia sp. AW49-1 | reverse complement strand
GGGAGAACTCGATAGATTCTGGACCAGGTTATCCAACCGAACTCGGTCGGGATGCCTTAGCCTAAGCGTAGGATTGGGCTGCCGCGGAATTGTTACAGATTCTGTCGACGTCGTTTCACGACCGCCAGTTCCCCCGCGCACCCTGTCGCGTTCCAACACGACCCATTGATCGCCCACGCGCGTGACTTCGAAATGATCCCAGCTGTTTTGCTCATTGAAGATGATGCGCCGATTGGCGTCTATTTTCGAAGGATAATATTTGTTGCCGATCCGGATGTATTGGTTTGCGCCCATTGCATAGACGCCATCGCCCACATATTTCGCGTTCTTGAGGCGACTATTAGGGACTTCATAGTTCTTCAACCATGGCGCTGAATGGTTGGCCGTGTTGGGATTCACAATTCCAAACGGGCCCGTGTTCGACCCGCCGGGCTTCGTGATGAGATGCGCCCCTTCCGGCAGACGGGAGAGAAACTTGCGCGGATTCACTTGTCGGGCGAGCGCCTTGAGGCCCTTGGCGATTTTGCCGAACGGAATGATATCGCCCGCATCAAGCGTGAGGAAGAATACGCCATTAAAAAGCTTCGAGCGCCACTCCTTATTCAGTTCCTCATTGGTGACTGACCCGGCGTCGGCATTCTCGCGCTCCATGGAGGCATCGGCGTCGTACAACCGCGCCATAAATTCTCCCGTGATGGTTTTCGTGCTCAGCGTCGTCCATCTGGTTTCCGGGTTCAATAGCGTTTTTAGCGACCCGGGATCGGCCTTTGGTTGAGCGTACAGCCCGACTCCCTCTTTGCGGGTCAGCTCCCCCCCTCCAACGGGCGACGTTTGGGCATTCGAGACGCGTCCTTGGAAATACTCGATCCATTCCGGCTGTTTGAACATGGAATGGGTCGTCATCTCCTCCCGGCTCGCGAAGGTGCGATACGCTATCCCGTCCGGGGCATCGGGCGTATAGAGCACGACCGGCGCGCCCCTCGACGCGCTCCCGTCGTCGTCGACCGCACTGATGACGAGCACACCGTTCACCGGGTAGCTCTCGCGAATCTCCTTTTTGTGGGGACCCTTGCCCCAGATATTGATGGTGAACTCCTCGGTCTGGATGATGTGCCCATCGACCTTTTTTCGCTTCAGGTTACCTTGAGGGTCTTTCGCTTTGGAGTCCGGCGCATCGAGTACCGCCTGCACCATTCTGGATGGCAGCTTGTAGTTAGACTGGCCTACGGCATCGTATTTCTTGTCCAACTTCCCGCTCAACTCGGCTTCCGTGAGGTCGGCCTTCATTCTTGCCTGGTAGGCAGCTTTCCAATACGCTTGCCGCTCGGTGCTATCGAGTTTGTTGTCTAACACCTTGCGATAGCTCTCTCCGACATTCAGCTTTTCGGTGAGCGCATTCAGTTGCGCCTTGTCGAGGTCGAGTGTCACCTCGTTGCCATCCGCGTCCGTCATCGTCGCGCTGACCGTAATATGGTTTCCGCCGCTGAGGAGTTTGATCAAATCGCCCGCGGAACTTCCGGGCATAAAGCCTAAGACCGCACCCGCGAGCCCCGTGTCTTCCTCTTCAGGAATCAGACTAGCCCGCCTCTTCAGCAGCACGTACTCAGTGAGTGTAGTGTTGATCTCCTGGTACTTGACTTTCGGATTCGGATTGGCCCTTGTTGGCCCTTCGGGCGGCAACTGAATCTTGATGGTGACCGTGACCTTGTCCGGGTCGATGTCGGGATACTTCGCTTGCAATTCTTCTTTAATTTTCTGGGCGGCATGTTCCTTCAGCGTTGGGGTCTTCGAGTCGATCTCATCACGGCGGCTCTCGAGCTGGTCGGCCATTCTCTGGTCACTCTCGAGCAAATCCTTTTCGGTCTTTGAGCTCGTCTTCCACCATTCAGGCCGGTTCTGCTCGATCAGCCGGAGATCACGCGCCTGGAGCACACCCTCCGCGTCAAACGACTCGCTCAGGTCGTCCGACGAACTGCCCGCGATCCCGTCAAGCTCCGTCTGGTCTGCGCCCCGCTCACGTGCCTGCGTCAGGCGATACTCGGTATCGCCATGTTGCTTTTTGATTTGCTCCTCAACGCTATATTCGAAGAGGTTCTTCTCCGCTGGCACCTCGTTGGTGCCGAGCCCATAGGTCACATTCTCCGGCCACTTGGCCTGGGTCCATTCCGAAACGAAGCCCAGCAGTTTCGGGCGCTCCTCCGGTTTCGCGAAATGGTCCTTCATGGCTTGGAGCGAATCGAATTCCAGTATTCCCTGTCCGGGGAGATACACCACCACGACATCCTTCTCACCCGGATAGTCGTCCGCATGCGCGGTCATCATCACGATCGGGCCACGGATCGGCTCGTCGGGATCGGATTCTTCGGTGTTGTTGCTCGAGTTGAACTTCAGGGTGTAGACGCGTGGGCGCCCGCCCTCGTTTGGATAGGCGCGCTCGAGTTCAGCCTGGGTCGGGTTCTTCGTCACCGATTCGACGAGCTTCCGACCTTTTTCGCTGAGCGTCCCGTCCGCATATTGCAGTTGAGCCTCCGTCTCGATCTGCTTCTGGCGGATCTCCCCGAGGTGCTGCTGCGGCGTCTTGCCATCTTGGCCAGGCGTGCTGAAGTAAGGGTCATTCCGTACCTTTACATCCTTGGCTTGGTTCGCCGGAAGATCCTTGATGAACTGGTCCACCTCCGACGCAGTTGCGCCTTCGACCTCGTCCCCTTCGCTTACTACGTCGGGCGAACTGAAGACGCCGTAATGAATCCCCTTCGCTGCGTCGGCCCGTAGGTCGAGCTCCCCGCCACCGGTGTATCGCCCCTTGATGTAATCAGCCACGCTGACAGTCATCACCCACTCGCGGGTGAAGCGGCCGCTACCAGGCGGGGTTTCGTTCTGCCGATATGCGTTGATATAGAGCTTGCTCAGATCCACCGGCTTCGGCACCTTCGGGAACTTCGCTTCAAATGCCTCCCGCGCGTCCTCCAAGGGACTCGGCCGCGGCTTTTGCTCGAACACCGTGTTGGCCTGTCCCGACAGACTTTCGAGCTCGGCGATCTTCTTGCGCTGCATCCCGCTTGCCGGCAGTCCATTGATGAACGCCTCCACCGCTTGCGGCGTCGTCCCGCGGACCTCGTCCTTGCTGTCCACCGCCGTGGGCGAGCTGAAGATGCCGTAAGCAGTACGCGTCGCTCCCTCACTGACGTCAGCAAATCCGCCATTCGCGCCACTTGTCGCGCGAGGCGCCCCCCCCGTTACAACCTCGCCGAAGTTGACCTTTTCACCCGCATTGCTTCGTTTCAGGATGTAATTGGCCAAGCTGTCTGATGACTTAAGTACGCCCGTCGGCGGATTGCCTTTCTCCTCATAGGTATTCACATAGATTTTGTTCAGATCCACGGGTTTAGGCACATTCGGAAATTGCTTTTCAAACGCCTGCTGCGCGTCTCGAAGGGTATTGGCCTTGTTATCGGCATCAGTATCGCTCGTGCCGCTGGGCGCGACCGCCGTGCTCGGCACCGAACGTTCCGCGCGGACACCTGCCTGCTCGATTTGCGGTCCGGTCGCCCCCGCAGCGTCACGTTTTGAGCGCGTCGATGCGAACCGGGTAGCAGCGTGTGTCGCACTGCTCCATTGCGACGCGGGGGCGCTTTTCTGTTTCAATTGCGCCAGCGGTTGCAAATGCCCGATATGGGCGTCATTTCGATGCTGTTTCGAAGCGTCGCTCGGATCCTTGACTTCCTGTTCGGCAATCTGATTCTGCGGCAACGCCGCCTGTCCGGTGATGTGGCGTACAACCATGTGATGACCTCCAATATCGTGAACCGAAGTGCTTGTCCATTCGCCCGCTGGCAATTTGGACGTGCAGTTCGTAATCCTGACGACGAGGAGGTCGCGCGGCAATTTGATCAGTCTGATTTTTGTTGCAGATCGACGCGGCGGATTCGCGTCTACGCGCGGTACGGCGCAAAGGGCGGCGGTGCGTCTGATTCCGGAGAGGGCGGTTGGCGTCAGACTGTGATCGCTCGGTGAGCGCGCCTTCCGAAGCCATGCTTCGAACTGGGGGCAGGTGATGCGTTGAAGGCACGCTCGATGAAATTTCGTCGCCGAATATCGTGCCGATCGGGTTGCTCGCACGCAGTCGAGCACCCGAAATGCGGATCAGCCATCATCCCTGTTCAGAGAGGCCCTGCGTCAAGGTCGTTCCGGTGCGCGCGCCTGAGACTCTATCACACCACCGGCGAACGGAGTCGCCGGCACGTGTTGTAGACCGACTACGCGTCGAAATCAACCGTGCCGACAGCACGTACGGTGCTTACGCTGCAGGTCGAACCAATAGTGAGCCGGCAAATGGTCACCGTGCTCCAGGCTTGCAATGGCTCGAAGAAATCCGGCCGGTCCAGTAGGGGCGGACAACCCGATCAGCGTGGCTTGAATGCGGGCAGGCCTGTTTCCGATTCACGTTGCAGCTTGCCGACCTCGTTGCGCAACTGGTCGAGCTGGATGCGCGCGGCCTGGTTTTCGGCTTCGAGCGCGCGCGTTTGCTGTAGGGTCGTTTGCTGGCGTTCCGCCACTTGGGCCCGCTGCTTGCGCGCTACGTCGAGATCGGCGCGCAGGCGTCCTGCCTTGTCCTCGGACACGGAGATGACGCGCTCGAGGAATTGCTTCTGCGCTTCCAGCTCGGTGCGGCGAATCTCGATCTCGGACAGCTTCACGGTCTGCTTGACGAAGTTGTCGTACATCATCTCCGCCCGGGGGTGTTCCTGCGATTTGACGACGCGCCAGACATTCTTGTCTTGGAAGAGCGCGACATAGTAGGTCATCTCGGCCATATAAAAGAGCATGCTTGCGCCATAGCTGCCGTTGTAGGTCGTGCGCATCTCGGTCAGACGGCCGTCCCGGAGCAGCTGCGTGAGTTGGGCGACATCGCCTTGCGCACTGCCTGCCGCGTCGTCGCGCGCCGGCATCAGGCTCGAGACCGCCGGCCGGCTGCCGGCGACCGGCGCCTCGCCGTCGGCGAACGCTGTGCCCGAAGCAAATTGGGTGGCACTCCAGACGAAAAGGATGCCGATCGTGAAAGGTAGGCGAAAACGCACGATTTCTCCAGTGGTCAGTAAAGCGGGACATACATTGCCATGCATTTGCGGGTGTGGCGTGCCGGCTGTGCACTGGCGCGGCACGCCTGGCGCGGCTTCCGGCCCGCCGTTGCCGAAGGGTGCACCGCCGGGCAGCACGTCAACGAGCGTCGAGAGACGGCGCGATGTTGTACGAATGAGCGCGGAAGGCAGGGCCGTCCGCGGTTCGTATTGTTGCGTTTTGGGCATGGTAGCGGAATCGGATTCGTCCATCTGTTTGGCATACCGATACGAAAATACATCCGAGCCGCCGGCAACACCTATCGTCGATGCGGGGCAGATCGCGCGTATTTTGCGCACGATTTGCCGACGACTTCAACGGGAATCGTGCCAAGTCAGCGGCCGGTGCCGCGGCACGGCCCGCGTACGGTCGCGATGTCCCCGGGGCGGGAGTGACGGTAAGGTAAAAATTACCGCATCGTCATGAAGCGCGCGTCACAGCCGATCGGCACATTTTCGTACTACGACCATGCTGCTTCGTATCCGTCCACCCGTGCCGGCCCTGATTCAGGGTACGCTTGCTGGCGAGATCATTCATCCCCGGTGCATATCGGTGTACACGACTTCCTTTCGTGTCGGTACCGGGCCGTTTTTTTCGGAATGCGGACAACCCATGCGACCAACGAAGCGAAAGAATCTCCCCGGCGGCGCGCGACATCGGAATGCGGCTATCGCATTCGATGCCGCGCGTGCTCATTACACGCACACGGGAGGCTCGAGCCGGCCCTGGCACAGTGCCTGACCAGTGTACTGACCGGTCAGCCGGATCATGTCGACGGTCTGACGCTCGCCGGCGGCATTTGCATCGTCAAACGTGAATGCGAGCACGCGTTGCGATACCTCGAGCGCGCGCTCGATCGCGCCGACAGCGCATACCTGCTTCAATGCCGGGCTGGCCTACGCGGCGCAGGGCAGGCCGGCTGACGCGGAGCGCGCCTATCGTGGCGCGGCATCGACTGCAGCCGGATCGTGTTCTGCGAAAAACGCCCGTTGCACGAGCATCGCGCCCGGATTCGTCTTGCCGACCTGACGCTCGATACGTTCCCGTACAACTCGGGCACGACCGCGGCCGACACGCTCGGCGCGGGCGTGCCGCTGCTGACGCGCTGCTCAGACACGGTCGTTAGCCGGATGGCGGTAGTTTGCTCACGACGCTCGGGTTTCCCGAGCTAATGGCTGACTCGTTCGGATGCGATTGATACAAATACGATGACGCAATTGCGGTGATGAATCGTTTCTCGGGTTGGCCACGATATCAGGGCCAGTTTGGTTTTTAATGGGAATTCATCCGTGCCAGCGGGAAGGGAAGAAATTTAATGATTGCCTTGCAGTAATGAATATGTAATATTTGTAATGCGTCGATGAATTGCTGGATTGCGTGCGGATTCTAAATCGAATATTGAATACGAATGTGCTAAATCGATGTCAAATTTAACCCGATCAATCTTAAATTAAAAGTTAGAATAGCATATGAGAAAAAGTGCCTTTCTTTGCGGCCCGCTTTTGATGGCGGCGCTGGTGGCAACATCCCGCGCCGCGCCAGATCAGGCGGACGGTTCGAGAGCCAATGAAATCCTGAGTGCCATGCCATTGGTTGCGCCTGCGAATGAGGGGGTTCCATACGAGATGTATAGCGGGGCCGTTCCGAGATTGCTGCTGGAGGTCCCGCGCGAGCCGCACATTCTGCTTTTGACTGCGAATGTCGCAACGAAATCCGCGCTTGGTCATTATCGAAAGATGATTGAAAAATCCCTTGAATCAAAAGGGACAGTAATCTTGCGGGGAACCAGGGAAGAATTGCTCGAGCTGAAGCCGAATTGGGTCCGAGTCTGGCCCGATGCGGAGACGATCATCCTGACGAGCCGTTCGGGAACGCGGGTCGAAGGTTTGCGGACGGAGGGCGCGGGTAATTGGCAGGCCGTTGGAAAGATCGCTGGCGAACAGGTGAGGCAAGCCCGGGCGGCGGAAGCCGAACTGAAACAAATGGCAAGGCCGGAAGGAGCGACCCGTGTTCGCCGATCGACCGACAACGGGGATGGATCGATGAAGGCGGTTGCATTCGATATTCGTCCCCGAACGCCGGTGGAGATGTGCAGCGCGTTCGGCAACAGCCTTCTCACGGCATATGATCGACCGCTGACCGCTGACGAGGAAGCTTCGTTTTCCCGGGAGTTGAATCGGTGGTGTCAGAGCGGGACGCTATCCTATTACCAGGTGGCAAGTGCGCAGCATGCGGTTCCGAAATGGACGTATACGGACAAGCCCAAGCTGACATTGGTGACGGAATGGGCGCTGGTTCGTAGTGAGGATAAGCTGGTGCCGGCGAATTCCAAACACTATTTCTGGATCAAGACGACGAGCGATGCAGCTGGAACCGGCTTTACGCGCAAGCTGGAGGATACGGCAGCGTATCGCAACCATGTCATGTATGGCTTGATGGACGTGGCGATTCATACTGGATGGGGAGGCATGAATCTACAGGATGCTAGCAAGTGGACCTATCCGGTTGGTATCGACGATTGGGTGAACAAGGATCCTGATCTATTTGGATGCGGTGTGCGTACGCATGCTGAAAATTGTCCGTCGGGGATCAGCGTGGCCCGATTGTTTCCGTCCGATACCTATAACAACAATGTGACCGTCTCTGATGGAGATGCACTTTCCATATCGGGAGTCGTTGGGCTCGCAGGAGGTGCCCATTCGATTAAGTCTGTATTAACGATTAATGGTACGCGGAGTAAAGAGAGGGTCGCGTCTATCCATATGATGGATGTTCGAACGTCGACTGCTCAGCCGTTTTCGCGGAGTACTCGTTGGCGCCCCGATATTGCAGCCGTCTGGGATTACCTTCAAGCAAAAAACGCTTCCGGGCAATTCGGAAGCGCGGTTCCTTCCGCTGCTACCATCAATCCGGAATATGATGTCGCCTGGCAGATTCCGATCGAAAAGAATCGCGGCAAAGTAATGAAATTCAATATTGTTTACGAGGCTGGATGGAATAATTGCGTGCGTTACTGGTGCGCGTCGATGCAGCCTCCTCCGGATCGGACTATTCCTCCCCAGGCGCGCGTATATTGGTCTGACAGTCTGATGGTCGATTTGAGGTCCGAGAGTTTATAGAATTTCCGATTTGCGGTTTGAGTCCCGGTATTGCTTATTGTCCGCGGTTGCCGCGCCGCGGCGGTCTCAAGAATCAAGTGCAACGTTTAGCAAATCCATTGATTTCGAGCTCTTTGGCCATTGCCTTCTCCGGCGTATCCCAGCCGAGGGTTTGACGAGGTCGGCCATTGAGCAATTTGGCAATGTCGTTTAGCTGAATCTGGGGGACTGCCGATAGGTCGATGCCTTTGGGCAGAAACTGGCGCAGCAAACCGTTGGTGTTCTCATTGCTGCCGCGCTGCCACGGCGCATGCGGATCGGCAAACCAGATATCGAGATTCAATCGCCTGGAGAGTTCGACATGACAGGTCATTTCCGTTCCGCGATCGTAGGTCAGGCTCTCGCGCAGAAAGGCCGGCAGCTTCTTCATCTGGCGCGTGAAACCCTCCAGGGCATCCTGGGCCGTGCAGCCGTCCATGCGGCACAGCACTACGAAACGCGTCTTGCGCTCTACCAGCGTGCCCACGGCGGAACGGTTGAACGCCCCCTTGATGAGGTCGCCTTCCCAATGTCCCGGCAATTGCCGCAGTTCGATCTGCTCGGGGCAGTGAACAATGCGCAGCGCTTCGGGCACGAAGCCGCCGCCAGCGAGCGTCGTGCGCCGGCGTCCGCGCACGGGCTTTTCCTGGCGCAATGCTTCGATCATCGCCTGCTTGAGTCCGCCTCGCGGATGAGCGTATATCGCGGCGTAAATCGTTTCGTGGCTGACGCGCTGGTCAGGGGCGTCGGGATACATACGGCGAAGTCTGGCAGCAATCTGCTGCGGCGACCAGCGCCAATAGACCAGCCGGTCTTGTACATGACGATACAGTGCGCTGCCAGCAAACAGCTTGCGCCGCCGGCGCCGCTCATTCAACAACGGGCAGAACGGCATCGCCGCCACGTACGGGCCTGTCAGGAATTTTGTGTTTAAGGCATAACATGCTCCCAAGGAGAGTTTATGCCTCGCAAACCGAAAGCCCAGCCGGCGGCTCTGCCGGCGATTCCGGCCGAGCTGCTCGAGCCGTTCGGCAACGGTCCGATGACGGCCGAAGCCATCAACGAGAAAATTCTACTTCCGATCACACCGGCTTTTTGGGGGGATTACCGCAATCGAGAAGCTGCGCAATTTTCCGGTGCCCGTACCGATGATCGCCGATCCGGTCGATCTGTGATTACACCGCGAATCGATGATGACGCCGCCATGCTCGTCGAGTAGCGGAGGCTAGAGCTCGAACGGCAGACGCTGCTGACGGGCGACCGCGAGGCGGTCGCGCGCAAGGTCGCGGCCGAGACTGGCATCGACACGGCGGTCGCGCAGGCGCTGCCGCACGACAAGCTCGCTTACGTGATGCGCGAGATCGGCACCGGCCGGCAGCCGCTCGTCGTCGGCGACGGGCTGAACGACGTGCGGGCGATCAAGGCCGGCTCGACCCGCATCGCGATGGGCGAACGTGACGTCGACATCGCGATCGCGTCGGCAGACGTCGTGCTGCTCGGCGACGACCTGAAACGGATTCCGACCTGCATCCGCCGCCCGCCGATCAGGTAATGGCGGTCGACTCCATTGCACCGCCACCCGCCCGCTACGCCGCAGGCGCTGCGCCCCAGCCGAACCAGGCCGCGCAGCGCCTTCCGTCCGCCGTTCCCGCTACGGCATCAACCGATCCAGCAGCGGCGAGCTGAAGACCCGCTGCGGGTCGTAGCGCCCGAGCGTCGCACGCGCCGCCTCCCAGTTGCTCGCGGCAGGCTGCCCCGCGCTTTGCAGATTCGGGATCGTGGTGGCGAGCATCGTGTCGTCCTGCCATGCGGCGGTGTCGGTGTAGGCCCAGCCCTTCGACCATTCGGGACGTACCGTCGCGTACGCGCCGCTGTAGTTCGACAGCATCCACTGCTCGATCTCGCGATAGAAGCGGTCGGCGGCCGGCGTGCCCGGCAGCGTCAGGATATCCAGCCAGACCGCGACGTCCCATTCCGGATGGTCGGGCCGCGGCTTGAGCGCGGACAGCGTGGGGACCGCCGCGCCGGCGCCCGCATCGACAGGCTTGTCGAGTCCCGTGATGCGGATCTCGACGGGACCGTTTATCGGATATTCGCCGCGCGCCTTGTACGCGTCGATCCGGTTCTGATAGAACTGGACGAATTCGCTGACCACGCGCTGCACGTCGGCGCGCCGCGCGAGCACCGCGTAGCCGTTCGCGGTGACGCGCAGCGTCGTCGGACGAATGTACTGCAGCACGGTGCGCGACCAGCCCCAGATGTCCGCGCTGAGCGTGAGCGCGAGGCCGGCGGTCGTGATCGCATATTGCGTCTGGCCGAACAGCGGCGTCAGCGCGCCTTCACCGCCGATGATGATCCGCTTGACGAGATCCGACAGCGATTGCGGAATCGAATCGGAGAACGGGTAGTTGTACGGCTGCGTGACGGGGCGTGACAGCGGCGGCTTGCTGGGCGTCGGGGTCCAGACCTTGAGCCACGGGCATCTCGTAAACGGAAACCAGATCGCCTCGAGCCGGCCCGCCTGGTCGAGGAACGACGCGATAGTGCGACCCTGCCCGGCGTTCGCCGAAAACAGTTCGGATGCCGGAATGTCGATACGGCTCTGGCAGCGCAGCCGCTGGTTCGGGCCAGCTATCAGCGTGACCTCGACGACGAACGCCCGGCCGATGTGCGTGAGGAACGCGCCCATGTCGGGATCGCTGCGCTGGAACGTGCGCAGCACGTATTGCCGGCTGGCGGGATCGAACACGACCGCGGTCAGCGTGAGCACCAGATTGCTGAGCGAACCGTAGGTTTGACCGGGCTGCAGGGTTTCGCCGACCGCGGGCGCGGCGGTGCCGTGCGCGTCGATCGCGAGCGCGCCGCCGAGCGTGATGTCGCCCGGCGCGGGCACGGCTACGAAGCCGAGCCCGTAATCCTCGAGCTTCGCGAGCAGCGTCTCCAGCGAGATGCCAGTTTGCGCGGTGACGCGCGCCGTGCGCGCCGACGTATTGACGGACACCGCGGTCAGCGACTGCGTCGTATCGACCAGCACGACGTTGGCGGGGGCGGCGCCCGGATCGAGCGTCAGCGGCGACCAGTTGTGCATGTGGCCGCGCGGGCGCACCCGGTAGCCGTTGGCGTGTGCCCAGTTGACCGTCGCGACGACGTCGTTGGCGGAGCGCGGCGCGGCGGTCCACACGTCCTGCACGACGATCTCGCCGCTCCAGTTCTGGAAGGCCTGCTTGTAGAGCGGGATGTCGGCCGGGAAGCCGGGCGGCGTCGCGCCGGCCGACGCCGCGTGTGCCGCGACCTGATAGATCGGCGTCCAGCCGGCAACGACGCCGGCTGCCGCGAGCTTGGCCATGTCGGCGAGGAACGCGCGACGCGGCGTGGGTTCGTCTCGGAAATCGTGATTCATGCTCTGCTCCAACGCTTGGAATTGTTTTGAGGACCGAAGGCAACGCGCGGCGATTACGGATGGCGCCGTTTCTGCGGAAGGGATGCGCATGACGAATCGCGCGTTGATTGATCGGAATTTGAAGCGATGCATCGCGAATATCCCGCGGCGTGTCACCGCGGTGACGCATTCATAACGGGATGGCTGCGGAGAAACTCGGCCGGCGCGGGTGTGCTGACGTTATTTCAGGCGCGCATCGGATAATGACGTGTTTTAGAGTGTCGTTTTCATGTTTTTGGATGGTTGAATAAATTTCGAGATGATTTAAAATCGGTAAATTGTTCCGTGATTGCGACGAGCAAAGATTGGCAACTTGTCTTGGCTGCGGCAATTGATTTGGCGCTGGAATAAAGTTTCGGGTTGGTGGTAAACTCATCCCCTTATAATGATTATTGCAGTTAGGATAATATTCAAGGAGACTATTTTCGGCGTGTTCCGAGCAATGACGATATCATATTCATCGGAAATGCTGTTTGTGTCGTCCATTCGCGCGGGAGCGAATGAGCGAATCCACGGCTGGCGACCGACTGGCGGCCACGTCAGGCGGAACGGCGGATTGAAGCGATCGTTGAATGACGTGAAGCAGTCGACCGAAAGTCGTGATTTCCAAGGTTTTCGCGTGCTCGGTAATGACGGTGGTCGGTGATTGTCTCGTCGGATCATTCATTACCGCGCAGGCGGTCGCTCATATGCGCTGGCGGTTTTTTCTGAATTGGTCTGAAAAAAGCTGAAGATTATCTGGCTCGACTGAAGTCAGGGTGCGTACACGAGTTCGGAATTCCGGGAAATCGCCTGCCTGGCAGTTTGGTCATATAAGTCGGACGTTTTGTTGGATACAAAAAATCACAATTTTTGTTACCGTGATCAACCGAAGTGTGTGTAGCAAAAACTCAATGTGAATAATTGTTTCGTTTTACGGGAGCGATTTTTCCTGGCTTTCCAGGCAGGCGGCCGATTTGCAAACCCGGTGACGGAAGCCATCTCGCTGGATTTTCGCGGTATTTGCCAGTAACGATCGTCGATCAATACGACGCCATCTCCATGGCGTCGCCGAACACGGAGAAAACATCGTGTCTGCTTCATGCTGGTCATCGGGCGCGTCGATCGCCGATGACGGGGCCGCGGCCGCCGCGCCCGAGGATCGATCGTCCGCGCACGGCGTCTTCCTGATCGCCGGATATGCACGCTTGAGCGATGGCGCGCGGCACGTCTGCGAGCATCTCGGTGCGGGCTGGCGCGTATGCGAGCTCGATGCCGATCCTGCGGACGAGACGGCGCCGACGGTCGAATGGCTCGCCACGCGCCTGCTCGAGCGCATCGTCGCGCTGCAGCCGCGCGGGCCGTACCGGCTCGCGGGATGGGCGTCCGGTGGCCTGCTCGCCTACGAAGTGGCGACCCAACTGGCCGGCCGGGACGAGACCGTCGAGTTTCTCGGCATCGCCGATGCGTCGCTGGCGGCGGTGGACGCAGTCGGCCGGCCCGGGCAGGCCGCCGATGCGCCGCCTGGCGTGCGTCTCGTCGAACTGGTCGCAAGCGGCGGGGTGGCCACGGGCGTGTGCGACTTGCGCCGGGTCGAATGGCTGCGGCTGTTCGACGGCGAAGCGGGCGGCGGTGCGCGCGCAGTCGATCCGCGCGACCTGTTCGACGGCGCCACGACGCCGGATTTCGCGGCGATCGCGTCCCGGTGCCGCGACGCGGGGCTGCTGCCGTCCGCGTTGCGCGGCCTGAACGATGGGCAGTTGCAGCGCTGGCTCGACCGCTGGGCAGCGCTCGATCACGCCTTCGCGCATTACGAGCCGTTTTCGCTGTCGCTGCCCGTTCACTGGTTCGCGCTGCACAGTGCCGGCGCGGATGCCGCGACGTTGCCGGCTCGCGCCGACGGCTGGGCGGCACGGCTCGAGCCCGGCGTGTGCCGCGTCGTCGACGTGCCGGCGCGGTACCCGGCGGCGGGCGGCGTCGCGCCGGCGCTCGGCCGTGCGATCGCGCATGCGTTGGAGGACGCGCGTGCCGCGGCGGCCGACGGCGGCGGCGAACGCACCGCCCACCCGCCGCAGACGGGCTATCTCCCACACCTGCCGATCCAGCGCGGGACGCCCGGTTACGCGCCCGTCGTGCTGATTCCGGGGGCGGGCGACAACGTCGCGACGTTCCTGCCGTTCACGATCGCGGTGGAGCGGGGCTGGCCGATGCACGGCCTTCAGCCGCGCGGCCTCGACGGCGTGCTTGCGCCGCACGTGAGCGTCGCCGCGGCGGCGGCGGCTTACCTGCCGGTCGTCGAACGACTGGCGGCCGACGCGCGCGAGCCGGTGCACCTGATCGGCCACTCGTTCGGCGGCTGGGTCGCGCTGGAAATCGCGTGCCGGCTGCAGGCGGGCGGCCGCCCGCCCGCGTCGCTGACGATCGTCGACACCGAGGCGCCGGCGTCGGTCGGCCGGCTGGGTCGTCAGTACACGTTCGCGAGCGTTGTGTGGAATCTCGTGCATGCGCTCGAACAGGCGACCGGCCGCCCGCTCGGCATCGAGCGCGACGCGTTGTTTCGCGCGGACCGGCGCGGGCAGTGGGCGATGCTCCATCGCGGGATGGTCGACGCCCGCATCATCCGCGGCGGCTCCGGGCCGCGCGACGTGCAAGGCATCGTGCGCACCTACGGGACGGCGCTGCGCACCGCGTACCGGCCGGCCGACGTCTATGCCGGGCGCGCGAAGCTGGTGCTCGCCGCCGACTGCGACGACCCGGCGCGCAGTCTCGTGCCCGATGAAGTGCTGTCCGGCTGGCGGCGCTTCGCGCCGCGGATGGCCCTGTGGCGCTGTCCCGGCAATCACTACACGATGATCCGGCCGCCGTCTGTCGAGCGCTTCGCGCAGTGGTGGCAACAGGTGGTGCGCGGCGAAACAGCCGAGGCCGAGGCCGCCGTCGGGCCCGCGCACGACCTGGCGTCGAGCTGACGGGAACCCCAAGCGTGGCGATGCAACGGGCGCGGCGTGAGCCGCGCCGGCGTCGCGTCGCCGCCTTCAAGCACGCATTACAAGGAGAGTCAGATGGTCGAAGTCTTCGCGAAGCTCGGCAAGGTGATTTCGAGCGCGGGCAGTGAGCGGTTCGCATCCGACATGCACGCGCTGCTGGCCGGGTCGGTTCCGCTCGCGATCACCGGGATCACCGAATGGACGCTCAACGAGCCGGCGGGCAAGGTCGTCGACGTGCAATCGCTCGGCGCGTCCGGCACGCCCCGCGACGGCCTGCGGATGGTGCCGCCCGCGGAGCAGGTCGAGCGCGACCCGGCCGGGCATCCGCTGGTGAGCTGGATCGTGTCCGCCAGCGATCGGCAGTTGATTCACATCGACCCGCTCGCGCGGCGCGGTGACGCGACGCCGCCGCGCGGCACGGGCGCGGGATTCCAGTGCCATCTCGTGTCGCGCAAGGACAATCGCCGCTACGTGATCTCGCTGCATCGCACGTTGTCGCATCGCGACTTTTCGCTGCAGGAGATGTCGTTCCTGAAAAACTTCGCCGATACGCTGCTGCCGCTCGTCGAGTGGCATGCGTCGACGCGGCGGCATGGCGCGCCGGCGTGCAGGGCGCCGCGTGATCCGGCGACCGGTGCAAAGGGGAGCGAGACGCTGCGCCGCGAGTTCGAGGCGCGGCTCGCGCGCGCGTCGGTCGTGCTGTCGGCGCGCGAAAGCGAAGTGTGCCTCGGGCTGCTGGCGGGCAAGATGCTGCGCGAGATGGCCGACGCGCTCGGCGTGAAGGAAAGCACGATCGAAACCTACATCAAGCGCGCGGCGGTCAAGCTCGGCATCAGCGGACGGCACGGGCTCAGGAAATGGATGATCGACGATTTCGACGATTACGTGCCGTACGCGTCGGCCGCCTGACGGACGGCGGCGCACGCGCGCCGGCCGGGCGCGCCACCGCGGCAGCCGCCGCTCCGAATGCGCGCGGTTGTCCCGGCTTTCCGTTGCAGACAGCGCCGCGCAGCGGTGCTTCAATCGACGTGTCGGCCTGAGCGCCGGTACGTCTCTTCCGTCATCGATCGCCTGGAATCCCTTCATGCAACACTCGACCGCCGCCGTACTGGACGACTCGACCCTCGACGTGCGCGTGCCTGGCACGATCCGCGCGTTCCGGCATCTCGCCGCGAGCCTGCCGGGGCCCGTTCGCCTGTGTCTGTTCGACGATCCGTCGGATCGCCCGGCGTCGGGCGCACACGACGCGCAGCGCATCGTCGCGCACGCGTTCGCCTGCATCGGCGCGCGCGACGTGCGGTTCGATCCCGACGGCGCCACGCGTCTTTCGTCGTTCGAACTGCTGATGAGCCGGCGCATCAGCGCCGCGTTCGACTACCGGTACGACCACTTCGACACGCCGGAACGGCTGGCCGATGCGCAGCGCGCCGTGGACGACTTCGATTTCGATGCGCTGGGCGCCGGTGTCGAGCGCGTGCGGATCGCACGCGAACCGGGCGTCGCGCTGTCCGCGTATGCGGGCGCACGGCGCGACCGGTCCGCGGTCGTGCTCGCGTTGCCGTGCGGGATGCCGCTCGACCTGTGCCAGCGCTGGTTCGATGCGCTCGCCGAGCGCCACTTCGTGCTGACCTGGGAGACGCGCACGCTGTTCGGCGCATGCGACGCGTTCGACGCGGCGCGCACCGACGTCGATGCGCAGGTCGACGACCTGTTCGCGGTGATGAATCGTTTCGACGTCAGCCGGGCGCACCTGATGGGCATCTGCGGCGGCGCCGTCGTCGCGTTGCAGGCGGCGCTCGCGCAGCCGGCGCGGACGGCGTCGCTGAGCCTGTGGTATGGCGACTACAACCTGTCGGACGACGCGCTGCGCACGAAACATCAGCGCAACTACGCGTGGCTGATGGAAGCCGCCGCGCAAGGGCGCGACGTAGCGTACGATCTGCAGCGCATGTTCGCCGATCCGTCGACGCTCGTGACCGTGCCGGCAGAGATCGCGCACGCGGCGCTCTATCCGTATGCGAATGCGGAACTGATGTACCGGTATGCGAAGCTGAGCGATGCGCTCAACAAGGTCGACACGCTTGCGCTGCTGCCGCGCGTCGGCGTGCCGACCTTCGTCGTCGCGGGCGACGACGACGAGGTCGCGCATTGCGGCGGATCGGTGTTCGTCGCCGGCAGGATCCCGGGCGCGCGACTCGAGGTCGAGGTCGGCGGCAGTCATCCGAAGCTGTTCCGCGCGGCGGCGCCGTCGGCGTCGCGCGCGCTGCAGTTTTTCGCGGATCACGAGTGATGCGCGAAGCGCCACGGCGCGCGCACGTGCCGGTGGTTCGGCGCAAACTTCGGAATCCGAACGTGGAAGGGGCCGCCGGCACGCCGGACCGTCGGCGAGCTTGACCAACCCGTCGCGCAGGTCACATCGGTCGAAGTCGGCCGGCACGACGCCCGGCCAACATCGCCGTGAAGCCTGTTGAAACGTCCTGTCAGACGCCGATCAGCGGCGACGCGCGCTCGAGCCGGGGCGGGCCGCCGTCGCCTGCCTCATCGAGCATCCAACGGGTGAGCCCGTGACGCCCGCCGAAGCCGAGCTTGACCGCCGCGCGCTTCAGGTAGGTCTCGACGGTGCTTTCGCGCAGCGCGAAGCGCCGGGCGATGGCGGACACCGTGTCGCCGGAGAGCAGCGCGGTGCATGCCTCGATCTCCCGCGTCGACAACTTGACGCCCGCTTGCCGCAGGCGCTCGGCGAACCGTCGCGCGAGGCGCTCCCGGCCGGTTTGCGTCGCCGCGGCCGCGTCGGCGGTGGAACGGGCGGCCGGTGTATCGGCATCGAGCGCCGCGACGTGGCTCGCGACGATCGGGAACAGCACGCGCGAGAAGTCCTTGAGGAAGGTCCGCTCCTGCGGCGAGAAATCGTCGAACGCATTCGCGCGATACAGCGAGATCAGGTAGCAGTGGTCGTGCTGGCCGCTCGCGAGATGGAATTGCGGGCCGGGCGGCGGCGCGATCGCGTCGTGCGTATCGAAGAAGCGCTCGAGCAGCGCGTGGGTCTGGGCGGGGCAAGCTAGCGTGTCGTCGACATACAGATGGCTGCCGCCCGAAGCCGTCCGTGCCGCTGACGGCCGGCCTGCGCCGGCGCGCGACGGACCGGTGGGCGCGAGCGTCTCGCCGACGGCGCCGATGCTGCGCACCTTGAGATCGCCGTCGACCGCGAGCGCCGACAGGCGGATCCCGTCGACGGGGACCGCCGCGAAGATCAGGCTGTACATCATCCGGGGAAAGCGTCGGCTGCCGCTGCTCGAGATCGCTTCGCCGATGTGGGTGAACAGTCTGCTGAACTCCATGAAAAATTCCTGGTGACGTTGAACCGGCGCTTGCGCGCCGGGGCCTGTTCGCAACGAGCATGGCACGGCACGCGGTCCTGGCGGCGGCCCGCTCCGCGATGGATGGATCGAACTCCGGGCGAACGTGCGTGACGAGCGCGAACGGGCCCGCGGATGCCGACGTGATTTAAACACCCGGCCGCAGCGGCGTCTGTAACGGATAGCCGGGACACGCGCTGGATGGCCGCCGTGCCGCCGGCGCGGGGACGACGGCTCCGCCGCGGGCAACTGTCCCACTTTTCTGCGACAGACAGCGCGATGTGCCGATGTTTCAATCGGCGTATCCGGTGCCTGATGCGGTCGCCCGTCCGGGCGCTCCGCCGTTCGTTGAAAAGGGGGATTGCAGTGCACGTTTCCGAATCGACCCGAGGCGACCCTCGCGTGACGGAGCGCCGTCGTCCGGACGGCCGCTCGCTGCATCACGCGTTCGCCCAGCGTGCGCGCGAATTCCCGGCGCGCATCGCGGCGTCCGACGCGACGCGACGGCTGACCTATGCGGAGCTCGACCACCTGGCGTCGGCGTTCGCGCGCGAGCTGCGCGAACGGGGCGTCGCGCGCGGCGCGCTCGTCGGCCTCTACATGACGCGCGGCGTCGACATGCTCGTCGCGCTGCTCGGCATCCTGAAGGCGGGCGGCGCCTATCTGCCGATCGATCCGGCCTATCCGCGCGAACGCATCGCGCACGTCGTCGCGGACAGCGGCGTCGAAGTCGTCGTCTGCACGTCCGACACGCTCGAGCGGCTGCCCGGCGAGAACCTGGCGAACGTGCGCGCGCTCGCGCTCGACGCGATGCTGCCCGCGCTCGCGGCGAGTGCGTCCGAGGACGGCTACGTCGATCCGGAATCGAGCCCGGACGATCTCGCGTACGTGATCTACACGTCGGGCTCGACCGGCCAGCCGAAGGGCGTGATGGTCGAGCATCGCAACGTGCTGCACCTGGTCGAGCAGGCCCGCGCGTGGTTCGAATTCGACGCGTCCGACGTGTGGTCGCTGTTCCACTCGATCGGCTTCGACTTCTCGGTGTGGGAAGTGTGGGGCGCGTGGCTGACCGGCGCGCAGGTCGCCGTCGTGCCGTACGCGGTGTCGCGGGAGCCGGCCGCATTCCACCGCTGGCTCGCGCACCACCGCGTGACGATCCTCAACCAGACCCCGTCGGCGTTCCGGCAACTCGATGCGGTCGATCGCGGCGCGTCCGTGCCGCTCGCGCTGCGCTACGTGATCTTCGGCGGCGAAGCGCTGCCGCCGTCGCTGGTCGCGCCGTGGCTCGCGCGCCACGGCGACGCGCGTGCGCAGCTCATCAACATGTACGGCATCACCGAGACGACCGTGCACGTGTCGTTCAAGCGGATCACGCCACGCGACACGCAGGCGGCGGCAAGCCCGATCGGCCTGCCGCTGCCGCACCTGCGGCTGCACCTGCTCGACGCGCACGGGCGGCCCGTCGCCGACGGCGCGACGGGCGAGATCTACGTCGAGGGCGACGGCGTCGCACGCGGCTACCTGAACCGGCCCGAACTGACCGCGGCGCGCTTCGTGCAACTGCGCTGCCCGCTAACGGGCGAGCCGGTGCGTGCGTACCGGACGGGCGACCTCGCACGGCGCGACGAGGACGGCGAATACGTGTACGTCGGCCGCGCCGACGAGCAACTGAAGATTCGCGGCTTCCGGATCGAGCCCGGCGAGATCGAGGCGACGCTGATGCAGGGTGGGTGGCTAGATGCGTGCCACGTGGGCGGCCACGACTACGGCGAAGGCGATTGTCGACTGGTCGCGTACGTCGTGCCGGCGCACGATGCGCAGCGCACGACCGACGCGACGATAGCCGGCCTGAAGGCGCGCGCGGCCGCGCATCTGCCGGATCACATGCGGCCGTCGGCCTACGTCGTGCTGGCCGCGTTGCCGCTGACCGCGCACGGCAAGATCGACAAGCGCGCGCTGCCCGCGCCCGAAACGGCGGCGTGGGCGCCGGCCGCGCAACCGGACGCGGACGCGCCGCGCACCGACGAACTGGCCGCCGTGCTGCAGGTGTGGCGCGAGCGGATCGGGCTCAAGGGCATCGGGCCGGACGACGATTTCTTCGGGTTCGGCGGCACGTCGCTCGCGCTGATTCGCTCGTTCGTCGAACTGAAATCGCGTTATGGCGTCGAGTTCGAGCTCGGCGCGCTCCAGCGCGGCGCGACGGCCGCGGCGCTCGCGGGCTTCATCCGGTCGCGTCGCGACGATGCGCCGGTTCAGGCTTCCTGATGCGCTTAACGTCGTGTGCGTCGCTCGTTGCGCTGCTCGTCATCCTGCCCGGCTGCATGCTCGGGCCGACGTACCGGCCGCCCGACGCGGCGTCGCTGAAGATCCCTGCCGCGTGGCACGCGACGCTGCCGCATGACGGCAGCGTCGTCGCGCTCGCGCACTGGTGGCGGCAGTTCGACGATCCGGCGCTGACGGCGCTGATCGACGCGGCGCAGGCGGACAGCCCGACGATCGACGCGGCGCTCGCGCGGATGCGGCAGGCGCGGGCGAGCCGCGCGAGCAGCGTGGCCGGCCTGCTGCCGAAACTCGACGGCATCGCGTCGTTCAACCGGTCGAACGCGAATACGCAGGCGGTGACGTCGAACGACGTCAGCCAGTCGACGTCGGTGCAGAGCGGCGAGCTCGACACGTCGCGCGCGGGCCTGCAGGCGTCGTGGGAACTCGATCTGTTTGGCAAGGCGCGGCGCGGGCTGCAGGCCGGCGATGCGCGCGTCGCCTCGCGCGTCGGCGAATGGCATGACGCGCGCGTGAGCGTCGCGGCCGACGTGGCCGACGCGTATTTCCGCACGCGTGCGTGCGAATCGCTCGTCACCGCGCAGGAGGACGAGCAGCGCTCGCGCGCCGCGACGGACGCCGTGACGCGGCAGCGCGTCACAGCCGGCTTCCTGTCGCCGACGGATGCGACGCTGCCGCAGGCGTCGCTAGCGGAGGGCGAAGACGTGCTGGCGCGCCAGCGCGCCGAGTGCGAGGCGGACCGCAACGAGCTCGTCGCGTTGACCGGCCTGTCGCGCGATGCGCTCGACACGCGGCTCGCGGTGGGCTACGCGACGGTGCCCGAGCCGCGCGGCGGTGCGCTCGACACGCTGCCGGCGCGCACGATCGAGCAGCGGCCCGACGTGCGTGCGTCGGAGCGCACGTTGGCGGCGGCCAATGCGGAGATCGGCGCGGCGATCGCGGCGCGCCTGCCGTCGGTGTCGCTGTCCGGCTCGATCGAGATCGACCGCTATCAGGTCGGCGGCGGCCAGTCGTTGACGCTGCGGCCGTGGATGTTCGGCCCGACGCTCACGCTGCCGCTGTTCGACGGCGGCACCGGCGCGGCGCGCGTCGAAGGGGCGCGCGGGCGCTACGACGAGGCGCTCGCAAACTACAAACGAAAGGTCAGGCAGGCAGTGATGGAAGTCGAAAACGCGTTGGTGCGGGTCGAGGCATCGGTTGGGCGTGAACGGGCCGCGCTCGTCGCGCAGGAGAACTACCAGCGCTACGCGCAGACCGTCGAGCGGCGGTTTCGCGTGGGCTCGAGCGACGTGCTCGAAGTCGAGACCGCGCGCCGGCAGTACGTGACGAGCCGGCAGTCGGTCGCGTCCGCGCAGCTCGAGCGCGCACAGGCATGGGTGGCGTTGTACCGCGCGGTTGGCGGCGGTTGGCAGGCGGTCGGCGCAGCGGACGATGGGCACGCCCGGACGGATGCGGCGCACGCTGCGCCGGCGGCGAAGCCTGAGCAGGCGACGGGCGATGTGCCCGCTGCGAGCGACGCGCGCACGGCGGGCGGCACGCGGATCGTAAGCGAGGCGGCGCGATGACCGGCCGGCACACCACGCGCGCGGCAGCGCTGACGATCGTTGCCGCGATGCTCGCCGGCGGGTGCGGACCGTCTCAGCCGAGCGCGCCGTCGGCTGATTTGGCCGCTCACCCGGGCAAGAACGCGGGCACTGATGCGGGCACAAACGCGGCCTCGCCCCGAACCGGCGATTCATCCGATGCCGCCACCGCCGGTCACGCCGCGCTCGGCGTGCGCCTCGTCGCGCCCGACGTGCGAGACTGGGAGACGCGCGAAGAGGCAAGCGGCGCCATTGCCGCCTATGACGAGATCGAGCTGGCGGCGCCCGGCGAGCTGCCGCTCGCGGCCGTCGATGCGCGCGTCGGCGACCGGGTCCGCAAGGGACAGGTGCTCGCGCGGTTCGACACGGCCGGCCTCGCGGTAAAGCGTGCCGACGCCGACGCGGCCGTCGCCGAGGCGAATGCGCGGCTCGCGCAGGCGAGCGCGCAGCTCGACGGCGCGAGGACCCTCGACGAAACCGGCTCGATCAGCCGGCAGGAGCTGATCAAGGCCCAAACGCAGCAGAAGGTGAGCGTCGCCCAGCTGGCCGGCGCGCGTGCGCGTCTCGCGGGCGTCGAGCTGCAGTTGCGCCGCGCGATCGTGCGCGCGCCCGACGACGGCGTGATCGCGGCCCGCAAGGCGATCGAGGGCGCGGTGCCTGCCGCCGGCGCGACGCTGTTCACGCTGATCCGCGGCGGCCGGCTCGAGTGGCGTGCGCAACTGGGCGCGAGCGCGCTTGCCGCGGTTCGCCCGGGGCAGCCCGTCGAACTCGCGCGCGCAAACGGCGGCACCGCGCGCGGCGTCGTGCGCCAGGTGGCGCCCGTGCTCGACAAGGCGACGCTCGCGGGCATCGTCTACGTCGACCTGCCGGCGGACGCTGGCTTGCAGGCGGGCGGCTTCGCGTCCGGCGCGATCGTGACGGGGCGCACGCGCGCGCTCACGCTGCCCGACGCGGCGGTGGTCGCGCGCGACGGCTTTCATTACGCGTGGACGGTCGACGCGCGCCAGCGCGTCCACCCGGTCAAGCTCGTGCGCGGCCGTGCGCAGGATGGCCGCGTCGAGGTGCTCGCGGGCTTGCGGCCGGACACGCGCGTCGTCGCGTCGGGCGCGGGCCTGCTCGACGAAGGCGACGCGGTGACGATTGTCGCGGGCGGCGACGCCGGCCAGCACGGTGAGCCGGCCGCTGCAAAGCGACCCCCATCTGCATCTGCACCCGAGCGCGTCGCAGGAAACGAGGGCGCGCGATGAACTTTCTCGAATGGTCGGTGCGCCGGCCGCTGCCGACGATCCTGCTGTTCGCGCTGCTGTGCATCGGCGGCGCGCTGGGCTTTCGCGCGTTGCCGGTCGCCGAGCTGCCGAGCGTCGATGCGCCCGTCATCGCGATCGACGCGAGCCTGCCCGGCGCGACGCCGTCGCAGCTCGAGCGCGACGTGACGCGGCCGATCGAGCAGGGCGTGGCCGGGCTCGGCGCGGTCAAGCGCGTGCTGTCGCGCGTGACAGACGGCCGCTCGCACACGACGGTCCAGTTCGCGCTCGAGGCCGATCCGCGCGACGCGCTCGAGCGCGTGCGCGCCGCCGTCGGCCGCGTGCGCGGCCAGCTACCGCCGGACCTGCCGGAACCGGTCGTCGCGCAAGAGCGCATGGAGCGCGTGCTGCTCGTCTATGCGGTGTCGTCGGCACGGCTCGATCCGGTGGATCTGTCATGGTTCGTCGATTCGACGCTGAGCAAGGCGCTGCGCGCGGTGCCGGGTGTCGCGCGGGTCGTGCGGCAAGGCGGCGTTGACCGGCAGATCGACGTCGCGTTGAATCCCGTCGCGCTGCAGGGGTTGCGCATCGATGCGGGCGACGTCGCGAAGCAGGTGCGCGCGCGGCTCGCGGATGCGCCCGCCGCACGCGTCGATATCGACGGCCGTGCGCAGTCGGTGCGGATGGCGCAGGCGGCCTCGGGCGTCGCGGCGCTCGGTGCGTTCGACCTGGCGCTGGGCGACGGCCGGCGCGCGACGCTCGCCGATCTCGCGACGATCCGCGACGCGACCGCGAACCCGACGCAGGCAGCGCTCCTCGACGGCCGGCCGGTGATCGGCGTGCAGGTGATGCAGACGCCAGGCGCGGACGAAGTGCGCGTCGCGCAGGGCGTGCGCGACGCGATCGAGCGGCTGCGGCGCGCGCACCCGGGCGTCGAGGTGCGCGCCGTGGCGGACTACGTCGAGCCGATCCAGCGCGTGTTCGACGGCGCGATGTCCGCGCTGTACGAGGGCTGCGTGCTGGCCGTCGTGATCGTGTGGCTGTTCCTGCGCGACTGGCGCGCGACGCTCGTGTCGGCGTCGGCGCTGCCGCTGTCGATTCTGCCCGCGTTTCTTGCGATGGCATGGCTCGGTTTCTCGCTCAACCAGCTCACGATGCTCGCGCTGATTCTCGTGATCGGCGTGCTCGTCGACGACGCGATCGTCGAAGTCGAGAACATCGCGCGCCACCTCGGCGACGGCAAGCCGCCGCGCGTCGCGGCGCTCGACGGCGCCCGCGAAATCGGCGTCGCGGTGATCGCGACGTCGCTCACGCTCGTCGCGGTGTTCCTGCCGACCGCGTTCATGAGCGGTGCGATCGGCCGCTACTTCAAGCAGTTCGGCTGGACCGCGGCGGCGGCCGTGCTCGCATCGCTGGCGGTCGCGCGGATGCTCACGCCGATGATGGCCGCGTACGGGCTGCGCCGCGCGCCGCCGTCGCACGACGACGGCCGCGCGATGCGCGGCTATCTCGCGTGCGTGCGGTGGTGCGTCGCGCGGCCGTGGCGCTGCCTGCTGGTCGGCGCGGCGTTCGTCTGCGCGTCGCTGGTGGCGCTCGCGGCGCTGCCGAAGGCGTTCCTACAGGCGCAGGATCGCGCGGAGATCGTCGTCGGCGTGCAGGCGCCGCCTGGCAGCGATCTCGACGCGACGCGCGTCGCCGCCGAGGCCGCGCGGCGCGCAGCCGTGGGCATGGCCGAGATCGCGTCGGTGTACACGACGATCGGCGAGCGCGGCGCGGCGGGCGACGCAACCAATGCGGCCGTGCTGACGTTCGCGCTGACACCGCCCGCGTCGCGTGCGCGCTCGCAGGCGCAGGTCGAGGCCGAGCTCGCGCGCCGCTTCGCCGCGGTGCCGGGCGTGCGCTTCACGGTCGGCGACAAGCAGACGGACAAGGTGGTGTCGATCGTGCTGTCGAGCCGCGACGGCGGCCTGCTCGACGACACCGCGCGCCGTGTCGAGCGCGCGCTGCGCGCGGCGCCCGGGCTCGGCGCGGTCGCCTCGACGGCGGCTTCGCGCCGGCCGGCGCTCGCCGTCGTGCTCGACGGGCCGCACGCCGCCGCGCTCGGCGTCACGCGCGACGCGGCGGCCGACGCGCTGCGGGTGGCGACCGCGGGCGACACGCCCGAGCGCCTGCCGCGGCTCGACGTCGGCGGCAGGCAGGTGCCGGTGCGCGTGCATGCGGCGGACGGCACGGGCGACTGGCTATCCCGGCTGACGGTGCCGGGGCGCGACGGCAGCGTGCCGCTGGCGAGCGTCGCACGCCTGGTCGAGGACAGCGAGCCCGCGCAGATCGACCGTCGCGACGGCGAACGCTACGTGACGCTCGACGTCGGGCTCGCCGACCGACCGCTCAGCGACGTGATCGCGCAGGTCGACCGGCTGCCGGCGCTGCGCGACCTGCCGGTCGGCGTGCGCCGCAGCGCGAGCGGCGACGCGGAATCGCTCGACGAGCTGTTCGGCGGCTTCTATTACGCGATGCTGTTCGGCCTCGCATGCGTGTACGGCATCCTCGTGCTGTTGTTCGGCGGCTTCGTGCTGCCGGCGACGGTGCTCGTCGCGCTGCCGCTGTCGCTCGGCGGCGCGGCCGCGACGCTCGCGCTGAGCGGGCTCAGCCTGTCGCTGGCGTCGCTCGTCGGCCTGCTGATGCTGATGGGCCTGTGCACGAAGAACTCGATCCTGCTCGTGCAGTACGTGCTCGTCGCGCGCGAGCGGCAGCGGCTGTCGCGCATCGACGCGATCGTCGACGCCTGCCGCAAGCGCGCGCGGCCGATCGTGATGACGACGTTCGCGATGATGGGCGGGCTGTTGCCGCTCGCGTTCGACGCACAGGGCGACGTGTTCCGCTCGACGATGGCGATCACCGTGATCGGCGGCCTCGTCACGTCGACCGCGCTGAGCCTGCTGCTCGTGCCCGTCGCGTTCGTGCTGCTCGATGCGCTGCAGGCGCGGATCGCGCGGCGGCTCGCGTCGCGCGCGGGCGACACGGCGCATGACGAGGTTCGCGAAGGCCCGGACGAGCATGGCGTGCCATCCAGGCGCGCACGCGAAGCGGTCGATGGCTGATGCGTCGTCTCCGCCTGGGGAAACCCTTCAATCCAGCGACGAGGACATCGTGCCCCCCATCCCGAAAACGCTTCATCAGATCTGGTATCAGGGCGAGCATCTGCTGCCGGACAAGTACCGGCGCTACCGCGAATCGTGGCAACGCCATCATCCCGACTGGACGCTGCGCGTGTGGGATGCGCGCACGCTGCGCGAACACGTCGCCACGCACCAGCGCTGGTTCCTGCCGCGCTACGATGCGTTCGCGCACGACATCCAGCGCATCGACAGCGCGCGCTACTGCGTGCTCGACACGCTCGGCGGCGTGTATGCCGACATGGATATCGAAAGCCTGCGGCCCGTCGATGCGCTGCTCGACGGCCGCGAACTCGTGCTGTCGGCCACGCGCGGCTACAACAACGCGCTGATCGGCAGCGCGCCCGGCCATCCGCTGTGGCGCACCGTGCACGACGCGCTGCGCGACGGCGCGAGCGCGCCGCTCGACGACCTGCCGGCGCGCCTCCGCGAGAGCGCGGCGGTGCAGATCGCGGCGACGACGGGGCCGCGCTTCTTCACGATGTGCATCGAGCGCAGCGGCGTGGCCGCCTGGCCGACGACGCTGTGCTGCCCCGGCGACGTGTTCGAGCCGGACGCTCCGTCCGCGCAGGCGGCGGCCGACGCGGGCGCGTACACCCGTCACGACATGGACCTGAACTGGCAGCCGCCGCACGTGCGACTGCTGTCACGGCTGACGCGCGCGCTGTTCGCCGCGCAGGCGAAGGTGCGCGGCGCGCGGCGCTGACCGCGCGAACGCGGCCGGCGGCACGCCGCCGCCGGTTCGCGCTGCCGATTCGCTCAGTAGGTGTGAACCTCGGCCGGGAACGTGACGGTGCGCGACGGATCGCGCTTGAAATCGAACAGCAGCACGACCCGCGTCTTCGTGCCGCGATTCCATGCCTCGTGCTCGGTGGTGTCGTCGAACACGAGACACGATCCGGCGCTCCAGCCGCGCACCTCCGGGCCGACGCGGATCGCGCAGTTCTCGGACGGCTTCAGGCCGATATGGCAGCGCAGCACCTCGTTCGTGTAGCCGTAGTGCGGGCCGATGTAGGTGCCCGGCGCGAGCGACGAGAACCCGGCGTTCACCAGGCCGGGCACGGTTTCGAGCAGGCGCGCCGTCTCCGGGCACAACAGGCAGTTCTGCTCGACGCGCTGCTCGAGCTTGAACAGCGGAAAGACCGTCCAGTTGCCATCGTAGATGTTCGTCTCGGGCCACTTCATGAAGGCGGCCTGCGCGAGCCCGTCGAGCTCGTGCAGGATGGTTTCCCAGCCCTGCGCGACAGCTTGAAGCGCAGGGAACTGCTCGGGCGGAAAGAACATGGGTGTTGCTCCTCGGCGTTGAAAAAAATGCGTGAAAGGATCAGCTTGCTGCGTTGCGCATGCGGGCGGCGTCGAGCGCCGCGTCGATGCGCGCGGCGAGCGCGGCGGCGAGCGGGGCCAGGTGCGCGCCGCGCACCATGCTCAGGTGGTCGCCCGCCGCGCGATGGAGCGAGACGCCCGCCGCCGTGTGCGCCGCCCAGCCGAGATCCGCGTCAGCGCCGGCCGGGTGCGTGCCGCCGTCGCTGACCCAGACGGCGACCGGCACGCCGAGCGGCGCGGGCGCCGGGCGGCTCGCCAGCGCCTTGTCGGCGGCGAGGTTCGCGCGGTACACGTCGACCATTCGCGCGATCCGGCTCGCGGGCACGTCGGGCGGCACGACGCCGCTCGCCTTCAGCCGTGCGGCGAATGCGTCGATCCGCTCGGCGTGCGTGAGCGGCGCGAGCGCGGCCGCGTCGATCCGCAGGTCGCGGCCGAGCGATTCGGCGAGCGCGGTCGTCATGTATTCGAGCAGGCCCGGCTCGTCGGCGGGCAACTGCGCGGCGAACGCGGCATCGCTCGCGGGCGGTGCGTCGAGCGCGACGACGAGGCACGGGGGGGCGCCGTCGCGTTCGAGCGCACGCGCGACCCACGCGGCGACGCTCGCCCCCCACGAATACCCGACGAGCACGAGCGGCGCATTTTCAGCACCCGCCGCGCCTGCGTCGACGAGCGTGCGCGCATGCGCGGCGGCAATGGCTTCGACGTCGGCGAGCGGCGTCGCATGTTCGTCGAGCCCGGCCGCCTGCAGCCCGAGTACGCGATAGCGCGCGCCGAGCGCGGTGGCGAGCGGCACGAGCGACACGACGAGCCCGGAAATGTCGGGCAGCAGCGCGATCGTCGCGCGGTGAGCGTGCGCGTCGCCGCCGAGCGGGATCACCGCGGCGCCGGACGCGACGTCCGCTCGCACGGGTGTCACGTTCGACGCATCCGCGGCACGATCGACGGCCGCGGCGAGCGCCGCGACGCCCGCGTGCGAAAACAGCGTGGCGAGCGGCAGCGCGACGCCGAAGCGGCGCTCGATCTGCGCGACCAGCTTGACGGCGAGCAGCGAATCGCCGCCGAGCGTGAAGAAATCCGCGTGCAGCGAGTCGACCGGGTGGCCGAGCGTGTCCTCCCACAGCGCGCGCAGCGCGGCTTCGGTCGGGCTGCCGGCTTCGTCACGGGCGGCGGCGGGGGCCTGCGCGGGCGCGGGCAGGCGGTCGCGGTCGAGCTTGCCGTTCGCGTTGACGGGCAGCGCGTCGATCGCGAGCACCCGCGCCGGCACGACGGCGGCAGGCAGGTGCGCGGCGAGATACGCGCGCAGCGTGTCGGCTGCGTCGTGCGTGCCGGCGTCGTCCGTCAGCACCGCGTAGGCGATCAGTTCCTGGCGGTCGTCGTCGTGCGTGACGACGCGTGCGGCCGCCTGCCGGACCCACGGATGCGACGCGAGGCAGGCGTCGATCTCGGTCAGCTCGATGCGGATGCCGCGCAGCTTGACCTGCGCATCGCGCCGGCCGATGAAGTCGAGCGTGCCGTCGCGGCGCCAGCGGACCCGGTCGCCGGTGCGGTACAGCCGTTCGCCGTGCGCGAACGGGTCCGGCACGAAGCGCGAGGCGGTGAGCCCGGGGCGGCCGAGGTAGCCGCGCGCGACGCCGGCGCCGCCGATGTAGAGCTCGCCTTCGACGCCGACGGGCGCGAGTTCGCCGCGTGCATCGAGCACGACGAGCCGGCTGCCCGCGACCGGTGCGCCGATCGGCGCGGCGCCGGCCGGCACGCGGCTCACGAACTGCACGCTGGCCCAGACGGTCGCCTCGGTCGGTCCGTATTCGTTCGCGAGCAGGCACGCGGGGCCGTGCCGGTAGTGGGCGTCGACCACGTTCGCGGTCAGCGTCTCGCCCGCGAGCACGACGACTTCGAGCGGCGCGAGCGCCGCCGGGCACAGGTCCACCGCGAGCTTGTACAGCGACGGCACGCCGAGCCAGCCCGCGACGCGGCCGCGCTCGACCGTGGCCGCGAGCGCACGCGGGTCGCGCGCGCCGTCGGCATCGGGAAGGTGCAGCGTGCCGCCGCTCGCGAGCATCCAGAACAGCGTGGCGATCGAGCTGTCGAAGGCGAGCGACGGCACGAGCAGCATGCTCGCCACGCGCGGGTACGCGGCGAGCCGCGCCGCCGTCGACGCGGCGAGGCTGCGATGGCTGATCGCGACGCCCTTCGGCACGCCGGTCGAGCCGGAGGTGAAGAGGGCGTAGGCGAGCGCATCCGGATGCATGGGCGAATCGAGCGGCGACGCATCGTGCGCGGCGATGTCGGCTGCGTCGCGATCGACGAGCAGCACCGCGCGGGCCGCATCGGCAAAGCGTGGCGCGAGCGCGGCGCGCGTGATCACGAGCGCGGGCCGCGCCTCGCCGAGGATCGTCGCCGCGCGTGCGGGCGGCTGCTCCGGATCGACCGGCACGTACACGCCGCCCGCGCGCAGGATCGCGACGAGCGCGACGATGGCGTCGATCGAGCGTTCGAGCGCGATGGCGACGACGGTTTCCGCGCCGACGCCCCGCGTACGCAACGCGCGCGCGAGCCGATTCGCGGCGGCGTCGAGTTCGGCATAGCCGAGCGTGCGATCGGCGGCGACGAGCGCCGGATGGTCGGGCGTGGCGCGCGCGTGGCGCGCGATCGCATCATGCACGAGCGGCGCGTCGAGCCGCGCCGCGCGCCGGTCGCCGAGCGCGAGCAGTTGCGCGCGCGCCGCGTCGTCGAGGCCGTCGAGCCGCGCGAGCGGCGCGTCGGGCACGCGGGCGATATCGGCGTACAGCCTGCGCAGCCGCGCGCCCAGCGCGTCGATCGTGTCGCGGTCGAACAAGTCCGCATCGTATTGCCAGTCGAGCCGCAGTTGCCCGGACGCCGTGTCCTCGTGCGCGAACAGCGTCAGCTCGAACTGCGCGGCCGTCTCGTCGTCGTCGAACGCGTCGATCGCGAGCCCCGGCAGCCGCATCGCATGCTGCGGCGCGCTCTGCAGCACCAGCATCGCCTGGAACAGCGGCGTGCGGTCGAGCGTGCGCGCCTGGCCCGACGCGGCGACGATCGCCTCGAACGGCACGTCCTGCCATTCGAACGCGTCGAGCACGACGTCGCGCAGGCGGGCCAGTGCTTCGCGTGCGCTCGGCTCGCCGTGGAAGTCGCAGCGCAGCGGCAGCGTGTTCAGGAAGCAGCCGATCATGCGTTCGGCGTCGCGCGACGGCCGCTGCGCGATCGGGCTGCCGATCACGACTTCGTGCTGGCCCGCGTCGCGCGCGAGGAGCCACGCGTAGCCCGCGAGCAGCACGACGAACAGCGTCGTGTCGGCCTGCCGCGCGAGCGCGCGCAGCGCGGCCGTTTCCGCGGCGTCCAGCGTGAACGACACCTTGCCGCCCGCGTGGCTGCGCTGCGCGCGCCGGGGCCGGTCGGTCGCCAGCGCGAGCGCTTCGGGCGCACCCGCGAGCCGCTGCCGCCAGCGCGCGAGCGCCGCGTCGAGGCGCGCGCCGGACGCCGCCGCGCGCTGGCGCGACGCGTAGTCGGCATAGCCGAACGGCAGCGGGTCGAGCGGCGCGTCGTGCGCATAACCGTGCGCGAACTCGCGCGCGAACAGCCCAAGCGACCAGCCGTCGCAGACGATGTGATGCATCGCGACGACGAGCAGCGCGTCGTGCGCGCCGAGCGTCAGCAGGCCGACGCGCAGCGGCGGCGCGGCGGCGAGATCGAAGCGCTCGCGGGCGAAGCTGCGCGCGGCGTCGCGCAGCGCCGCGTCGTCCGCGCCGGCGAGATCGACGATGCGCAGTTCGGGGCGCCAGTCGGCATGCACGCGCTGGCGCGGTGCGTCGCCTTCGAGCGCGAACGTCGTGCGCAGGCTGTCGTGCCGCGCGACGATCGCGTCGATCGCGCGCCGCGCGGCGGCGACGTCGAGCGGCCCGCGCAGGCGCAGCGCGGACGCGATGTGATACAGCGCGCTGTCGCCGCCCGCGAGGCGGTCGAGGAACCAGAAGCGTTGCTGCGCGAACGACAGCGGCGCGGCGGGACCGGCGGTGGGCGTGGCCGCTTGCGCAGGCGAGGGCGAGGCGGCGAGCGCGTCGTCGCGCCCGCTTGCCGGTGGCGTGCCCGGCCGTTCGGCCGGCGGCTCACCGCTCGGGTCGGCCAGCCGTTGCACGCCGTCCGGCTCGACCGCATCCGCGGCCGCATCGATCGCCGCCGCGAGGCCCTGCACGGTCGGATGGTCGAAGATCGTCCGCAGCCGCAGGTCGATCCCATGTTCGTCGCGCAGCCGCGCGGCCACCTGCGTGGCGAGCAGCGAATGGCCGCCGAGTTCGAAGAAGTGGCCGGCGCGGCCGACGCACGCGATGCCGAGGACGTCCGCATAGACCGATGCGACCACCCGCTCGGTCGCGGTCGCCGGGTCGCGCGTGTCGTCGGCGCTCGGGGCCGCGACGGCCGCCGCCTGCTGCACGGACGGCAGCGCGGCGCGGTCGAGCTTGCCGTTCGTCGTGAGCGGCAGGCGCTCGAGCAGCACCACGGCGGACGGCACCATGTGCGCAGGCAGGCGCTTTTGCAGATGCGCGCGCAACGTGCGCGGCAGGTCGCTGGCCTGGCGGAACGGCACGTTGAAGAAGCGCAGCAGATCGTCGTCGTCGGACAGCGACGCGGCGCGCGTGCCGCGCACCGCCGATGCGCCGGGTGCGGCAGCGAGCGATCCGACGAACGCGTCGAATGCGCCGTGCGCGTCGTTCGCCGACCAGCGCAGCCGGCACGCCACACCGGTGGCCGCCACCGCTGCGTCGACGGCCGCCGGATCGACCGCTTCATCGCGCGCGTTCGCTCCGAAGTGCTCAGGCAGCGGCGCGCTATCGTCATCGGCGTCGAGCCACGCGACGAACGCATTCGCCTGCGCGACGCGGGCATTCGGAATGTGCCGGGCGACGACGCCCGCTTCGGCGCGCCGCGCGTCGTCGCACAGCGCGCGGAGATCGGCGGCGGCCGCCGCCCCGACGTCGCGCGGCGTGGCGCTGGTGCGCGCTTCTCTGCCCGTTTCGACACCCGTCTCGCCGCCCGTCTTCGTGATGATCGCGTCGTAGCGGTACGACGCGAGTTCGTTACCACTCGCGAAATGCTTCAGCCGCACGTCGACGTCGGCCACATCGTCGCGCCGGCTGGCGAGCGCATCGAACAGCGCCGGATCGAACAGCAGCTCAAGCTCCTGCTCGATGAGCCGGTTCAATTGTGCGCGCAGCGTGGCACGGTCGCACGCGCCGTCCGTGCGGCGCAGCAGCTTCGTGGCGTGGAACTGCCGCAGCAGCGGCAGGCTGCGCAGGTCGCCGACGATGAGCCGGCCGCTCGGCGCGAGATGGTCGAGCGCGCGTTCGATCACGCGCAGCGCATACGCGGCGTCGGGAAAGTACTGCGCGACCGAGTTGATGACGATCGTGTCGAAATCGGCATCGAGACCGTCGAGCGCGGCGGCTTCCCGCTCGATGAGCGTCACCGTGCGCAGCCCGCGCCGCTCGACGACGCGGCCGAGCCGCGCGATCGCCTGCGCGGAGAAGTCGAGCCCGACGAAGCGCTCGCACGACGCGGCGAGCGGCAGCAACAGCATGCCGCTGCCGCTGCCGATCTCGAGCACGCGGCGCGGCGGCCGTTCCCGGATGCGCGCGAGCATTTCGTCACGCCACATCCGCATCTCGTCGCGCGGGATCGGTTCGCCGTCGTAGCTGTCGGTCCAGCCGACGATGTCGAGCAGCTCGTCGTCAGCCGCGTCGGCGCTGTAGATCATGTCGAAGCTGTCGCGCCAGCCGGGCGCGGTGTCGGGCGCTGCGTCCCCCGTGCCGCCGCCGCTGTCGCGCGGCACCGCATACGCGGCGAGCTGGGCGGCGTCGCCCGCGCCCGCCACGACGATCGCGCAATCGGCCACGGCCGGATGCTCGCGCAGCGCCGCGTCGATGTCGCCGAGCTCGATCCGGAAGCCGCGCAGCTTCACCTGCTGGTCCGCGCGGCCGCGGTATTCGAGCCGGCCGTGCGCGTCGAGGCGGCCGAGGTCGCCGCTGCGGTAGAGCCGGTTGCCGGCGGCGTCGACGATGAAGCGCTCGGCCGTCAGCGCGTCGCGGCCGAGATAGCCGCGCGCGACGCCCGCGCCGCCGACCAGGATCTCGCCGACCATGCCGGGCGGCACCGGCTGCAGATGCGGGTCGACGAGCCGGATCGTCATGTCCGGCAGCGGCTCGCCGATCAGGCTGCCGTTGCGGCCGCGCACGTCGGCGAGCGTGATGCGCCGGTAGGTGACGTGCACGGTCGTCTCGGTGATGCCGTACATGTTGACGAGCACCGGCGCGTCGTCGCCGTGGCGGTCGATCCAGCCGCGCAGGCTCGACAGCTCCAGCGCCTCGCCGCCGAAGATCACGTGGCGCAGCGCGAGCTCGGCCTCGCGGCCGTTGCGCTCCTCCTCGGCGATCAGCTGACGGAACGCCGACGGCGTCTGGTTCAGCACGGTCACGTGCGCGTCGCACAGCAGGTCGTAGAACGCGTCGGCCGTGCGGCGCACCGCCTCGGGCACGATCACGAGCTCGCCGCCGTGCACGAGCGCGCCCCAGATCTCCCACACCGAGAAGTCGAACGCGCTCGAATGGAACAGCGTCCACACGTCGGTCTCGTCGAAACCGAACAGCGGCGCCGTGGATGTGAAGAGCCGCGCGAGGTTGCCGGCCGTCACGCACACGCCCTTCGGGCGGCCCGTCGAGCCCGACGTGAAGATCACGTACGCAAGCGCGTCGGGGTCGGGCGCGGGAAGCGGTCCCGGCGCGACGGGTGGCGCGCTCGCGACGTCGTCGTCGATCGACCACACCGCCGCGTTCGCGTGCGCGGCGGCGGGCAGCGTCGCCGCGAGCGCGCGCTCGGTGAGCACGACGGCGGGCCGCGCGTCTTCCAGCAGCGTCAGCACGCGCGCTTCCGGATAGCCGGGATCGAGCGGCACGTACGCGGCGCCCGCGCGCAGCACGGCGAGCATCGCGACGATCGTGTCGAAGCCGGGCCGGAACCACAGGCCGACGCGCGCGCCGGGGCCGAAGCCGGCGTCGACGAGCCGGTGCGCGAGCGCATCGGCGCGGGCGTCGAGCGTGCCGTAATCGAGCGTCGCGTCGCCGAACCGCAGCGCAACCGCGTCGGGCCGGGCGAGCGCGTGGGCGCGCACGCGTTCGCAGACGGGCTCGAAGCGTGCGTCGGCGCAGGCGGCGTGCGGCGCGTCGTCCGCCGCCGGCTCGCTCGACAGCGGGAGCCTCGACACTGGCAGATCGGGCATGCGCGCCGCGTGTTCGAGCAGCGTGCCGAACTGCGCGGCCAGCCGCTCGACCGACGCGCGCTCGAACAGGTCCGCGTCGAACGACAACGCGAGCGCGAGCCCGTCGCCGTCGCGCGCGAAGAACAGTTCGAGATCGAAGCGCGACGCTTCCTGCGCGACGATCGGTTCGACCGTCAGGCCGCCGAGCGCGAAGGTCGCGTCGGGCGCCTGGTCGAGCATCGTGACGGCGACCTGGAACAGCGGATTGCGGCCCGCTTCGCGCGGCACGCGCAGCTCGTCGACGAGCTTGTCGTACGGCAGCGCCGCGTGGCTCATCGCGTCGCGGATCACGGCCGTCTGCCGGCGCGTCAGCTCGCGCAGGCCCGGATCGCCGGACAGGTCGCCGCGCAGCACGACCATGTTCGCGAAGAAGCCGACCAGCGCCTGCGTCTCGATGCGATCGCGCCCGGACACCGACGTGCCGATCACGACGTCGTCCTGTCTCGCATGGCGCGCGAGCAGCGCCATCAGGCCCGCGACGAGCACGGCGAACAGCGTCGTGCGTTCGTCGCGCGCGATGCGTTCGAGCGCCGCCACGGTATCGGCGGGAATCGCGGCCGACAGCAGCCGCTCGGCCGGCGCCGCGTGGCGCCGTTTGGTGGGGCGGACGCCGCGCGTGCCGTCGAGCGGCAGCTCCAGCGGTGTTGCGCCTGCAAGCTGGGTGCGCCAGTACGCGCGTTCGCGGGCCCAGTCCTCGCCGCCCGCGCGCTGCCACGCGGCGAAGTCGCCATAGGTGATGCCGAGCGGCGGCAGCGCGTGCGGGCGGCCCGCGCGCCGCGCATCGTACAGCCCGATCAGCTCGCGCAGCAGGATGCTCATCGACGTCGCGTCGCCGAACAGGTGATCGAGATGCATCAGCACCGCATGCTCGTGCGCCGACAGCCGCACGATGCGCAGCCGGAACGGGCGTCCGGCCGCGAGATCGAACGGCGTCGCGAACAGCGCGCGCGCCGCGTCGACGAGCGTCGCGTGCCGCGCGGCGTCGGCGCGGCCGCTCCAGTCCTCGACCGCGACGTCGGCGCTGCCGGGCGCGCACACGTGCTGCTCGGGCAAGCCGTCGCGCACGCGGATCGCGGTGCGCAACGCGTCGTGGCGGCGCACCAGTTCGTTCACGCATTCGACGAACAGCGCCTCGTCGAGCGTGCCGCGCAGCCGGAACGCGCTGCCGATCGTGTAGCCGCCGCCGCTTTCGTTCAGTGCGTGCAGGAACCACAGGCGCTGCTGCGCGAACGACAGCGGCGCGGCCGCGCCGGGCGGCCTGCGCGGGATCGCGCGGTCGGGGGCGAGCGCGGCGACGTCGTCGCCCGCGATGGATTTCAGCAGCGCAAGATCGAGATCGAAGTCGAGATCAAGATCGGTTTCGTGGTTCATGGACGCTCCGTCGCTCTGTCAGTTTGGCTGGGTATCGGCAGGGCGGCGCTTACGACTGCGACTGCGCTTGTTCGAGAAAGCGCCGCAGGCTCAGCGGGCGCATGTCGGTCCACACTTCGTCGACGTAGGCGATGCATTCGTCCTCGGTGCCGGTCTTGCCGGCTTCGCGCCAGCCGGCGGGCACGGGCCGGTAGGTCGGCCAGATCGAATACTGTTCTTCGTCGTTGATGACGACCGTGTAGACGGTGTCGTGATTGTCGAGGTCTGCCATTTGCGTTCTCCTGGTTGAATCAAACAAATCCGTTATCCGAAGCGAAATCCGAAGCGAAACACGAGCCGGCGCTCAGCCGAACGCGGCGCCGCCATCGATCGCGAGCGTGCGGCCGACGTACGCGTCGCATTCGATGATGAAGCGCAGCCCGAGCCAGATTTCGTCGGTCGACACCATCCGCTTGAGCGGCATCTCGTCGATCAGCCGCGCGCGGGTCGCGGCGTCGAGCGTGGCCGCCATCGGCGTGTCGGTGAGGCCGGGCGCGAGGCCCGCGACGCGCACGCGGTGCTCGGCAAGCTCGAGCGCCCAGGTGCGGGTCAGCGCGTCGAGGCCCGCCTTCGCGGCCGCGTAGTTCGACTGCCCCGCGTTGCCGGCGCTGCTGACCGACGAGATGTTGACGATCAGGCCGTCGGTCGTCGCGCCGGCTTCGAGCCGCGCCGCGACGAACTCCCGCGCGAGCAGGAACGGCCCGGTCAGGTTGATGCCGAGCACGCTGCCCCACTGCGCAGTCGGCAGCTTGCGCGCGTAGCGCTGCGCGTCGAGCGTCGCGAGCCGGCCGTCGCGCAACACGCCCGCGTTGTTGACGAGCAGGTCGGGCACCGTGTCGGCGTCGACGAGTTCGGCCATCGCGGCCGCGACCGCGCGTTCCTGGCTGACGTCGACCGCCATCGTGCGCAGCCGCGTCGGCGCGGCGAGCGCGTCGGCGAGTGCGCGCAGGCCGGGCGCCTGGTGGTCGAGCGCGATCACGCGCGCCGCGCCCGCCGCGAGCAGCGCCTCGCAGAAGCGCTTGCCGATGCCGCTGGCCGCGCCCGTGACGAGCGCCGTGGTTCCTTCAATTCGCATCGCTGATTTCCTCGTTGATGACGTCGGTTGCGGGTTGTGCTGCCGCTCGCTGCGCCTGCTGGCGGCGCAGCGCGTCGCGTTCGGCGGGCGTCATGTCGCGCAGCCGCAGCCACGCGGCCGCGACTTTCGCCGCCGCGCCCGGCGACGTTTCGTGGCGCTCGATCAGCGCGGCCATGTCGGCCGGCGTGCGGCTCGCGAGCATGTCGCCGAGCGGCGGCTCGACACCGAACAGCTGGATCACGCGCGCGTGGATGCGGGTGAGCAGCAGCGAATTGCCGCCGAGTTCGAAGAAATCGCTGTCGGGCGCGATCGATGCGTCGTCGAACACCCGCCGCCACAGCGCGCACACCATGTCCTCGAGCGCGTTGACGGCCTGGCGCGCCGGCGCGGCGGCTGGCGGCCGCGCGGGGGCGGCGGCCGCCGCGAGCGCGCGGCGGTCGAGCTTGCCGTTCGCGGTGCGCGGCAGCGCGTCGTGCAGCGCGAACACCTGCGGAACCATGTACACGGGCAACTGGCGGGCCAGCGCGTCGCGCAGCGGCGCGTCGTCGAACGGCAGCGCCCGGTCGCGCAGCACCAGATGCGCCTCGAGCCCCCACGCGCGGCCGTCGAGCCCGCGCCGCACCGTCGCGGCCGCATCGGCGACGTTGTCGAGCGCGCGCAGGTGGGCTTCGACGTCGCCGAGCTCGATCCGGTAGCCGTTGATCTTCACCTGGTCGTCCGCGCGGCCGAGCAGCAGCAGCGTGCCGTCCTCGCCGCGCACCGCGAGGTCGCCCGTCGCGTACAGGCGGGCACCGGGTTCGGGCGACAGCGGATCGGGGCGGAAGCTGCGCGCGGTGCGGCCCGGCGCGCGCGTATAGCCCTGCGCGAGGCCCGCGCCCGCGATCGTCAGCTCGCCGACCACGCCGGGCGGCGTTTCGTGGCCGTCCGCATCGACGACGCGCAGCCGCGTCGCGTCGAGCGCGCCGCCGATGCGGGCGGCCGTGGCTGCGTCGGCGACCGGTTGCGCCGCCGACCAGATCGTCGTCTCGGTCGGCCCGTACACGTTCAACAGCGCGACGCCGCGCGCGAGCAATGCGCCGGCCAGATCGGCCGGCAGCGCCTCGCCGCCGCACCACGCGTGAAAGCCCGGCTGCGGACGCCAGTCGGCGGACAGCAGCAGGCGCCACGTGAGCGGCGTCGCCTGCAGCACGGTGGTCCGCTGCTCGGCGAGCGCGCGCGCGAGCGCCACGCCGTTCGCGGCCGTCTCGGCGGACGCGATCGCGAGGTGCGCGCGGGTCACGAGCGGCAGGAAGAGTTCCAGCGCCGCGATGTCGAACGACACGGTCGTCACGCTCGTCAGCACGTCGTCCGCGCCGAGCGGGAAGCGCGCGGCGAAGCTGCGCAGCAGGTTGGCGAGGCCGCCGCGGCGCACGTCGACGCCTTTCGGGCGGCCCGTGCTGCCCGACGTGAAGATCGTGTACGCGAGCGCGTCCGGATGCAGGCGTGGCGCTCGGGTGAGTGCGGCGTGGGCGGCAGTCGCGACGCCGCTCGTCAAGGCGGCGCCGGCGCCCGACGGCGCGATGACCTGCACGCCTGCTTCATCGAAGCCGGCGTCCGGATGCGCGACGATCGCGACCGGCTTCGCATCGGCGAGCATCATCGCGCGCCGCTCGGCGGGCAGCAGCGGATCGATCGGCACATAGGCGGCACCGGCGAGCAGCGTGCCGACCAGTGCGGCGAGCAGATCGACCCCGCGCGGCAGACACACGGCGACCGTCGCGCCGGGACCTGCACCGGCCGCCGCGAGCCGTTCGGCGAGCGCGCCCGCCTCGGCGAACAGCGTGGCGCGCGTGACCGTGCGGTCCGGTCCGCGAACCTCGCTGTCCGGCGCGGCGTCGAGTGCGTCGGCGAACAGGTCGATCAGCGCGTCGGCGTTGGCATTGGCGTGGGCGTCGGCGTGCGGTACAGCCGCGGCCGGCGCGACTTCGGATACATGAGCGGCGAGCGCGCCGATCGTATCGCCGCGCCCCTCCGCGATGCCGGCGGCCAGCTCGACGAGTGCGTCGACCAGGGCGTTCGCGCGCGCGGCGGGCAGCCGCGCCGTGTCGTGCACGGCGTCGATGACGAGACCGTCCGCGTTCGGCTTCACGTACAGCATCAGCGGATAGTTCGACGCCTCGTTCGCTTCGATCGCGCCGATGCGCAGGCCGCCCGCGTGTGCGTGTGCGCCCGCATCGCGGTCGAGCGGATAGTTCTCGTAGACGAACACGCTGTCGAACAGCGGCTGCTGCGCGCTCGCGCCACTCCATCGCTGGACGTCGACGAGGCTGCAGTGCTCGTGCCGCGCCACCGCCGACTGGGCGGCGAACAGCCGGCGCAGGAACGTGCCGACGGGCAGCGCGGGGCGGCAGTCGACGCGCACGGGCAGCGTCGAGATCAGCGCGCCGACCATGCGCTCGACGTCGGGCACGTCGGCGCCGCGCCCGGCGAACGTGACGCCGAACGTCACGTCGCGGGTGCGCGCAAGCCGCGACAGCAAGAGCGCATACGCGCCCTCGATCACGGTGTTGAGCGTCACGCGCTCGCGCGCGGCGACGGCGTTCAGCGCGGCCGTCAGCGCGGGCGACAGCCGGCGGCGCACCGCGCCCGGCGGCGTGGCGTGCGCGGCCGCGCCGGTGGCGGCGGGCGCGAGACCGAGATCGAGCGGGGCTTGGCGCGGGCCGAGCGTCGCGCGCCAGAATGCCTCGGCGTCGCGCAGGTCCTGCTGCGCGCGCCGCCGCGCGGCGACGAAACGCCCGTACGACGGCGCGGCGGGCAGTGACGGCGCGCGGCCGGCCGCGTCCGTCGCATAGCAGTGCGCGACTTCACCGAGCAGGATCGCCATCGACCAGCCGTCGAGCAGCGCGTGATGATGGGTCCACACGAGACGCCACGGCGCGCCGTCGCGGCGCAGCAGCGTGACGCGCATCAGCGGTGGCCGCGCGAGATCGACGCCGCGGGCGCGATCCTCGGCGAGGAACGCGGCGAGCGCCTGCTCGGCGTCGTCATGCGCGCCGATCTCGCGGATGTCGAGCGCGAGCGGCTGCGGCGCGTGCACGCGCTGCACCGGCTCGTCGAGATCGCGCCACGCGAAGCTCACGCGCAGCGCGTCGTGCCGCGCATAGACGTGCGACCACGCGCGTGCGAGGCGCGCCGGGTCGCACTCGCCGTCGACCGCCGCGACGATCTGCTCGAGGTAGACGCCCGCCGCCGCGTCGGCGGCGCGCGCGTGATACAGCATCCCCTGCTGGGTCGACGTCAGGCTCCAGATGTCGACGACGGGCGGCTCGGCGTCGAGCAGCGCCGGCAGCGCATCCGCCGGCACGCTCGCGAGCGGGAAATCGCTCGGCGCCGCCGCGTGCCGCGCGTCGCTCGCGGCGAGCAGCGCGTGCAGCTCGGCCTGCGCACGATCGGCCATGGCGCGCGCCGCGTCATTGTCGAAGCGCCGCGCGTCGTAGTTCCAGCGCACGACGAGCCGGCCGCTCGCGACGAACGACACCACGTCGAGCGCGAAGCCGCGATCGTTGTCGTCGGCGGCGATCGGGCCGCTGTCTTCGTCGGCGAGCCGGATGCGCGATGCGCTCGGCAGCGCGCCGTCGGTCTGGCCGAGATAGTTGAAGCAGACGTCGGGCAACGCGCACGTCGCGAGCGGATCGCCCGGCCCTGCCGCGTCTTGCAGCCGTCCGTAGCCGCGGCCGTGCGCGGGCACCGCGCGCAGCGCATCCTTCGCCGCACGCAGGCGTGCGAGCGGCGACGGCGCGTCGAGCCGCTCGATCGCGAGCGGGTAGAGCGTCGTGAACCAGCCGAGCGCGCGCACGAGCGCCGCGTCCGAGCCGTCGCCGCGGCCGTGGTGCTCGACCGTCACGCCGATGCTGTCCGCACGGGCCGCGTCGGCGAGCGCCGTCGCGAGCGCGGCGAGCAGGAGTTCCTGCGCGCTCGCGTGCAGCCGCGTCGCCGCGTGCTGCAGCAGGCGCGTCGTCGCGTCGGCGTCGAGCGCGTGCTCGACGGTGCGCAGGTCCGCGTAGCGCGCCGCGCCGGCCGGCGCGAGCCGGCCCGCACGTGCGATGCGCGGCGCGGTCTCGTGCCAGTAGCGCCGTTCGGCATCGTCGAGCGCGATCGTCGCCTGCGCGCGCGCCCAGGCGACGAAGCCGGACGGCGGCACGGCGACCGGCCGCGCGTGCAGCGCGTCGTGCAGGTCGCTCGTCAGCACGCGCCACGACACGCCGTCGACGATCAGGTGGTGCATCACGAGCAAGAGGCGCGCGGAGCCGTCCACGAAGCCGCGCACGTGGAGCGCGCGGAACAGCGGCGGCGCGGCGAGGTCGAGGCTGCGCTGCGCGTCGCGGGCCAGCGTGGCGAGCTCGGCAAGCGCGCCGTCGGCCGACACGCGCGCGGTGCGGAACCAGGCGTGGGGCGCCGCCGTGTCGGCCAGCAGTTCCTGCGTGACGCCCGCGTCGCCGATCGTGAAGCGCACGCGAAACACGTCGTGCGCGGCGACGACCGCGGTGAGCGCGTCGCGCACCGTGTCGTCGGCGAGTTCGCCCGGCACCTCGAGCATCAGCGCCTGATTCCAGTGCGCGGGCGCCGGCTGGCGCAGCGCGAAGAAGCGCGCCTGCGCGGGCGTAAGCGGCACCGGGCCCGGTTGCGTGGCGGCCTCGGTCTCGGCGCCGGCCAGCACCGCGATGCGCGCGAGCGCGGCGATCGTCGGGTGCTCGAACACGTCGCGCGGCGAGACTTGCCAGCCGCGCTGGCGGGCGCGCGCGCTCACCTGCAGGCTGACGATCGAGTCGCCGCCGAGCGCGAGGAAGTCGTCGTCGACGCCGATCGCGCCGACGCCGGGCAGCAGCTCGCGCCAGATGTCCGCGAGCATCTGCTCGACCGGCGTGGCGGGCGCGCGCGACGGCGCGGCGCGGCCGGCGGCATCGCCCGCCGGATCGACGGACGGAAAACCGTTGCGGTCGGTCTTGCCGTTCGGCAGCAGCGGCCAGTCGGCCGTCTCGACGAACGCGCCCGGCACGAGCGACGCGGGCAGCCGCTCGCCGAGGAAGCGCCGGTAGTCGGCCGGCGCGATATCGCCGGCAGTACTGGCGGCATCGGCGTGCCGCTCGATCCACGCGACGAGCCGTACGCTGCCGTCCGGCATCGCGCGCGGCAGCACCGCGCAGCGCCGCGCGGCCGGGTGCGTCGCGAGCAGGCTTTCGATCTCGCCTGGCTCGACACGCCAGCCGCGCAGCTTCAGCTGGTGATCGCTGCGGCCGAGATAGTCGAGCCGGCCGTCGGGCAGGCGGCGTGCGAGGTCGCCGGTACGGTACAGGCGGCCGCCGGCCGCGCCCGGCAGCGGGTCGGGCCGGAACCGCCGCGCGGTTTCGCCGGGGCGGCCGTGATAGCCGCGCGCGAGCCCCGCGCCGCCGATCCAGATTTCGCCCGCGACGCCCGCCGGCACCGGCTCCATCTGCGCGTCGAGCAGGAATACGTCGACGTTGTCGATCGGCGTGCCGAGCGACGGCGACGCGAGCTCGCCTGCGTCCGTTGCGCTGTCCCGCTCGACGACCACGCCGCTCATCGCGTCGATCGTCGCCTCGGCCGGGCCGTACAGGTTGACCAACTGCGCGCGCCATGCGTGCCGGAAGCGTTCGGCCGTCGCGCCGCGCAGCGCCTCGCCGCCGACGAACACGCGCGTCACGCGCCGCAGCCGGGCGAGCGCGGCCGGATCGTCGAGGATCACGTCGAGCAGGCTCGGCACGAGCTGTACGACCGTCGCGCCGCTGCGCTCGGCCGCGTCGGCCAGCGCGTTCACGTCGCGCGACGCGTCGGCGGGCGCGAGCGCGAGCGTCGCGCCGCTCGCGAGCGGCGCCCAAAATTCCCACACCGACGCGTCGAAGCTCACCGGCGTTTTCTGCAGCACGACGTCCGTGGCGTCGAGCGGGAAGCGGCGCGCCATCCAGTGCATGTGGTTCGCGAGCGCGCCGCGCGACACGGCGATCGGCTTCGGTCGTCCGGTCGAGCCCGATGTGAAGACGAGGTACGCGAGCGCGCTATCCGGCACGTCGCGCGCGATCGGCGCGGCGCCGGCCTGCGCGGCATCGGCGCGGAAGTCGTCGAGCAGCAGCAGGTCGGCGCGCGGCGCCGGCAACTGCGCGGCCGTCGCTTCGGTCGCGACGACGAGCACGGGCCGCGCATCGTCGAGCGTCATCTGCAGCCGCGCGGCCGGCAGGCGGCCGACGTCGAGCAGGCAATACGCGCCGCCCGCCTTCAGTACGCCGACGAGCGCGACCGCGAGGCGCACGTCGCCCGGCGCGAGCGCGATCGCGACGACCGCGTCCGCGCCGATGCCGCGCGCGACCAGACGCGCGGCGAGCGCGTCCGACGCGGCGTCGAGCGCGTCGAAGTCGAGTGCATCGTCGACGCCGCGCACCGCGCAGCGTCGCGGATGCGCGTGTGCGGTGGCGCGCACGCGCGCGAGCAGGTCGCCCGCCGGCACGGCGGCCGGCTCGCCGCGCGACGCGCGCAGCACGGCGTCGTCGGCCGCGGCGAAGCGCGTGGCGGCATCGTCCGGCCGCGCCGCGAAATGCGCGGCCGCCTGCACGTAGCCATCCGCAAGCCATGCCGCCTGCGCGTCGGAGAATGCATCGCGGTCGTAGGACAGCGACACCGTCAGCCCGCGCGCGCCCTCGTTCGTGCGCGTGACCGCAAACGTCGTCGCGCACGGAATCTCGACCGCCTCGTGGCTGCGCGCCTCGAGGACGGTCAGCGCGCCGTCGCGCCGCAACGCGTCGTACGCATGGAAATCGACGAAATTGAACGACGTGTCGAACAGCGGCGTGCGCAGCGGCGCGCGCAGGCCCGCGATCGCGGCCATCGGATAGCGGCGATGCGCGAACACGTCGGCTTCGGCGGCGGCGACCGCGCGCGCGAGCGCCGTCCAGTCGCGCGCGTCGACGGCGAGCCGGAACGGCAGCGTGTTCAGGAACAGGCCGACCATCGCCGCGCCGTCCGCCTGCTCCGGGCGGCCGTTCGACACGAGGCCCGTCACGACGTCGCGCGCACCGCTCGCGAACGACAGCACCTGCAGGTGGATCGCCAGCAGCAGCGCCTTGAGCGGCAGCCCGTGGCGCTCCGCATGCGCGCGCAGCGCGGCGACGGTCGCGTCCGGCAGCGCGCGATCGTGCCGGCCGGCGCGCGGCGACTGCAAATCGCGCGCCGGATGCGGCCAGCGCGGCAGCGCGGCGGCCGGCGCGCCGGCCAGCCGTTCGGTCCAGAAGCGGCGCGTCTCGGCGTCGTCGAGCGCGGCTTGCTCCAGCCGCACGAATTCGCGATACGGCGTGGCCGGCGCGACGAGCTCGCCGCCGCCGACCAGCGTCGCGAAATCGGCGAGCAACCGCGCGACGCTCCAGCCGTCGAGGATCGCGTGATGGAACGCGATGCCGATCTGCCAATCGTCGCCGCCGAGCGCCTGCAGCACGATGCGTAGCGGCGACGGCTGCCGCGGGTCGCAGCGCTCGGCGCGCAGCCGCTCGAGCAGGCCGGTGAAGCGGCGTTCGCGTTCGAGCGGGTCGAGCGCGCTCAGGTCCTCGAGATCCCAGCGCGGCGTCGCGCGCGCATGGACGAGCTGCAGCGGCCGCTCGACGTTGTCGAGCAGGAAGCGCGTGCGCAGCACCGGATGCGCGGCGGCGAGCGCGTCGAGCGCCGCGGGAACGCGCTCGACGTCGATGCGGGCCCGCACGTGGAAGCACATCGCGTCGTAGTACAGGTCCCGTTCGTCGCCCGATTCGGCGTGGTGCAGCATGCCGGCCTGCAGGCGCGCGAGCGGGTACGCATCCTCGATATCCGCCGGCAGGCGGCGGCGCTCGTCGCCACCGATCAGCGAGAACGGCGCGGCCGGCGGCGCGCTTTCGCGCGGCGCGGGCGCGTGTTGCCCGTCGCGCGGCTTCGCGGCCAGCAGCGCCTCGATCGTCCGGTGCCGAAACAGGTCGGCGATGTCGATGTCGAAGCCGCGCTCGCGCGCGAGGCCGGCGACGCGGATACTGCGGATCGAATCGCCGCCGAGCGCGAAATAGTCGTCGCGCACGCCGACCGTGTCGACGCCGAGCGCTTCGTGCCAGACGGCCGCGAGCGCTTCCTCGTCGGCGTTGCGCGGCGCGACGTGCGCATCCGCCTCGCGGGCCGGCGCGGGCAGCGCGCGCCGGTCGAGCTTGCCGTTCGACGTCAGCGCGAACGCGGGCGTCGCGATCAGGAACGACGGCACTTCGTGCGCGGGCAGCCGCGCGTCGAGATGGCGGCGCAGCGCGTCGACGTCGACCGTGACGCCGGGGCGCCCGACGAACCACGCGCACAGGCGCGCGTCCCGGGCCGCCGCATCGCTGCGCTCGGCCGCGACGAACGCGTCGGCGACGCCCGGATACGCGAGCAGCGCCGCGCGGACTTCGTTCGGCTCGATCCGGTGGCCGCGGATCTTGAGCGCATCGTCGCTGCGGCCGATGTAGACGAGTTCGCCGTGCGCGTCGCGCCGCGCGAGATCGCCGGAATGATAGACGCGCGCCGCGCCGACACCCGTGAAGCGCTGCGCGGTGAGTTCCGGCCGGTTCAGGTAGCCGAGCGCGACGCCCGCGCCGCCGACCAGGATCTCGCCCGTCGCGCCGTCGGGCACGTCGTGGCCGCACGCGTCGACGACGCGGATCGTCAGGTCCGCGAGCGGCTCGCCGATCGGCGACGCATCGGCGTCCACGTCCTGCGCGCGCATCGTGCGCAGCGTCGCGTGCACGGTGATCTCGGTGATCCCGTACAGGTTGTTCAGGTGCGGCGTCGCGTCGCCGCGCCGCGCGATCCAGCCGGCGAGGTCGCGCGGATGCAGCGCCTCGCCGCCGAACACGACGTGGCGCAGCGCGAGCGCGGGCCGCCGCTCGGCATCGGCCGCGTCGAGTATCCGGAACGACGACGGCGTCTGGCTCAGCATCGTCACGCGCTCGGCGTCGAGCAGCGCGAGCAGCGCGTGCGGATCGCGCGCGGTCTCCCGCGAGGCGATCACGACGCGGCCGCCGTGCAGCAGCGCGCCCCACAGCTCCCAGACGGAGAAGTCGAATGCGAACGAATGCGTGCAGCTCCACGTATCGTGCGGGCCGAAGCCGAAGTGTGCGCGCGTCACGGCGAACAGGCGGCTCACGTTGTCGTGGCTGACGAGCACGCCTTTCGGCTGGCCGGTCGAGCCCGACGTGTAGATCACGTAGGCCGGCTGATCGCGCTCGACCGGCTCGAACGCGGTGTCGTCGGCCGGCGCCGGCCAGCTGTCGGCGTCGTCGATCAGCAGCAGCTCGCAGCCTCGCGGCGCGCGCGCGGCGGTCGAACCCACGGCGAGCAGCTGGCGCGCGCCGCTGTCGGCGACGAGGTACGCGAGCCGTTCGTCCGGGTGCGTGCTGTCGAGCGGCACATAGCAGCCGCCCGCGAGCAGCACGCCGAGCATCGCCGCGACGGCCGATGCGTCGCGCTCGAGCAGCAGCGCCACGCGATCGCCGCGCGCGAGGCCGGCCGCGCGCAGCCGCGCGGCGATCGCGCGGGCGTGCGCGGCGAGCTGCGCGTAGGATGCGTGGCCGCCCGGATGCGTGACGGCGATGCGCTCGCCCGCATCGGAAGCGACCGCGAGAAACTGTTGCGCGAGGCCGAGGCCGAGGCCGAGGCCGAGGGCGGGCGTCGGGCGTTCGGCGGTTGCCGGCACCGCAGGCACCGGCGGCGCTGCCGGCCGTTGCGGCCGCAGGCCGATGTCGCGCAGCGGCGCCGCCGCGTGCGCGACGAACACATGCACGACATGCAGCACCGCGTCGAGCACGCCTTGCGCCGCGTGCGCGTCGATGCGCGCCTCGTCGAAGCCGAGCTTCACGCCGATGCTGTCCGGCCCCGGCGCGAAGCTCAGCGTCAGCGGCAGGTGCGTGTGCTCTTCCTGCCGGACCTCCGAGATCCGGAAGCCGACGTCGGCCGATTCGAGTGCGTCCTGCAGCGGGAAGTTGTCGACGGCGACCAGGCATTCGAACAGCGGCCGGTCCGGCGCGACGCCGGCCGCGTCGCGCACGTCGGGCAGCGCGCAATGCGCGAGCCGCAGCAGGCCGTGCTGGCCGCGCTGCACGTCGCCGAGCCACTCGGCGACGCTCAGTGCGTCCGGCACCGCGACGCGGAACGGCACGGTGTTCGCGAGCAGCCCCACCATCTGCTGGATACCGTCGACCGGCGCGGTGCGGCCCGACAGCACGAGCCCGAACACGGCTTCGCCGGCGCGCGCGAGGCGGCTCAGCACGAACGCGCACGCGCCGATCAGCACGGTGCCGGCGGTTACCCGCGCCGTTGCCGCGAGCCGCGCGACGTCGGCCGCGGGCAGCGCGGCGCGCAGCGCGCGCATGCGCCGGCCGTCCTCGCCGGGCCGCGCCGGGCGATCGACGCCGAGCGGCATCGGCAGGCTCGCGTCGTCCAGCAGCGTGCGCCACGCGTCGACGTCTCGTGCGCGATCCTGCGCGCCGAGCCAGTCGACGTAATCGGCGAAGCGGGCGGTGACGGGCAGCGCCGCGTGCGCCGGATCCGCGTAGAGCGCGAAGAAATCCTTCAGCACGAGCGGCAGCGACCAGCCGTCGATGATCACGTGATGGTGGGTCCAGACCAGCGTCCAGCGCGTGTCTTCGTCGCGGATCAGCGCGACCCGCATCAGCGGCGGACGGTTCAGCCGGAAGCCCTGCCGGCGCTGTTCGTCGGCGAAGCGGGCGAGCGCGTCGGCGCGGGCGGCGGCGGGGCGCTCGCGCCAGTCCTCGACGGTCAGCGGCACCGTCGCATCGGTGAACACGACTTGCCGGGGCTCAGACTGGCCGCGCGTGACGAACGCGCTGCGCAGCGTCTCGTGACGGCGCACGAGCGCCGCGAGCGCGGCACGGAAGCGCTCGGGATCGACGTCGCCGTCGAGCCGGCAGACGATCTGCTCGAGATACGCGGGGCTGTCGGGCGCCGCGAGCGCGTGAAACAGCATGCCGCGCTGCAGCGGCGACAGCCCGATGATGCGTTCCACGGCGGGAACGGATCGCGGGTCGGAAACGGCGGGGCGGTTCTGAGCTTGGCTCATTCTGTATCCGTGAGGTCGAGAAGCAGGGCATCGAGTTCGGCAGGCTGCAACTGCTCGCCGCCGGGAAGCGGCGACGCGGCAGGCGATGCGTCGGGGTCCGTCGCGGCTTGCGCAGCGAGATGCGCGCACAAGGCGCGCAGCGCGTCGTCGGTCAGCGCGGCGAGGCGTTCGATGTCGGGCGGCGGGGCGGTCACCGCACCGTCTGTACCGCCGGTCGGCACACCGCTGTACGCGAAGCGGATCGACAGCGCGCCGGCCGTGATCGCCGCGTCGATCGCGAGCGGATGCAGCACCGGGTCGTCGGGCGCGCGGCCGTCCGGCAGGCCATCCGCCACGACGCGCGCGCCGAGTTCGGGCAGCGCGCCGGCGTCGCCGTCGGCGGCGGTGCCGAGATAGTTCCAGCTGACCGCGCGCGGATGCGCATCGGCGAGCGTGCCGTGCCGCGTCAGCACGCCGAAGCCGACGCCGCCGTCGGGTACCGCGCGCAGCAGCGCCTTCGCGCGGGCGATCGCGGCATCCCAGTCGTCGTCGGCTTCGAGGCGCAGCGGGTAGACGCAGGTGAACCAGCCGACCGTCTGCGACACGTCGGCGTCGATGCCCGCCGGCGCCTGCCGGCCGTGGCCTTCGACGTCGACCTGCAATGCGGCGCCGTCGGTCCAGCGATGCCATGCGTGTGCGAGCGCGGCCAGCAGCAGCTCGTGCGTGCGGGTGTCGCGCACCCGGTTGAGCGGGCCGTTCAGCCGGGCGGTGAATTCGGCGTCGAACCCGAGCCGCACGACGTCGAGCGCGTCGACGCGGCCCGGTGCGCCGAGCGTGTCGGCGGCGTCGCGTGACGTCGCGGCCAGCACCGCTTCCCAGAAGCCGCGCTCGGTCTCGCGGGCGCTGGCGGTCGCGGCGAGCGCGTCGTTCCAGCGGCGGTAGCTCGTCGCGCGCGGCGCGGGTGGCAGCGGTTCGCCGCGCCGGATGGCGCCATGGCAGGCGTCGAGATCGGCGAGCAGGATGCGCCACGACGCGACGTCCATCACCAGATGGTGGGCGACGACGATCAACTCCGGCGTGCCGCTCGGGCCCTGCGGCACGTACGCGGCATGCGCGACGGGGCCGCGCACCGGATCGAGCGTCGCCTGCAACGCGGCCGCGTACGCGCCGAGCGCCGCGTCGTCGGCGAGCGCGGCGGGCGCGATCGAAAGCGGCAGCAGTGCGGCGCCGTCGCGCGGCGCATAGCGCTGCCGCCAGCCGTTCGCATCCCGTTCGACGCGCAGCCGTAGCGCGTCGTGACGCAGCGCGAGCGCGGCCAGCGTGCGGGCGAGCGTGGGGGGATCGAGCGGCGCTGCGAGCGCGAGCCGCACGTCGATCGTGAAGCGTCGCGGCGCGTCGATGCCGGCCGCGCCGCGTTCGAGGAACCAGCGCTGGATCGGCGCGAGCGGCACGTCGGCCGCGTCGGGTTCCGGCTCGGCCGCGCGCACCGGCGCCTGCGCCGCGTCGCGTGCGCGCCAGAGGTCGGCGATCGCGCGCGGCGTGCGCAGCTCCAGCACTTCGCCCGCGCCGACCCGGATACCGTGCCGCAGCAGCGTCGCGCCGACCTGCAACGCGAGAATCGAGTCGCCGCCGAGCACGAAATAGTCGTCGTCGACGCGCGCATCGGGTACGCCGAGCACCTGGCGGAACGCGTCGCGCACCCAGCGCTCGACGTCGTCGCGCGGCGCGTCGGCCGCCGCAGTATCGGCCGTTGCGTCATCGGCCGTGCGCGGCGCGGGCGCGTGCGCCTCGCGCAGCGCCGCGCGATCGATCTTGCCCGACGCCGTGAGCGGCCATGCCGTCACGGCGACGAAGCGCGCCGGCACTTCGTGCGGCGCGAGCGAATGCGCGGCCCGTGCGCGCAGCGCGTCGGCGTCGAACCCGGCGGCGTCGCGCGGCATCACGAACGCGGTCAGTTCCGGGCGACGTCCGGTTTCCGTCACGTCGACCAGCGCCTCGCGCACCGCCGGATCGCGCAGCAGCACGCCGGCGATGCCGTCCGGATCGATCCGGTAGCCGCGCAGCTTCACGTGGCCGCCCGCGCGGCCGAGATAGCGGATCGAACCGTCGGCGAGCCTGACGCCGCGGTCGCCGGTCCGGTACAGGCGCGCGCCGGGCTCGCCCGACGTCGGGTCCGGCACGAAGCTCGCGGCGGTGAGCCCGGCGCGGCCGAGATAGCCGCGCGCAAGCGCGGGCCCGCCGACGCAGATCTCGCCGGCGACGCCGATCGGCGCCACCCCGAGCCATTCGTCGAGCACGACGGTCCGCACGCCGTCGATGCCCGCCCCGATCGGCGGCAGCGGCTCGTGCGCGTCGCAGACATGCAGGCTCGCGCAGACGGTCGCTTCGCTCGGCCCGTACGCATTGACGACGCGCCGGCCGCGCGCCCAGCGCGCGAGCAGCCCGGCGGGCGCGGCCTCGCCGGCGGCGACGATCGTTTCGACGCCGGCGAGCGCGGCGTCGTCGAGCGCCGCGAGGAGCGACGGCGGCAACGTGACGTGCGTGACGCGGCCCGTGCGGGCGGCGTCGAGCAGCGCGTCCGATGTGCCGCTCTGCTTCGCGCCTTCCGGCGGCAGCACGAGTGCGGCGCCGCTCGACAGTGCGGTGAAGATCTCCGCGACCGACGCGTCGAACGTGAGCGGCGGGAACAGGAAGATGCGGCTACCCGCGTCGACCGCGAACCCCGCGTGCATCGCGCGGCACATGTTCGCGATGCCCGCGTGCGTGACGCCGACGCCTTTCGGCTCGCCGGTCGAGCCGGACGTGTAGATCACGTATGCGAGGCTCGATGACGGCAGCGGCGGTGCGTCCGCTTCCCCTTCCGACAGGTCGCCGGCGGCATCGAGCAGGCCCGCGACGCGCAGCGCGACGACACCGTCCGCATCGGGCGGCGTTGCGTCGTCCGGGACGAGCACGAAGCGCGCACCGGCGTCGCGCAGCATGTAGCTCAGGCGCGCCGGCGGATAGTGCGGATCGAGCGGCAGATACGCGGCGCCCGCCTTCAGGATGCCGAGCAGCGCGGCGATCGCGTTCGCGCCGCGCGGCAGCATCATCCCGACGACCGTCTCCGGCCCGGCACCGAGCCGGCGCAAGTGCGCGGCGATGGTGCTGGCGCGCTGCGCGAGCGCCGCGTAGGTCAGCGTGGCCGCCGGCGTGATCAGCGCGGGCGCGTCCGGCTGGCGCGCGGCAGTGCGCTCGAACAGCGCATGCGCGAGCGGCGCTTCGGGTGCCGCGCCATCGTGCCGGGCGGGCGCGCTCGGCACGGTGTCGGGCCGCGCGGCCGGCTCGTCACCCACTTCGGCCAGCGTCGCGTCCGGCGTCGCGGCGAACCGCTCGACGAGCCGCGCGAGCCGGTCGACGAGCGCCGCCGCCTGCGGGTCCGGATAGCGGTTCGCGTCGTATTCGAGCCGCAGCGCGAAGCGCTCGCCGGGAATGATCGCGAGCGTGACCGGGTAATTCGTGTGCTCGTGATAGTCGGGCCGCGCGAACACGAGGCCGTCGGGCGCGGCGAAGTCGCCTTCGACCGGATAGTTCTCGAACACGACGAGCGTATCGAACAGCTCGTTCGTGTCCGCGCCGGCCGCGCGCAGGATGTCGGACAGGCGCTCGTGCTCGCTCGCGTGCAGCTCGGCGAGCGCCTGCTGCACACGCGCGAGCAGCGCGCGCACGGTCTGTGCCGGCGCGAGCGTCACGCGCAGCGGCAGCGTGTTGATGAACAGGCCGATCATCGCGTCGGCGCCCGGCGCACCGCTCGAGCGGCCCGACAACGTGACGCCGAACGCGACGTCGGCGCCGACGCCGCTGCGCGCGAGCAGCAGCGCCCACGCGGCGTCGAACACAGTGCTCGGCGTCACGCCCGCGTCACGCGCGAGCCGCTCGATCGCGTCGCTCGCTGCGTGCGTCAGCGCGACGTCGTGGCGCGCCTGGCGCGCCGGCCCGCGCGCGGGAGCGGCGAGGCGGGCGGGCGCGAGCCCCGCGAGGCGGGCGCGCCACGCTTCGTGCGTCGCACCCGGCGCGCGCAGCGCCAGCCACGCGAGATGGTCGGCGAACCGGCGCGGCGCGGGCAGCGCCGCGTCGCGCCCCGTATAGATCGCGATCAGCTCGCGGAAGAACACCGGGATCGACCAGCCGTCGAGCAGGATGTGATGGAAGCTCCACAGCCAGCGATGCCGCTGCGGGCCGAGCGTCGCGATCGTCAGCCGCATCAGCGGCGGGCGCGCGAGGTCGAACGGCCGCGCGGCGTCGTCGCGCAGCCATTGCGCGAGCCGTGCGTCCTGCGCGGCGGGCGTGGCGGCGTCGGACCAGTCAAGCCATGCGACGGGCAGCGTCGATTGTGCGTCGACGAACTGGATCGGCCGGCCGCCCGCACGCGCGACGAAGCCCGCGCGCAACGCGTCGTGCCGCGCGAGCATCGCCTGCCAGGCGGCCGCGAAGCGCGGCAGGTCGAGCGGGCCGTCGACGACGGCCGTGATCTGCTCGTGGAATGCGCGCGAGTCGCGATGAATGCTCGTCTCGAACAGCATGCCTTCCTGCAGCGGCGTGAGGCTGGCCAGCATCGCCGCGTGGGCGACCTCGGGCGCCAGTTCGTCCATCTCGCGCTGCGCGACGCGTGCGAGCGGATGGTCGGCCGCGAGCCGTGGCGCGGCGGCGATCGCATCGAGCAGCGCGTCGAGCCGCGCGATCCAGCGCTGCGCTGCGTCGTGCACGCGCTGCGGATCGAGCACCTGCGGCGCATAGCGCCAGTCCATCCGCAGCTCGCCGTCGATCACGCTCGCGACCACGTCGAGCGTGAAGCTGCGGCGGTTCATCGCGCCGCGCTCGCCGGCGATCAGGTCCGGACGCAACGCGAACGCGCCGTTCGCCGGGCGGCCGATCACGCCGAGGAAGTTGAAGCTGATCTCGGGCAGGCCGGCGGCGTCGAGGCGTTGCCGTGCGTCGGTCGAGGCGCCGAGCCAGCGCGCGAGGCCGTATTCGTGGCGGCGCGGCGCGAGCGCGGCGAGTGCGTGGGCGGCGCGCGCGAGCAGGTCGAGCGGCGCGTCGTTCCGCAGGCAGCCGTCGAGTACGAGCGGGCTGAGCGCGGTGAACCAGCCGACGAGCGACGATGCGTCGACGCCGTATTCGCCGTCCCGGCCGTGATGTTCGAGCGTCAGCGCGACGCGCTCGCTGTCGAGTGCGGGCGCGAGCGCCGCGCACAGCGACGCGATCAGGATCGCCTGGGTGCGCGAACGCCGGCCGCCCGGGCCGGCGTCGAGCAGGCGCGCGGTCTGTCGCGGCGACAGCCGCCACGTGTCGACCCGCGTATCGGCTTCGAGGCCCGGGGCCGGCGCGCGCGTCGGCAGCGCCGCGAAGCCGCCTGCGGCGAGCGCGAGCCACGGCGCAGGGTCGGCCGCCAGCGCGGCGACGCTCGCCGCGCGATGCCAGTCCGCGAGCGACACGGCCGGAGCCGGCGGCGGCACGTCGCCCGCGAGCGATGCGGCGAGCTGATGCAGCAGCACCGACCACGAGAACGCGTCGACGGCGACGTGATGCACGGCGAGCGCGAGCAGCGCCGGTGCGCCGTCGCGGTGGATCAGCGCGGCGCGCGCGAGCGGGCCATTGCGCAGGTCGAGTCGCGCGGCGAGCGACGTGACGATCGCACGCGCGTCGTCGTCGTTCGCGGCCGTGCACCCGTCCAGCGGGAAGTGTTCGGTTTCGATCGGCCGGCCGCCATCGCCGTCGTCCGGCGCGAAGGTGACGCTCGCGCGGCCTGCGTCGAGCGTCACGCGCTGGCGCAGCGCCGCGTGCCGCGCGGCCAGTTGCCGCAACGCGTCGCGCAGCGGCCCGGGCGCGATCGCGTGGGTCGTCTCGACGACGATCGTCTGCGCCCAGTGATTCGGCTCGGCCAGGCCGAGCTGCGCGAACCACGCGACGATCGGCGTCGGTGGCAGCGGGGCATCCGCGTGCGGCTCGCCGGCCGCGTGCGGTGCGGCCAGCGGCGCGTGGTCGCGCGGCGCGCGATCGAGTTCGTCGGCGAGCGCGCGCAGGGTGGCGCCGCCGAGCATCTGGCCGGGCGTCAGGTGCAGCCCCTTCCCGCGCGCCTCGACGATCGCGCGCAGCGCGCTCAGACTGTCGCCGCCGAGCGAGAAGAAGTTGTCGTCGCTGCCGGGCTCGCGCCCCAGGATGCGGGCCCAGACCTCGGCGAGCGCCTGCTCGGTCGCGGTAGCGGGTGGCGTCGGGGACGCGTCGGCGTGGCTGTCTGCCGTTGCGTCGGGCGCCGCTGCGTCGGAGGCCGGCGCGGCGGACGCAGGCTGCGGGGCCGCGAGCCCCGGCAGCGGCAGCCGCGCGATCGGCGCGAGCGGGTCATCCAACGCCGCGTCGAGCAGGTCGGCGAAGCTGGCGAGCCACGCGTCGGCGGTCGGCGCATCGAGCACGTCGCAGCGATGCTCGAGCGCCGCATGCAGCCCATTCGCACGCGGCTCCAGCATCATCGTCAGGTCGAATTTCGCGGTGGCCGGATACACGGGCACGACCTCGAGCGACAGCGTGCCGAGCGTCGGCGCGCGCAGCGGTGCGCTCTGCAGCGCGAACAGCGCGTGGAACAGCGGCGTGTCGACCGCGTCGCGCGCATGCCGCCGCGCGACCTCGTCGAACGGCGCGCGCGAATGCGCGAACGCTTCCAGCACGACGCCGCGGCAGCGCGCGACCAGCGTCGCGAAATCGGGCTCGCCCGACAGGTCGACGTCGAGCACGAGCGTATTCGCGAAGAAGCCGATCATCGGCTCGAATTCCGGGCGCAGCCGGTTCGCGACCGGCGTGCCGATCGCAAGCCGCGTCGCGCCGCTCGCGCGATGCAGCAGCGCGGCGAACGCGGCGAGCAGCACGACGAACGGCGTCGTGTCCGCTTCGCGCGCACATTGCTCGATACGCCCGGCGTGCAGCGTGGCGAGCGGGCGCTGCGTCGTCCGTCCGGGCACCGCGCGCCGAGCGGTCGGTACGGCCGGTACGGCCGGTACGGCCGTGCGCGGGAACGGCAACGGCGCGAGCGGTGCGAGCCGGCTTGCCCAGAAATCGACGTCGGCCGTCAACGCGTCGCCGGCTTCTTCTTCCCAGGTCGCGTAGTCGCCGTACTGGAGTTCGGGCTCGTCGGGCGCGCTCGCGTCGCCGCCGGTTTCGAACGCGTATTGCGCATCTAGCTCGCCGACGATCCGGTCGAGCGACCACCCGTCGCACGCGATGTGATGGATCACCAGCGACAGCACGTGCTCGTCCGGTGCGAGCGCGAACAGCGTCGCGCGCAGCATCTGCGGGCGGTGCAGGTCGAACGGTGTCGCCGCTTCAGCGGCGAGGCGCGCGTGCAGCGCGTCGCGCACGAGCGGTTCGCGCGCCAGCTCGAAGGGGGCGTGCGGGTGCACGAACTGCATCGGCTGGCCGTCGACCGCGCCGTAGCTCGTGCGCAGGATTTCGTGGCGGCGCACGAGCGCGTCGAGGCTGCGTGCGAGCGCGCCGGCGTCGAGCGGGCCGACGATACGCAGCGCGAGCGGGATCGCGTAGGCGGTTGAGTCCGGGTCGAGCTGCGCCAGCATCCACAGGCGCCGCTGCGCGCGCGATTGCGGAAAGACGAAGACGTCGTGCGTGTCGAGCGGATCGCGGTTCGTTTGCGTCATCTCAAAGGGCTTTGTCGAGGGTCGTGAGGTGCGAGCCGTCCGGCCCGGCGGAAATTCGCGCCCGTACGCGCGCTGCGCGGCGCACCGGCGTGGGCGTCGAAGCGCCCGCTTCGCGCGCGTCGGCCGCGAGCGCATCGATCCACGCGGCGAGCGCATGCAGCGTCGGCTGCATGAACATCCCTTGCAGCGGCAGATCGAGGCCCGTCGCGACACGCGCCGCGTTTAGCGCCTTGAGCGACGCGATGCTGTCGCCGCCGAGCGCGAAGAAACTGTCGTGGCGGGCCGGTTCGCGGCCGAGGACGCGGGCCCAGATGTCGGCGAGCATGCGTTCGGTGGGTGTGGCGGGCGGCTCGCGGTGAGCGTCGTCGACCACGGCTTCGGGCCGCGGCAGCGCGCGGCGGTCGAGCTTGCCGTTGACGGTGAGTGGCAGCGCATCGAGAACGACGACGTGCGCGGGGATCATGTGAGCCGGCAGGCGGGCGGCGAGATGACCGCGCAGCGCGACGGGGTCGAGCGCGTCGCTCGCCGGCGTGGCATAAGCGACGAGTCGTGCGTTG
>NZ_JBSAXF010000033.1:0-59004 GCF_053427845.1 Burkholderia sp. AW49-1 | reverse complement strand
TGCGGTCGAACGCCCGTAACCGGTCGTCCGTCACGGCCAAACCAATCCGGGCGCCGGCCGATTGCGGCTTCGGCCGGCGTTCCGTGAAGTCAGAGGGGGCCTCCGGCGGCTCTCGAAACCAAGAAATGGAGTGAGATTTATGTCTCAGCGAATTGCGTACGTAACGGGCGGGATGGGCGGCATCGGCACTAGCATTTGCCAGCGTCTGTCGAAAGACGGCTTCAAGGTGGTCGCGGGTTGCGGCCCGAACTCGCCGCGCCGGGTGAAATGGCTCGAGGACCAGAAGGCGCTCGGCTACGATTTCATCGCGTCGGAAGGCAACGTGGGCGACTGGGACTCGACCAAGGCAGCGTTCGACAAGGTCAAGGCCGAAGTCGGCGAAATCGACGTGCTGGTCAACAACGCGGGCATCACGCGCGACGTCGTGTTCCGCAAGATGACGCATGAAGACTGGACGGCCGTGATCGACACCAACCTGACGAGCCTGTTCAACGTGACGAAGCAGGTGATCGATGGGATGGTCGAGCGCGGCTGGGGCCGGATCATCAACATTTCGTCGGTGAACGGCCAGAAGGGGCAATTCGGCCAGACGAACTACTCGACCGCGAAGGCCGGCATCCACGGTTTCACGATGTCGCTCGCGCAGGAAGTCGCAACGAAGGGCGTGACGGTCAACACCGTGTCGCCCGGCTACATCGGCACCGACATGGTGAAGGCGATTCGTCCGGACGTGCTCGAGAAGATCGTCGCGACGATCCCGGTGCGTCGTCTCGGCGCGCCGGAGGAAATCGGTTCGATCGTCGCGTGGCTCGCGTCGAACGACTCCGGCTTCGCGACGGGCGCCGACTTCTCGCTGAACGGCGGCCTGCATATGGGCTGAACGTCCGGCTGCGCGGGCCGCTTCGGCCGCGCGGCCCGGCGTTTCCGAAGGCCCCCGCCTCCTGGATCCGGGAGGCGGGGATTTGTCACTTGCGCTACGCTGCACCCAAAGGCGTTACATGACTACTACAAAGAAAACGGCCGAGCGGCTCATCAAGAAGTACCCGAACCGCCGGCTCTACGATACCGAGACGAGCACGTACATCACGCTGACCGACGTCAAGCAGCTCGTGCTGGAGCAGGAGGACTTCAAGGTCGTCGACGCGAAATCCAACGAAGACCTGACGCGCAGCATCCTGCTGCAGATCATCCTCGAGGAAGAGAGCGGCGGCGTGCCGATGTTCTCGTCGTCGATGCTGTCGCAGATCATCCGTTTCTACGGGCATGCGATGCAGGGCATGATGGGCACTTACCTGGAAAAGAACATCCAGGCGTTCATCGACATCCAGAACAAGCTCGCGGATCAATCGAAGAACCTTTACGAAGGCAACGCGATGAATCCGGAAGTCTGGTCGCAGTTCATGAACATGCAGGCGCCGATGATGCAAGGGATGATGACGAGCTACATCGAGCAGTCGAAGAACATGTTCGTGCAGATGCAGGAGCAGATGCAGAACCAGGCGAAGTCGATGTTCAGCACGTTCCCGTTCAAGCAACCGGGCGCGCCGGAGCCGGAGAAGAAGTAACGCTTGCGCGGCAGGCCGGTCGCGGCGGCACCTGCCGCCCGCCGCCTGGCTTGGCGCCGCGATGCACGGCGGAGCGATACGGCCGATCGTGTGCTCGGGCACGACGATGGCCGACGCCGCTGTCGCAAGATGTCGCCGACGGTCGTTCCTGATCGTCGGCATCGAATGCCTGTGCCCCCGCGTCGGGGGCGGGCATGATCGTGGCCCGGTCGCCCTGACCGGATTCCAGACAGCCATTCGCGATTCGACACCCGGGCGTGTCGCGCCTCATGATGTGCGTTTGTGCCAGTGCGGCCGATCGCCATTGCGTCGGGCCTCGTCACAACGCGCAGCGGCCAAGCCCGCGCGTTCGCCGGCTTGGCTCAACGTGCCGGATCGAATTCCTGGTGATCGTCCGCCGGAGGAAGGTCGAGCACGAGCTTCACCGCGCAGTAATTCGCCTTCAGCGAAAACACCCGGCCTATCACGAGAAACGTTTGTCTCGAATTTTCGAGTTCGACGAAGTCGCCCGGCTGCGGCACGTGGGCGCCTTGGTCATAGGAAAAGCTGGTGCTGGTCTGCTCGCCGATTGTCTCGGCGGCGTACTCGGTGAATTCGATCGTGATGTGGGTGGTCATGCGAAGCCTGTTGGGTAAGTGAAGAGAGCGGATGTTGCGATTTTCGCATAGGGGCGGGGGAGGCCGGAGCGATTGCGTGCATGACGTGCGGTGATCGCGTTCATCGTTTCATCGCCGCGGGTCTGAAAGGCTGGACCAGCTGCCCGTTCCGCCGGAGCGTGCTGCGTATTGAGGGTGACATCCACGGCGTCTTGACCGCCAGTTTTGCCTCCCTGACCCATAAATAGCTGTAAACTCACGCTTTTGCCGCCACGCCCCCACATTCCAGATGTCCCAGTCCCCAAAAGTAGGCTTCGTGTCGCTCGGGTGCCCGAAGGCGCTCGTCGACTCCGAACAAATCATCACCCAACTGCGCGCCGAAGGTTATGAAATCTCCGGCACCTACGACGGTGCCGACCTCGTCGTCGTCAACACCTGCGGCTTCATCGACGAAGCCGTGCAGGAAAGTCTCGACGCGATCGGCGAAGCGCTGACCGAGAACGGCAAGGTGATCGTCACCGGCTGCCTCGGCGCGAAGTCGAGCGCCAGCGGCTCGAACCTGATCGAGGAAGTCCACCCGAAGGTGCTCGCCGTCACCGGCCCGCACGCGGTGGGCGAAGTGATGCAGGCCGTGCACTCGCACCTGCCGAAGCCGCATGATCCGTTCGTCGACCTCGTGCCGGCCGCCGGCATCAAGCTCACGCCGCGCCACTACGCGTACCTGAAGATCTCCGAAGGCTGCAACCACCGCTGCACGTTTTGCATCATCCCGTCGATGCGCGGCGATCTCGTGTCGCGTCCGGTCGCGGAAGTGATGCTCGAGGCGGAGAACCTGTTCAAGTCGGGCGTGAAGGAACTGCTCGTGATCTCGCAGGACACGAGCGCGTACGGCGTCGACGTGAAGTACCGCACGGGCTTCTGGAACGGCAAGCCGATCAAGACGCGCATGACCGACCTGGTCGCCGCGCTCGGCGAACTCGCCGCGCAGTACGGCGCATGGGTGCGCCTGCACTACGTGTATCCGTATCCGAGCGTCGACGAAGTCATTCCGCTGATGGCCGAAGGCCCGTTCAAGGGCCACGTGCTGCCGTATCTCGACGTGCCGTTCCAGCACGCGCATCCGGAAGTGCTGAAGCGCATGAAGCGCCCGGCGAACGCCGAGAAGGTGCTCGAGCGCGTGCAGAAGTGGCGCGAGATCTGCCCGGACCTGACGATCCGCAGCACGTTCATCGCCGGCTTCCCCGGCGAGACGGAAGAGCAGTTCGAAACGCTGCTCGACTTCATTCGCGAAGCGGAACTCGATCGCGTCGGCTGCTTCGCCTATTCGCCAGTCGAAGGTGCGACCGCGAACGACCTGGACGGCGCACTGCCGGACGACGTTCGCGAAGAACGCCGCGCGCGCTTCATGGAGGTCGCCGAGGAAGTGTCGGCGCGGCGTATCCAGCGCAAGGTCGGCAAGACCCTCAAGGTGCTGATCGACGAAGTCAGCGAGGAAGGTGGCATCGGCCGCACGGCAGCGGATGCGCCGGAGATCGACGGGGTCGTCTACGTCGAACCAGCAATGAAGGCGTCCAAGCGCTACAAGGTCGGCGATTTCGTGTCGGTGAAGATCACCGGCGCGGACGGCCACGACCTGTGGGGCGAGGTCTAAGCGATGACCGCAGCGTTTGCGCAGATCCTCGCGCTCGGCGAGGCGATGATCGAATTCAACCAGTCGCGGCCGGGGCGTCCGGAGTTCCTCCAGGGCTTCGGCGGCGATACGTCGAACTTCTGCATCGCCGCGGCGCGGCAGGGCGCGTCGACGGGCTTCGTGTCGGCGATCGGCGACGATCCGTTCGGTCGCTTGCTGGCCGACATGTGGGCGGCGGAGCAGGTCGACACGACGTGCGTACGGATCGACCGCTCGGCGCCGACCGGCGTGTATTTCGTCACGCACGGCGCTGATGGTCACCAGTTCGACTATCTGCGCGCGGGCTCCGCGGCGAGCCGCTACGCGGTGGCCGACCTGCCGCTCGATGCGCTGGCCGCGGCGAAGGCCGTGCACCTGTCGGGCATCAGCCTCGCGATCAGCACGACCGCGTGCGACGCCGCGTTCGCGGCGATCGACCACGCGCGCGGCAACGGCGCGCAGGTCAGCTTCGATACGAACCTGCGCCTGAAGCTGTGGCCGCTGCCGCGCGCCCGCGCGGTGATGCGCGAGGCGCTGCGCCAGACGGACATCTGCCTGCCGAGCTGGGACGACGTCACGGCGCTCACGGGCGCGAACGATCGCGACGCGATCGTCGATGCGATGCTCGAACACGGGCCGCGGGTCGTCGCGCTGAAGCTCGGCAAGGAAGGCGCGTACGTGGCGACCCCGAACGAACGGCGAGTGGTGCCGGGCGTCGCGGTCGAGGCCGTCGATGCGACGGGCGCGGGCGACTGCTTCGGTGGCGCGTTCGTGGCGCGGATCGTCGCGGGCGACGATCCATTCGCGGCTGCGCGTTATGCGAATGCGGCTGCGGCGCTGTCGACGACGGGTTACGGCGCGGTCGCGCCGATTCCGCACCGCGAGGCCGTGGAACGCCTGATGCAGGGCTGACGCGGATCACGCACGCCGGTCGTGACCTCGCTCGCGTGACGCACGCATCCGCAATCCCTGGATGACGCGTGACATGCAACGTGAAGGTGGCAAGCGGCGTGCGTACCGCGATCGGCGTTTTCGCACGCGCGATCGCTACGCGCGCGTGACGACGATCATCGGCGGCAGGCAGCATGTCGCCGTGTTTTTTCGAGCGAATCTGAAGCAAGGAGCAACACAAGGTGGGTCGATATTCGGAATGGCAACGTGCGCTGGTGATCGCCGGTGCGCTGGCGGCGGGCCTCGCGATGCCGGGCGTGGCCGCGGCGCAGGCCGCCGCGCCGGGCGTGCAGCAGAACGAAGCGACACCCGCGCGGCCGCTGCGGCCGAATCCGGAATTCGCCCGCCTGCCGCGCTACGAAGGCACGCTCGGCGACCGGCCGATCGTCGTGCATCTCGGGCCGAAGACGGACGAGGAAGGCGTGCACGGCGAATACCAGTTCGCGGACACGGGCGAGGTGGTGCTGCTCGCCGGCGATCGCGACGGCGACACGCTCGAAATCGAGGAATCAAACGACGGCACGAACATCACGGGCGTGTGGATCGGCCGCTTCGACGCGACGGGCGACCTGAAGGCCGACCGGATGAACTCGGACGAATCGGATCCGCAACCCGTCGTGCTGCGCCTGGCGCCGGGCAAGCGCGCGGCGCTGCAGGTGCGCGACGGCCGCGTACGGGAAATCGAGACGGTCGGCGGCATCGTCAACCCCCGCGCCGACGACTGAGCGCGCGCTGGCTCGGTGCGCGCGGCGCGCATTGTACCGGGCCAAGCGCGCCGATTTTGACTACTCTAGCGACATATTCCGCAACTGAACGGCCTCTCGCCCGGCCTCCTGCCATGACTGCATCCAATCCGAAGCGCGCACTCCAGACCCGCATCGTTCAACCCGACGACATCATTCCGGAAGGCTTCCGCTCGTTCGTCCCGCCGGTCGCGCGGGCATCGACGGTCGTGTTCCCCGATCTCGCGACGATGCGCGCGCTGGTCTGGCACAACGACAACCAGTGGCGCTACGGGCTGCACGCAACGCCGACGTCGCTCGCGCTCGCGCAGCGGCTCGCCGAGATCGAGGGCGGCACGCACGCGCTGCTGCAGCCGTCGGGCCTCGCGGCGATCACGAACGTCTATTTCGGGATCGTGAAGGCGGGCGACGACGTGCTGATTCCGCACAACATCTACGGGCCGAACGCCGATTTCGGCAGCTGGCTCGCGAAGGATTTCGGCATCACCGCACGCTTCTACGATCCGCTCGTCGGGGCCGGCATCGCCGACCTGATCCAGCCGAACACGCGGCTGATCTGGATCGAGGCGCCGGGCTCGGTGACGATGGAAGTACCCGACGTGCGCGCGATCACGACGGTCGCGCAGGCGCGCGGCATCGTCACCGCGATCGACAACACGTATTCGGCCGGCCTCGCGTTCAAGCCGTTCGAGCATGGCGTCGACATCTCGGTGCAGGCGCTGACCAAGTATCAATCGGGCGGCAGCGACGTGCTGATGGGCGCGACGATTACCGCGAACGCGGAACTGCACGCGCAACTGAAGCTCGCGCGGATGCGCTGCGGGATCGGCGTGTCGGTCGACGACTGCTCGCTCGTGCTGCGCAGCCTGCCGAGCATGCAGGTGCGCTTCGACGCGCACAGCAAGAGCGCGCTCGCGCTCGCGCAATGGCTGAAAGCGCGGCCGGAGATCGCCGCCGTGCTGCATCCGCAACTGCCGGACTGTCCGGGGCACGCATCGTTCGTGCGCGACTTCACCGGTGCGGGCGGGCTGTTCTCGGTGGTGTTCGACGAACGCTACAGCAGCGAGCAGATCGATCGCTTCGTCGAGGCGCTCGAGCTGTTCGCGATCGGCTGGAGCTGGGGCGGTGCATGCAGCCTGGCGATGCCTTACGACGTGGCGTCGATGCGTGCGGAGTGGCCGCATCGCGGCACGCTGGTGCGCTTCTACGTCGGTCTCGAAGACGAAGCCGACCTGCGTGCGGACATCGAGCACGCGCTGCAGGCTACGCTCGGCCGATAACGGAGCCGAAGCGGAAAAACGAAACGCCCGCGCGATGCGATATCGCGCGGGCGTTTGTTCATGGACGACGTGCGCAGACCGGAAATCAGAACAGCCGCAGCAGCCCGTCGAGGCCGACGTGGTCGAATGCGACGGTGGCCGCATCGCGCACGACGGGCTTTGCGTGGAACGCGACCGACAGCCCGGCTTCGGCCATCATCTTCAGATCGTTCGACCCGTCGCCCATCGCGATCGCGCGGCCTGGCTCGAGGCCGAGCGATGCACAGGTATCGCGCAGCATGCGCGCCTTCACGTCCGCGTTGACGATTTCGCCGAGCACCTTGCCGGTCAGCTTGCCGTCGACGATCTCGAGCGTGTTCGCGTGCGCGTAGTCGAGGCCGAGGCGCGCCTTCAGGCGCTCGGTGAAGAACGTGAAGCCGCCCGACACGAGCAGCGTCTTCAGTCCCGCGGCTTTCACGCCGGCGAGCATCGTCTCCGCGCCCGGCGACAATTGCAGCCGTTCCTCGTACACGCGCTCGAGCGCCTGCGCGTCGAGCCCCGCGAGCAGCGCGACACGGCGCGTGAGGCTTTCGTTGAAGTCGCGGATCTCACCGCGCATCGACGCTTCGGTGATCTCCGCGACCTGCGTTTTCAGCCCGCAGAAATCGGCGATCTCGTCGATGCATTCGATCGTGATCAGCGTCGAATCCATGTCCATCACGACGAGCCCGAACTCGCCGAGCGTACGGCCGGCTTCGACGAAGCCGAAGTCGAGCGCGTGCGTGCCGCAGTACGCGTCGATGTCGAGCCGCTGCGCGGGGTTTGCGTTTTCGATACGAAGCGCGTGATCGTCGGTCTGCACGATGCGGGTGCCGCGCGACAGCGCGAGCAGCGGTTTGTGATGCGCGTCCGACAACGGCGCGAGACTCTGGATGACGAGGTTGTGGGTCATGACGGAATGATTGGAAGCGAATGAAACGCGTGCGCGGCCGGCATGCGGCCACTTGCGAACGCGGGCCCCGTCCGGCGTCGGGCCGTCGCGTCGCGAACGCGCCATTGTAGCCGGTTGGTGTCGGGGCGCGATCGGATCGCCGCGGATGCCCGGCTGGCGCCGCCGCAAGCTCCGCTGACGGGACGGCGCCTATCGTTCGCCCGCGGCATCCCAGTAAGGCGGATCGCCGAAGTGTTCGGCCAGGAACGCGATGAACGCGAGCGTCTTGAGCGGCACGTGCGCGCGGCTCGGATAGACGGCCCAGATCGCGACGTCGTTCGCGAACGGGTAGTCGTCGAGCACCGTGACGAGTGCGCCGCTCGCGAGCAGCGAGCCGACGTCCCAGGTCGACTTGATCGCGATGCCGAAACCGTCGACGAGCGCTTCGCGAATCGCCTCGCCGTTGCTCGCGACGAGCCGGCCGCCGACCCGCACGGCGAGCGGGCCTTGCGGCGTGACGAACGACCAGTCGCGCTGGTCGCCGAGGATCACGCATTCGTGCTGCGCGAGATCGGCTGGATGGCGCGGCGTCCCGTGTTCGGCGAGATACGCGGGCGAGCAGCACAGCACACGCCGGTTCGTGGCGAGCTTGCGCGCGACCAGCGTCGAGTCCTTCAGCGCGCCGAGGCGGATCGCGACGTCGTAGCCGTCGTCGACGAGGTCGACGATCTCGTCGGATAGCCGCAGGTCGAGTGACACGGACGGATAGCGGCGCAGGAAAGCGGGAATCACGGGCGCGACGTGCTGGCGGCCGAACGACGACGACATCGACACCTTCAGCCGTCCGTACGGCTCGCTGCGGCCGTGGCCGACCGACGCGCGCGCGGCGTCGGCGGCCGACAGCAGCGCCTCGGCGCGGGCCATGAAGACTTCGCCGTCCTGCGTGAGGCTGATGCGGCGCGTGGTGCGGTGCAGCAGCCGCGCGCCGAGCTGGCGCTCCAGTTGCGCGATGCGCGCGCTTGCGACCGCGGCCGACACGCCGAACTCGCGTCCGGCCGCGCTCACGTTCGCGAGCAGCGCCGCGCGCACGAACAGGCCGACATCGAGCAGGTCGAGCGGCTTGTCGGGGGCAGGAATCGGATCGGATGCCATTATTCTGAAATTCCTGAAAATGTTTCAGGAAATATAGCGGTTTTCTCGAAGGATCGGGCCGCCTACGATGGCAGGCATGGGGCTGCGCCGCGGCCCGCCCGATTTCCCTGAAGGAGTTTCGTGATGAAAGCCGTTGGACTGACCCGTTATCTGCCGATCGACGACCCGCAGGCGCTCGTCGACGTGGAGCTGCCGCAACCCGTGCCGGGCCCGCGCGACCTGCTCGTGAAGGTCGAGGCGATCTCCGTGAACCCGGTCGACACCAAGGTGCGCGCGCCGAAGCCGCAGGTCGAGGCGGCCCCGCGCGTGCTCGGCTGGGATGCGGCCGGCACGGTCGTCGCGGTCGGTGCCGAGGTGACGATGTTCCGGCCGGGCGACGAGGTGTTCTACGCGGGCAGCATCACACGCCCCGGCGCGAACAGCGAATTTCACACGGTCGACGAGCGGATCGCGGCGATCAAGCCGCGCTCGCTCGATTTCGCGGCGTCGGCTGCGTTGCCGCTCACCGCGCTGACCGCGTGGGAGGCGCTGTTCGACCGGCTGCGCGTGTCGCCGCAGGGCGCGGACGCGGGCAAGTCGGTGCTGATCGTCGGCGGCGCGGGCGGGGTGGGTTCGATCGCGATCCAGCTGGCGAAGTCACTCGGCAAGCTGCACGTGATCGCGACCGCGTCGCGGCCGGCGTCGGCCGAATGGGTGCGCTCGCTCGGCGCGGACGACGTGGTCGACCATTTCGGCGACTTGCCCGCACAACTGCGCGAGATCGGTCATGCGAACGTCGACTATGTACTGATCTTCAACGACACGGATCGTCATTTCCCTGCCGCGGCGGAAGTCATCCGGCCGCAGGGCGGCATTTGCACGATCGTCGAGAACGAGAAGCCGATTCCGGTCGAGCTGCTGAAAGCGAAGAGCGCCGCGTTTCACTGGGAGTTCATGTTCACGCGCGCGATGTTCGAGACGCCGGACATGGTCGAACAGCACAAGATCCTGAGCGAGGTGGCGAGGCTCGTCGACGGCGGCACGCTGCGCACGACGCTCGGCGAGCAACTCGGCTCGATCAACGCCGCGAACCTGCGGCGCGCGCACCAACTGCTCGAGGCCGGGCGCGCGATCGGCAAGCTGGTGCTGAGCGGATTCTGACCTGGAGGTCGGGGCGGAAAACCCGAGGTGGCCCGGCGTTTTCTCGAGAGGCGGCATCGCCCGTACGGGATACGGCGTCGCGAACGCAAGCGGGGTAACACCCGATGCGTTTGCGGCGCATTGCATGCCGCTTGGCGGTAGACTGGCAACGCATCATGCATCGAAAACCGCGCGGCACGCGCGTGCCGCCGCATTACAAGGAGGTCAGCATGAGCCAACGCAGCTTGTCAGTCGCCGCATCGTGGTCTGTCGTGTTCGCGGCGGCGTGCGTCAGCGCGAGCGTATTCGCGGCGCCCCCGGTCAAGGGCAGCCTGAAGGGCGGCGGGACGGGGCAGCTCGAATACACCGTCAAGGTCGACTCGAAGACCTTCGGCAATACGCAGGAGACGCGCAAGATCCGCTCGGGCGAAACGGACGACTTCAACTGGAAGTCGGTGCCGCCGGGCGGCTCGGTCGCGATGCCCGACGGTTGCCCGAACGCCGACAACCTGCCGCGCGACGCGAACGGCGCGATGGTCCGCCAGACCCAGGTGCGGCTCGCGCCGTCGGTCGACGCGAAGGGGATCGCGAACGTGCAGCTGAGCTTCCAGGCCGCCGCGCCGAAAGGCACGCGCAACGTGAGCGCGGGCGGCAAGTCGCTGCAGTGCCCGGACGTCGTATCGGTGAGCCAGGTCAAGTGGGTGTCGATTTCGACCAATGGCGGGTCGAAGTCCGTCACGATGAGCGACGGCACGAAGGTGACGGTGTCGATCAAGCGCTGAGCGGGGCGGGCGGGCCGGCGAGGCGTCCGGTGTGCGCGCAACAACCATCGCGATGCGCGTCCGGGCGATTCGGGCAGGGTCGCGCGTGACGGTTTCGTGGCGCGCGGCTTCGGGCCTTTCCATTGAGCGATGTTCGACTTTCGTCACGCCCGGCGCGAGCCGGTAGCGCGGCCATTCGCGCGGCGGCGTGCGTGACGTCATGCGGATGTCACGCTATCCTTCCGGCATTCTCCATCTTCCCCGAACGACATTCCGATGAAACATTGCATGCGTGTGCTGCTGTCGGCTGCTGCGTTCGTCACTGCCCATGCGCAGGCGGCCGACGATTGCAGCTTCGTGAAGAAAGTCGAGCTTCCGTCGCGACAGCAGATCGCCGTCGTGTCGAGCGGCGCGCTCGAACCGTGCTCGACCGGAAGTTATGCGGTGCGCGTGTATTCGACTGCGCATGCCGCCCCCGGCTTCGATACGGACGACTACGTGACCGGCGTGCTGCATGCGCGTGACGGCACCGTCGCCGATGCCTTCACGGCCGACCTCGGCGCGCGTGCGCCGCAGGCGCTCGTCGTCACGACGCGCTCGGCCGGCAGCGGCGGTTACGTCGGTGCGCAGGCCTATCTGACGACGCCGCGTGCGGTGCGGCTCGTCGCGTCGGTCGACGGGCTGGCGCCCGACGCCGACGTTACGGCCGCGTTGCGCCAGGCCATCGGCAAACGCCGCGCCGCCCGCTGACCGCACGCCACGCGAATGCCGCATGCGTCGCGGCGCCACGGGTCAATGTGCGCGTTCCTCGAGCCGAGATGCAAGAAAGCGGTGATCGGCCGAGAACAGCCGGCGATACGTCATCAGCACCGCGCCGACGGTACCGAGCGCGGACGCCGCGGCGATCAGGAACATGATCACGATCTGGTAGCGCACGGCCTGCAGCGGTGACTGGCCGGCCAGCACCTGGCCCGTCATCATCCCCGGCAGGCTCACGACGCCGACGACGGCCATCTGGTTGAGCGTCGGCAGCATGCCGGCGCGTACGGCCTGGCGCGCGGCATCCTGCGCGGCTTCCCAGCGCGTCGCACCGAGCGCCAGTGCCGTCTCGACGCGGTCGCGCCGCGCGGTCAGTTCCTCCATCATCCGTTCGACGCCGAGCGACACGCCCGTGAGCGTATTGCCGAGGATCATTCCGAGGATCGGGATCGTATATTGCGGCGTGTACCACGGATGAATGCGGATCACGACGAACAGGCCGACGGCCGCGACGAACCAGCTGCTGAACCAGATCGACGCGATGCTGTCGACGCGCTGTCCGCGATACGTGCGCTTGCCGCGACCGGCGCCCGCGAAGCCTGCAATCAGCGTCATCAACGCGGTGAGCGGCAGCACGACGGTCCAGTGCGGATGACCGAACACCCAGCCGAGCACGTAGCCGATTGCCAGCAACTGCACGACGGTGCGCACGGCGGCGAGCGCGAGCTTGCGCCCGAGGCCAAGCGACAGCGCGGCCGAGATCGCGCCGTTGACCGCGACGAGCGCGGCAGCGATGCCGACGTCGACGAGACTCAGGTCCTGCAGAGCGGGGCTCATTGCTGCGCCTCCATCGCATTCGCGGCGTGCAGCACGCCGGCCCGCATCACGAGCCGCATCGTGCCGATTCGGGCGGCTTGCGCCGGATCGTGCGAGATCCACATGTAGGCGCGTGCATCGGGAGCCGCGTCGAACCAAGCGCCGACGAGCGCTTCGATCGCGCGCGTCGAGTCGGGGTCGAGCGCGGACGTCGGTTCGTCGAGCAACAGCACGTCGGGGTCGAGCTGCAGCACGCGCAGAAGCGCGGCGATCTGCGCTTCGCCGCCCGACAGTTCGCTCGCCCGCTTGTCGAGAAAATCGGCGCCGCGACCGGCGCGTGCCGCGAGCGCTTCGGCGTGGGCACGGTCGAACGTCACGTCGCGATAGACCGCGAGTGAATACGGATAGCGCAACTGCGCTTCGACGGTCCCGTCCATCTGCGCGGGCCGCTGGCGCACGTAGGCGACGCTGCGCCGGTAGCGCGGAATCGCGCCGCGTCTGATCCGCTTGCCGCGCCAGAGGATATGCCCGCCGTCGAGCGGGTCGAGCAACGCGAGCGCGCGCAGCAGCACGCTCTTGCCGGAGCCCGACGGTCCCGTGATAGCAATTCGCGATCCCGCGGCGAGGCTGAAGTCGGTCGGCGCCAGCAGCGTCTTGCCGCTGCTGGCGTCGCGGCGCGTAATGTGCTGCGCATCGATGAGACCGGAGGGGACTGTCATGTCACAAATGAAAAAAAGCGTTAATGGCGCCGAAGCGTCGTTGCAGCGTGCGCCATAATACCTATTGAAAAGCCGCCGGTGTCGTGCTCCGTTCACTCACGCAAGTGGCCCGACATGGCGCGCAAACTCTGCAGAACAACAACGGAACCGCCATGACGCTAGCACGAGCCATCGGCAAATCGGCTGCATGGATCGTCGGTATCGTCGCACTGATCCTCGCGGCGGCCGGCATCTTCATTTTCACGTTCGACTGGAACCACGCGAAACCGTGGGTCAACGAACACGTGAGTACCGCACTTGGCCGCCCGTTCGCGATCAACGGCGACCTCAAGGTCGGCTGGCGCCGGCCCGACGGCGAGACCGGCTGGCGCGCATGGGTACCCTGGCCGAGCTTCTCCGCAACGCAACTCGAGATCGGCAACCCGGACTGGGCGAAGGTGCCCAAGTTCGTCACGCTCGATGCCGCGCATTTCGATCTCGCGATTCTTCCGCTCCTCGCGCACGAAATCGTCATTCCGTCGATCGATGTCGTCAATCCCGCCGTCGACCTCGAGCGGCTCGCCGACGGCCGCAATACGTGGACCTTCCAGTTCAAGCAATCGTCGCAGCCATCGCCGTGGAAGGTGCGGCTCGACAGCTTCGGTTTCGCGAAGGGCATCGTCACGTATCGCGATGCGATCACGAAGGCCGATCTCACGGTCGCGATCGATACGCTCGGCCAGCCGATTCCGCTCGGCGACGTGCTCAAGGAGCAGGAGCAAACGTCGCGCGCGGCGTCGGCGCAGCGTGTCGGCAAGAGCGGTGCCGCCCGACTGAGCGCGAAGGCGAGTGCCGAGGCCGCGTCGGGTGCGTCGGCGGCGCAAGGCGCGAGCGGGGCGTCCGCCGTCGCACCGTCGGGTGCATCCGCTGCCGCGCCGGCTACTTCGGTTTCCTCCGCATCCACGGTCGTGCCGGCATCCGGCGCGAGCGGTGCGTCCGCTGCGTCGGGTGCCGCTGCGCCCGCGAAGCCGGCCGGCCCGACGTATGCGTTCGGGCTCAAGGTCGACGGCCGCTACAAGAACGTGCCGATCAGCGGCACCGGCAAGGTGGGCGGCGTGCTGGCGATCGAGAACGCGACGCAGCCGTTCCCGCTGCAGGCCGACGTGAAGGCCGGCGACACGCGGCTGGCGCTCGTCGGCACGCTGACCGACCCGATGCATCTCGCGGCACTCGACCTGCGTCTGTGGCTGCAGGGCACGTCGATGTCGCACCTCTACCAGATCACCGGCATCACGCTGCCGGATACGCCGCCGTATGCGACCGAGGGGCGCCTGATCGGCAACATCAAGCAGCACGCAAGCACGTTCCGCTACGAGAATTTCAACGGCCGCGTCGGCGGCAGCGATCTCCGCGGCACGCTCACCTGGGCGCAGCGCGAGCCGCGGCCGAAGCTGTCGGGCGAGCTCGTGTCGAACCTGCTGCAGTTCTCCGACCTCGCGCCGGTGATCGGCGCCGATTCGGCCGCGAGCAAGGCGAAGCGCGGCGACACGACGCGCCAGCCGCCCGACCGCGTGCTGCCGGTCGCGACGTTCCGCACCGAGCGCTGGAGCGCGATCGACGCGGACGTGAAGTTCACCGGGCGCAAGCTGATCAAGAGCCCGCAACTGCCGATCACCGACCTCTACACGCACATCCTGCTGCAGGACGGCGTGCTGTCGCTCGAACCGTTGCAGTTCGGCGTCGCGGGCGGCACGCTCGCGACCAACGCGCATCTCGACGGCAGCCGCACGCCGCTCAAGGGCCGCTTTACGCTGGCCGCGCGTCACTTGAGGCTGAAGCAACTGTTCCCGACGCAGAAGGTGATGCAGAGCGCGCTCGGCGAAATCAACGGCGACGCGTCGCTGTCGGCGACCGGCAACTCGCCGGCCGCGCTCGCGGCGACATCGACCGGCGAAGTGAAGGCGCTCATCACGGATGGCCGCATCAGCCTGCTGCTGATGGAGGCGGCGGGGCTGAACGTCGCGAACGTCGTCTACGAGAAGCTGTTCGGCACGCGCGACGTGAACATCAATTGCGCGGCGCTCGACTTCGTCGCGAACGACGGCATGCTCGACCCGAAGGTGTTCGCGCTCGATACGGACGACGCGCTGATCAACGTCGACGGCCCGATCAACCTGCGCGACGAATCGATCGACCTGAAGATCCATCCGCATACGAAGGGTTTCCGTGTCTTCTCGTTGCGTTCGCCGTTGTACGCGAAGGGCACGTTCAAGAACCCGAAGGTCGGCGTCGACGCCGGCGCGCTCGCGCTGCGCGCGGGCGCGATGGTCGGGCTGGGCCTGATCAACCCGTTCGCGGCGCTGATCCCGCTGATCGCGCCGAGCAATAACCGCGACGTGCCGTGCTCGGAGCTGTTCGGGCAGATGAAGGCCAAGGCGGCGCAGAAGGAGGCGGTGAAGGCCGGCAAGTGACGATGTCCGACGCAGGGCCGGCGCCGCGCGCGGCGGCGCGGCTGGCGGGGCCGGAACAGGCCGGTCGGCAGTTTCTCCGACACCTGCTAAAATACACGGTTTTCCGTCGATTTCTCTCTTACGGGACCTGCCGTGCTTTCTACTGCCAACATCACGATGCAATTCGGGCCGAAGCCCTTGTTCGAGAATATCTCGGTCAAATTCGGCGAGGGCAACCGCTATGGTCTGATCGGCGCGAACGGCTGCGGCAAGTCGACCTTCATGAAGATCCTGGGCGGCGACCTCGAGCCGAGTGCCGGCAACGTCGCGCTGGAGCCGAACGTGCGCCTGGGCAAGCTGCGCCAGGACCAGTTCGCGTATGAAGACGTGCGCGTGCTCGACGTCGTGATGATGGGCCACACCGAGATGTGGGCCGCGATGACCGAGCGCGACGCGATCTACGCGAACCCGGATGCCACCGACGACGACTACATGCACGCCGCCGAGCTCGAAGGCAAGTTCGCCGAATACGGCGGCTACGACGCCGAGGCGCGCGCCGGCGCGCTGCTGCTCGGCATCGGCATCGAGGAGAAGTTCCACAACGGCACGATGGCCGACGTCGCGCCGGGCTGGAAGCTGCGCGTGCTGCTCGCGCAGGCGCTGTTCTCGAAGCCGGACGTGCTGCTGCTCGACGAACCGACCAACAACCTGGACATCAACTCGATCCGTTGGCTCGAGCACACGCTCAACGAGTACAACTCGACGATGATCATCATCTCGCACGATCGCCACTTCCTGAACTCGGTGTGCACGCACATGGCCGACATGGACTTCGGCACGCTGAAGGTCTGGCCGGGCAACTACGACGACTACATGCTCGCATCGGCACAGGCGCGCGAGCGCCAGGCCGCGGCGAACGCGCGCGCGAAGGAGCGCGTCGCCGAGCTGCAGGACTTCGTGCGCCGCTTCTCGGCGAACAAGTCGAAGGCCCGCCAGGCAACGAGCCGCGCGAAGCAGATCGACAAGATCAAGATCGAGGAATTCAAGCCGTCGTCGCGTCAGAATCCGTTCATCCGCTTCGAGTTCGAGAAGAAGCTGCACAACGTCGCGGTGGTCGCCGAAGACATCACGAAGAAGTACGAGCGTACGATCTTCCAGAACTTCAACTTGTCGGTGCAGCCGGGCGAGCGCATCGCGATCATCGGCGAGAACGGTGCGGGCAAGACGACGCTGCTGCGTTCGCTGCTCGGCGCGCTGCAACTCGATCACGGCACGGTGAAGTGGTCCGAGAACGCGAATGTCGGCTACATGCCGCAGGACACGTACGAGGAGTTCCCGAACGACATCACGCTGATGGACTGGATCGACCAGTACCGCAAGGACGGCGACGACGAAACGATGGTTCGCGGCACGCTGGGCCGCCTGCTGTTCTCGTCGGACGACATCAAGAAGTCGGTGAAGGTGCTGTCGGGCGGCGAGAAGGGCCGCATGATCTGGGGCAAGCTGATGCTCGGCCGCCACAACGTGCTGCTGATGGACGAGCCGACCAACCACATGGACATGGAGTCGATCGAGTCGCTGCAGATCGCGCTCGAGCAGTTCGAAGGCACGCTGATCTTCGTGTCGCACGACCGCGAATTCGTGAGCGGGCTGGCGAACCGGATCATCGAAGTGCGCACGGACGGCACGCTGTTCGACTTCGGCGGGAATTACGAGGAGTTCCTCACGAGCCAGGGGCAGGAGTAATTGCCCGGGCAGCCATGCCCGATCTGATGTACCGGAAGCCCGCCAGGTGGAAGCCCGGCGGGCTTTTTCGTATCTAGGCTAACCGAGAATGTGCGCGTGCCGCGCTTGCGCGCGGCACGCGTCGATACGCGGTGGCACGCCTCGCGGCCATCGCCGGCCCGGCGGCACGATGAAGGGAAAATGTCAGGTCGGGTGTTGCGCCCGCGATCACGATTCGACGCGGGGGCGCCGTTCCGCGCCTGCAGCCGCATGCATCACATCGCGCGCCGCCCGGTGCGTCAATCCGCGAGCCGCTTGTCGGCGAGCGCCTTGCAGCAGTCTTCGTACACCCATTGCACGAGTTTCGCCCGGTAGTCGAGATCGTCGGTATCGACGATTTCCTCGACCGCGTCGCGCGCCCATGGCGCATCGACGAAGTCGGCGTGCCGCTTCGCGATGTCCTGCGCCAGCGCGGCCAGCTTCGCGATCGCGAGCCAGTCGGACTGCCGGTGGTGACGGTCGAGCCAGCGGTGTGCGGCCTGCACCTGGAACGACGCATCCGGCCAGGATTCGTTCAGGTAAAACGCGCCGAGATTGCCGCAGGTGAGCCAGCACAGCAGCTCCAGGCGATCTTGCGAGCCGAGGATATGGGGTGCGTCGGTCATGGCAGCGCTCACGAAGGCATCGATTCCAGGTGGCGCGGCCTGCAGCAGCCGGCGCCGATAGTAAAAACATAGCACGATGCGGGGCGCGAGGTGCGGCCTCGTGTTGCACCGGCGCGGCGCGGATGGTGCGGTTGCGGGAAGCCGGCGTCCGGCGCCCGTCCCCCGGCGGCCGGGTGGCGCGTTCGGCGATGCCCGAGGTCCCGTTCGGCGTCGTCGCGGAGCCGCGCCGCACTCGTTAGAATGGCCGTTTTCCGGGAGACAGGAAGCGATGAAAATCTACGATCAGTTCTATATCGACGGCGCATGGCGCAAGCCGGCCGGAACGGGCACGATCGACGTGATCGACTCGGGCACCGAGGCCGTGATCGGCCGGATTCCCGAGGGCGTGGCGTCAGACGCGCAGGACGCGATCCGCGCGGCGCGCGCGGCGTTCGACGCATGGGCTGCGACGCCGGCAGCGACGCGGGCGGGCTACCTGCGCAAGATCGTCGAGCGTCTGCAGGCGCGCAGCGAGGAGCTCGCGCAGTCGATCACCGGCGAAGTCGGGATGCCGATCAAGCTGTCGCGTGCGATCCAGGTCGGCGGTCCGATCTACAACTGGAAGGCATACGCGAAGCTTGCCGAATCGTTCGAATTCGAGGCGACGGTCGGTAACTCGCTGGTGGTGCGCGAGCCGGTCGGCGTCGTCGCAGCGATCACGCCATGGAACTACCCGCTCAACCAGATCACGCTGAAGGTCGCGCCGGCGCTCGCGGCCGGCTGCACGGTCGTCCTGAAGCCGTCCGAGGTCGCGCCGCTCAACGCGTTCATGCTCGCCGAGGCGATTCACGAAGCGGGCCTGCCGGCGGGTGTGTTCAACCTCGTGTGCGGTTATGGCCCGGTCGTCGGCGAGGTGCTGGCGACCGATCCGGACGTCGACATGGTGTCGTTCACGGGTTCGACGCGCGCCGGCAAGCGCGTGGCCGAACTCGCGGCGGCGGGCGTGAAGCGCGTCGCGCTCGAACTCGGTGGCAAGTCGGCGTCGGTGATTCTCGATGATGCCGATTTCGCGGCGGCGGTGAAGGGCACGGTCAACGCGTGCTACCTGAACGCGGGCCAGACCTGTTCGGCGCACACGCGGATGCTGGTGCCGGAGGCGCGCTACGACGAGGCGCGCGCGATCGCGAAGGCGGCAGCCGAAGCGTATGTCGCGGGCGACCCGCGTCAGGAAACGACGCGCCTCGGCGCACTCGCATCGGCCGTGCAGCAGCAGCGCGTGCAGGCCTACATCCAGCGCGGAATCGACGACGGCGCGGAACTCGTGACCGGCGGCACGGGCCTGCCGGAAGGGCTCGCGAAGGGCTTCTTCGTGAAGCCGACGGTGTTCGGCCGCGTCGATCCGAAATCGGCGATCGCGCAGGAAGAGATCTTCGGGCCGGTGCTGTCGATCATCACGTATCGCGACGAAGACGAAGCCGTGCGCATCGCGAACGATTCGCCGTACGGGCTCGGCGGCGCGGTATGGGCGGGCAGCGACGAACGCGCGATGCGCGTCGCGCGCCGCATCCGCACGGGGCAGGTCGACATCAACGGCGGCACGTGGAACGGCGCCGCGCCGTTCGGCGGTTTCAAGCAGTCGGGACACGGCCGCGAAAACGGCGTGTACGGGCTCGAGGAGTATCTCGAATACAAGTCGATGCAGCTCAAGCCTGCGAATCCGGCCTGAGCGTTTCACGCCGATTGACCTGGAACGGCACGCGTGCCGTTTTTTTATTGACGGCCGTCAAGGTGCGCGCCGGTGGATCCGTCGATCATCGCGTTTCCGATTTCCGATGTTTCGACGAGGTTCAGATGACCGCACGCACTTCCTTCCCGCCGCTCACGATTCGCGGCCGCACCTTGCTGCCCGTGGTGCAGGGCGGCATGGGCGTCGGCATCTCCGCGCACCGCCTCGCGGGCAGCGTCGCGCGCGAAGGCGCGCTCGGCACGATCGCGAGCATCGACCTGCGTCACCACCATGCGGACTTGCTCGCGCGCTGTCGCGCGAATCCCGATCGCGCGACGCTGGAGGCCGCGAACCTCGACGCGCTCGCGCGCGAGATTCGCCTCGCGAAGACCTACAGCGAAGGACGCGGGATGATCGCGGTCAACGTGATGAAGGCGGTGAGCGCGCATGCGGACTACGTGCGCGTCGCGTGCGACGAAGGCGCGGACGCGATCGTGATGGGTGCGGGCCTGCCGCTCGATCTGCCCGATCTCACGCAGGGTCATGACATCGCGCTGATCCCGATCCTGTCGGACAGCCGCGGGATCGCGCTGGTGCTGAAGAAGTGGATGAAGAAGGGGCGGCTGCCCGATGCGATCGTGATCGAGCATCCCGCGCATGCGGGCGGCCACCTGGGTGTCACGCAGATCGACGACATGCATGATGCACGCTTCGATTTCGCGCGCGTGCTGGACGAGACCGCGCAAGTGATGGCGTCACTCGGCCTCGGGCGCGACACGATCCCGCTGATCGTTGCGGGCGGGATCAACAGTCACGACACGGTGCGTGCGGCGCTCGCGGCCGGGGCGAACGGCGTGCAGGTGGGAACGCCGTTCGCGGTGACGGAGGAAGGCGATGCGCATCCGAATTTCAAGCGCGTGCTGGCCGATGCGCTGCCCGAGGACATCGTCGAATTCGTCAGCGTGACGGGGCTGCCGGCGCGCGCGGTGAAGACCCCCTGGCTCGATCGTTACCTGCGCAACGAAACGCGCATTCGCGACAAGCTCGGCGCGTTCAAGCAACGCTGCCCGACCGCGCTCGAGTGCCTGAGCGTCTGCGGGTTGCGCGACGGCATCGAAAAGTTCGGCCATTTCTGCATCGACACGCGGCTCGCGGCCGCGTTGCGCGGCGACGTCGCGAACGGCTTGTTCTTCCGCGGCCGCGAAGCGCTGCCGTTCGGCAACGCGATCCGCAGCGTGCACGATCTGCTCGACCTGCTGCTGACGGGCCGGGCGGCGGAGCCTGCGACAAACCGCCCGATGTTTACGCTTGCTTGACGGATATCAAAACGACGCAAAGACCCTACAGAGAGAATGGAATAAATTCTTCAAGGGGTCCATACCATGCACAAAACGATTCGAACATGCGTCACCGCTGCCGCCGTGGCGGCGAGCCTCGTCATGATGCCCTCGCTGTCGCACGCGGCGTCGGCGGGAGACGGAATCAACCAGGGTGACGTCCTGGTCCGGTTGCGCGCGATCAGCATTCAACCGAACGAGCGCGCGAGCGATACGCTCGGCGCGATCAATACCGGCGTGAACAACGCGATCGTGCCGGAACTCGACTTCACCTACATGATCCGCGACTACCTGGGCGTGGAGCTGATTCTGGGCACGTCGCGGCACCAGATGACGTCGAGCCTCGGCAATCTCGGCGGCGTGGGCGTGCTGCCGCCGACGCTGCTGCTGCAGTACCACTTCAACCATGCCGGCAAGGTGCGTCCGTACGTCGGCGCGGGCCTGAACTACACGTACTTCTACAACAACGGGCTCAACGTCGGCGGGGAGGGCGTGTCGATCAACAAGAGCAGCTTCGGTCCCGCGCTGCAGTTCGGCGTCGACGTGCAGTTGACCAAGAAGGTGTTCATGAACGTCGACGTGAAGAAGATCTGGATGAGCACCGATGCGACGCTTGGCGACAAGGGCATCGGCACGCTGCACATCGACCCGCTGATCGTCGGCGTGGGCGTCGGGATGAAGTTCTAGACGCGAGCGAAAAAGAACAGAGTTGGGGTTGGCGGCATGGCGGTCGGCATGCCGCTCTTTTTTTGTGCGGCGGATTTACAGCTTGTCGTACTGGAAGCGCATCGCGGTGCCTTCGCGCGTGATGCGCTCCCACACCGCGCGTTTCTCGTCGTCGCTCAGGAACACCCAGTTCGACACTTCGCCGGCCGTGCGGCCACAGCCCTTGCAGACTTCGTCGAAGAGGGTCGAGCACACGCCGATGCAGGGGCTGTCGGGCAGGTCGTGGAGGTTGGAGGCCATCGGAAGGGTTCGCACGTTGAATCGTCAGGGCGTCATTTTAATGCATGGCGACGACGCGCCCCGGCCGCGATCCCGGCGGCGCGACGGCTACCCGTCCGGACGGTTTCGCGGCCGCCTTCTTTTCCTGATGGACAGACGCCGATTACCCGATAGAATTCCCCCGGAACGCCCCGCTGCGCGGGCCGCCCGAGCGGCCGGCGGCGGGAATCTGTTCCGTTTGCGCGACACCGGCATGATTTTTTTGTGACGGAGCGCGAATGGTGGTAGCGTTCGGGGTTTTCGAGGGGCGGCGTGCCGGGATGCGCCGCCATGACGAGGCAGACGGCAGCCGGACACGGGTCCGGCCGGAGGGAGAACGGGATGAAAGCAAAGGTAGTGGGCCGGTTCGCAGCGCTTGCGCTGTGCGTGGGTGCATCGGCGGCGGCGGCGAAGGATACGCAGCTCAATGTCTATAACTGGTCCGATTACATTGCGAAGGACACGATCCCGAACTTCGAGAAGCAGGCGGGCGTCAAGGTTCGCTACGACAACTACGACAGCGACGACACGCTGCAGGCGAAGCTGCTGACGGGCAGTTCCGGCTACGACATCGTGGTGCCGACCAGCAACTACGCAGGCAAGCAGATCGCGGCCGGCATCTTCACGCCGCTCGACAAGTCGAAGCTGCCGAACCTCAAGTACCTCGATCCGCAACTGATGGCGCTCGTCGCCGGCGCGGACCCTGGCAACAAGTATTCGGTGCCCTGGGCGTACGGCACGACCGGTCTCGCGTACAACCTGACGAAGGCGCAGCAGGCGCTCGGCAAGGTCCCGCTCGACAACTGGGACATCCTGTTCAAGCCGGAAAACATCTCGAAGCTGAAGACCTGCGGCGTGTCGGTGCTCGACGCGCCTGACCAGATGTTCGCGGCGGCGCTGCACTACATCGGCAAGGATCCGATGAGCACGAACCCGGCCGACTACAAGGCCGCGATGGAAGTGCTGAAGAAGATCCGCCCGTACATCACGCAGTTCAACTCGTCGGGCTACATCAACGACCTGGTCGGCGGCGACATCTGCTTCGCGTTCGGCTGGTCGGGCGACGTCGTGATCGCGAAGCATCGCGCGATCGAGGCGAAGAAGCCGTACAAGATCGAGTACTACATTCCGAAGGGCGGTGCGCCGGTGTGGTTCGACGTGATGGCGATTCCGAAGGACGCGAAGAACAAGGACGCCGCGCTGCAGTGGATCAACTACATCGAGGATCCGAAGGTGCACGCGGCGATCACGAACGCCGTGTACTACCCGAGCGCGAACGCCGAGGCACGCAAGTACGTGCGGCCGGACGTCGCGAACGACCCGGCCGTCTACCCGCCGGCCGACGTCGTGAAGACGCTGTTCCTGCTCAAGCCGCTGCCGCCTGAAATCCAGCGTCTGCAGACGCGTCTGTGGACCGAGCTGAAATCGGGCCGCTGAAGCGAGCCGGAGCAGGCCAGCAGTCATGAAGCCCCTGGTGTCCCCGGGGGCTTTGTTCGTCAAACGCAGGAGAGAAGCAGCACATCATGAATAGCCAGTCGGGTGCGCCGGTCGCGGGCGCGCCGTCCTTCGTTCCTTCGTCCGGCGCCGATGCGCGCGCCGAGAACTTTGTCCAGATCGTCGACGTCGTCAAGAAATTCGGCGAGACCGAAGTGGTACGCAACGTGAACCTGACGGTGCGCCAGGGCGAGCTGTTCGCGCTGCTCGGCAGCTCGGGTTCCGGCAAGTCGACGCTGCTGCGCATGCTCGCGGGCCTCGAGACGGTCACGTCGGGCAAGATCCTGATCGACGGCGAGGACCTCGCGCAGATGCCGCCGTACAAGCGGCCCGTGAACATGATGTTCCAGTCGTATGCGCTGTTCCCGCACATGTCGGTCGAATCGAACGTCGCATACGGCCTCAAACAGGAAGGCACGCCCAAGGCGGAGCTGAAGGAGCGCGTCGCGGCGGCGCTCGAGCTCGTGCAGATGAGCAAGTACGCGAAGCGCAAGCCGCACCAGCTGTCGGGCGGCCAGCAGCAGCGCGTCGCGCTCGCGCGTTCGCTCGTCAAGCGCCCGAAGGTGCTGCTGCTCGACGAGCCGATGTCGGCGCTCGACAAGCAGATCCGCCAGCGCACGCAGATCGAGCTCGTCAACATCCTGAACAAGGTCGGCGTCACCTGCATCATGGTCACGCACGACCAGGAAGAGGCGATGACGATGGCGAACCGGCTCGCCGTGATGAGCGAAGGGCAGATCGTGCAGATCGGCTCGCCGAACGAAGTCTACGAATATCCGAACAGTCGCTTCTCGGCCGAGTTCATCGGCTCGACCAACCTGTTCGAAGGCGTCACCGTCGAGGACGAACCCGACCACGTGTACATCGAATCGCCGGAGCTGCCGAGCCGGCTGTACGTGAGCCACGGGATCACGGGCCCGCTCGGAATGCCGGTCACGGTGTCGGTGCGCCCCGAGCGGATCGCGCTCACGCGCAAGCCGCCCGAAGGCGCGTTCAACTGGGCGCGCGGCAAGATCACCAATGTCGCGTACATGGGTGGCTATTCGCTGTATCACGTAAAGCTCGATGCGGGCAAGACGGTGATCGCGAACGTGTCGAGCCTCGCGATCTCCGAGCTCGACACACCGTCGCTCGGCGACGAGATCTACGTGCGCTGGAGCGCGACCGCGGGCGTGGTGCTGACGTCATGAGCACGCTCAAGTCCCTGCTCGCATGGCCCGTGCGGCGCTTCAACCTGACCGGCGGCTCGGCGGTCGTCGCGGGGCCGTATACGTGGCTCGTGCTGTTCTTCCTCGTGCCGTTCGTGCTGGTCGTGAAGATCAGCTTCGCGGAGCTGCAGCTCGGCATTCCGCCATATACGGAACTCGCGTCATACGCGGACGGCGTGGTGCACATCGCGCTGAACCTGTCGCACTACGCGTTCCTGCTCACCGACAGCCTGTATTTCGCGACCTACGTGAATTCGGTGGTGGTCGCGGCGATCACGACGCTGCTGTGCCTGCTGATCGGCTATCCGATGGCGTACTACATCGCGCGTTCGAACCCGGCGACCCGCAACCTGCTGATGATGGGTGTGATGCTGCCGTTCTGGACGTCGTTCCTGATTCGCGTGTATGCATGGATCGGGATCCTGAAGAACAACGGGCTCCTGAACAACTTCCTGATGTGGATCGGCCTGACCCATACGCCGATCGAGCTGTACCGCACGAACTACGCGGTATACATCGGGATGGTGTATTCGTACCTGCCGTTCCTCGTGATGCCGCTGTACGCGCACCTCGTGAAGATGGACCTGCGCCTGCTCGAGGCTGCGTACGACCTGGGAGCCAGGCCGCGGAGGGCGTTCGTGCAGATCACGCTGCCGCTGTCGAAGAACGGGATCATCGCGGGCTGCCTGCTGGTGTTCATTCCGGCGGTCGGCGAGTACGTGATCCCGGAGCTGCTCGGCGGCGCGAACACGCTGATGATCGGCCGCGTGATGTGGAATGAGTTCTTCAACAACGCAGACTGGCCGATGGCGTCGGCCGTGACCTGCGCGATGGTGCTGCTGCTGCTCGTGCCGATGGCGATGTTCCAGCACTTCCAGGCGAAGGAGCAGGAGGGCCGCCGTCGATGAAGCCGAATCGTTACCTGCAGTTCGCGGCGCTATTCGCCGGTTTCGCGTTCCTGTACATCCCGATCATCAGCCTGATCGTCTATTCGTTCAACGAGTCGAAGCTCGTCACCGTGTGGTCGGGTTTCTCTTTCCGCTGGTACTCGGCGCTCGTGGAGGACGACGAACTGCTGACGGCCGCATGGCTGTCGCTGAAGATCGGCGTGCTGACCGCGTTCGCGTCGGTGTTCATCGGCACGTGGGCCGGGTTCGTGCTCGCGCGCATGGGCCGCTTTCGCGGCTTCGCGCTGTTCAGCGGGATGATCAACGCGCCGCTGGTGATTCCCGAGGTGATCCAGGGGATCTCGCTGCTGCTGCTGTTCATCGAACTGGCGAAGTGGATCGGCTGGCCGGCCGAGCGCGGCGTGTTCACGATCTGGCTGGGCCACGTGATGCTGTGCATCTCCTACGTCGCGATCATCGTGCAGTCGCGCGTGCGCGAACTGAACCCGTCGCTCGAGGAAGCCGCGCTCGATCTGGGCGCGACGCCGTTGAAGGTGTTCTTCACGATCACGCTGCCGCTGATCTCGCAGGCGCTGATCGCGGGCTGGCTGCTGTCGTTCACGCTGTCGATCGATGACCTCGTGCTGTCGGCGTTCCTGTCCGGCCCAGGCTCGACGACGCTGCCGCTCGTCGTGTTCTCGCGCGTGCGCCTCGGCCTGAACCCGGAGATGAACGCGCTCGCGACGCTGTTCATCGTCGCGGTGACGGCCGGCGTGGTGATCGCGAACTTCGTGATGCTGCGTCAGGAGCGCAAGCGGGTGGCTGCGTTCGCGGCCTGACGTCTCCTTGCGCACAGGTTGCCGACGCAACGAAAAAACGCCCGGTGCCGACGACGAGTCGAGCCGGGCGTTTTACATGAATGGGCGTGGCGCGCGCCGGTCAGTACTTGAAGCTCTTGCCTGGCGTCGTCCAGACGGAGGTGGTCGCCGTGCATGCCTGGAGGGTCAGTGTGCCGCCGGCCGGCGCGAGGCAGCGGCCGGTGGCCTGCGACACGAGTTGCGCTGTGCCCGGCAGCGTGCCGGCCTTCACCTGCCACTGCTGGCTCGCCGTGCCGGGCACGCAGGTGCGCAGCAGCGCGCCGTTGGCCGAGCCGGCGGGCTGCGCGGTGAGGCAGTAGCTGTACTTGGACTGCAGCGTGCCGTCACCGGCCACGACCCACAGTTGCGGATTGAAGTGCGTGCCGCCGGATGCGCGCACCGACGCGAGCGTCGGGCATGCGCCGAGCGTTGCGACGCTGCCGTCGGTCAGGCCGCCCGACGCCGCCAGGCACGCGCCGCCGCTTTTCACGAGGCCGGCGGCCGATTGCTGCGGCCCGCCGATCAGCGTGGCGACGCCATTCGCTTGCGACGCGTTCGCATAGCTCGCCGGACACGACTTGTTGACCGTGACCGAGGGTGCCGGGACCGACACCGCGTTGCCGATCGCGTCATACGCGCGAATGCTGAACTGCGCGTCCGTATGCGCGATCGACGCGCAGCTCGTGCGGCTCGAGTTCCAGTCGAAATACTCGACCCACTGGCTGATCCAGCCGACGGGCACCTGCGTCTGCGTGGTGCCGACGTAGATGCTGCCGATATCGAAGCTGTCGCCGGTTGTACCGTTCGTCACGTCGGTCACGTTGCTCTTGAACCAGCCGGGGCCCTGGCTCGTGTCCGGCGTGATGCGGAACCGGTACGTGTGGCCCGCGTGCCACTCGTAGCGATAGCGGCATTGCGCGCCCGCGCTGCCGTCCGTCGCCGAGCCGCTGACCGTGCAATAGCTTCCCGCGCCGATGCCCGCGCTCGCGGGCGTGCCGGGTTTGGCGGCGGTCGCGCCCCACAGGCTGAACAGGAACTGCTTGCCGACGCCTTCGCTGGCCGACACCAGCTCGGTCGACTGCAGGCCGGTGTAGCCGTTGAGCGAACCGATCTGGTTCGACCAGAAGACGTTCGAGTTCGGGCCCGGGTCCGTTGCCGGCGTGATGAACAGGTCGAGCGTGCCGACGCTGCGCACCGTCGACGGGAACCACGTGTCGCTGTAAAGTCCCGGCGTCGAGCCGAGGAAACCGGACAGCGTCGGCGCGGTGGCGGCCGTCAGCGTCGCGAACCCTGCGGCCGTATCGGCCGTGATCGTGAAGCTGCGCGCGCCTGCCGGCGGCAGCGCCGCGACCGGCGGCACACCGAGCGTGAAGCCGAGCGTGCAGGTGCCGCCCGCCGGCACCGTCATGCCCGACAACGCGATGTGCGACGTGCCGTCGTCGGTGAGCGTGCCGCCACACGTGCTGGTGAGGCCGCTCGCGCTGAAACCGGATGGCATGCCGATGAAGAGCCCGGCGGCAGCGGGCGCGGTGCCGGTGTTGGCGAGCTTGAGCGTTGCCTTGTCGGTTCCGCCGACCGACGGGGAGAGACTGGCGAGCGTCAGCGTCGCCGTATAGGCGGATGCGGCTAGCGCGGTGAGTGGCGTCAACAGCAGTGCGGCAAGTGCCGCGCTTCCTCGTTTACCGATGTGCATGACCGGACTCCATTGTTCTTGTTGGTGTCGACGCGCCGGGCAAGGGCGCGCGGGGAGTCTAGCATGCGGCTCGCGGCGGTTTTGCGACGGCGGGGGCGGCTCCGGCGCAGGACGCGAGGGCGATTCCCGCGCCCCGGTTCACGCGCCGAACGCCGCCTTCGCCAGCAACCCAAGTGCAACGCAGACGAGCACGGCAGCGAAGCCGGCCTGCACGTGCCGCGCGGACAGGTGCCGGGACGCATTGCGTCCGATCGCCATGCCAATTGCGGTCGCGACCGTGAACCACAGCATCATGTCGAGCGGCGCGCGCGTGCCCGACACGAGCGTCGCGAGCACGCCGCCGGTGCCGACCAGCGCGATCACCATCAGCGACGTCGCGACGACGCCGTGCATCGACACGTTCGTGAACTTGCGCAGCATCGGCACGATCACGAAGCCGCCGCCGACGCCGAGCAAGCCCGTCATCAGCCCCGTCACCGCGCCGGTCGACGCGAGCGCGAGCCCGACCGGCCAGGACCACACGAGGCGGCCCGTATCGGGATTCACGCGGCCGACGCACAACCGCGATTCGTCCGCGTCGCCGGAGGCGTGGCGCAGTGCCTGCCGCAGCAGGCGGCTCGCGACGACCAGCATCGTCAGCGCGAACAGCGCCAGCAGCACGCGCTGCGGCAGTACGTGCGCGAGCTTTACGCCGAGCGTCGTGAGCGGCACGCCCGCCACGGCCATCAACAGCGCCGCGCGATAGCGCACGAGCCCGCGACGAAACCCTTCGAGCGCGCCGAGCGCGGCGCTGCCCGCGACCGCGACGAGCGCGACGGGCGTGGCCTGTTGCATCGGCCAGCCCATCCCGACGACGAGCGCGGGTACCGCGAGAATGCCGCCGCCCGCGCCGGTGAGGCCGAGCACGGCGCCGACGAGGCTGCCGAGTACGAGGGAAATCAGCATGGTGTCATCGGGTTCCGGTCAACGTGCGATCGCGGGCTTCGCGAGCCATTCGCGGCCCTTGAGCATCGCCTTCCAGTAGAGCGGCGGCAGCAGGCGCTCCTTGAGCAGCCACGCGAGCCGGGACGGACGCCGGCCGTCGATCAGCCACGCGGGGAAGGTCGGCGCGACCTTGCCGCCGTAGAGGAATTCGGCGAGCACGATCTTGCCGCGCTCGACGGTGAGCGGGCACGACCCGTAGCCGTCGTACGCGGCGTCGCCGTGCGCGCGGCCCAGCGACGCGAGCACATTGTGCGCGACGACGGGCGCCTGCTTGCGCGCGGCCGCGGCGGTCTTCGCATTGGTCGTGTTGGTGACGTCGCCGAGCGCGAAGATGTCCGCGAACTGCTTGTGCCGCAGCGTCGCCGGATCGACGTCGATCCAGCCGGCCGCGTCGGCGAGCGGGCTCGCGCGCACGAAATCGGGCGCCTTCTGCGGCGGCACGACGTGGATCATGTCGAACGCGCGCTCGACGGTTTCCGTGCCGCCGTCGGGCAAGGCGCGCCGGAACGTCGCGCGCCGCGCGGGCCCGTCGATCGCGACGAGGTTGTGGCCGAACGACAGCGCGATGTCGTAGCTTTTCACGTACTCCATCAACGCGGGCACGTAGTCGGCGACCCCGAACAGCGCGGCGCCCGCATTCAGGAACTCGACGTTCGCGGCGCCGAGGCGGCCCGTGCGCCGCCAGTGATCGCACGACAGGTACATCGCCTTCTGCGGCGCGCCCGCGCACTTGATCGGCATCGGCGGCTGCGTGAACAGCGCATTGCCGCCGCGGAACGCCTGCACCAGTTCCCACGTGTACGGCGCGAGGTCGTAGCGATAGTTCGACGTGACGCCGTTGCGGCCGAGCGTTTCCGCGAGGCCGTCGATCGCGTGCCAGTCGAGCTTGAGCCCCGGGCACACGATCAGCTTGCGGTAGCCGATGCGCCGGCAGCCGTCGAGCACCACCGTGTGCGTGTCGGGCTCGAAGCCGGCGACGGCGGCCTGGATCCATTTCACGCCGCGCGGCAGCAGGTCGACGATCCGGCGCGCGGTCGTGTCGGGCCGGAACACGCCTGCGCCGACCATCGTCCAGCCGGGCTGGTAGTAGTGCGTATCGGCCGGGTCGATCACCGCGATATCGAGCGATGCGTCGCGCGCAAGCAGGCTCGACGCGACCGCGACGCCGGCCGCGCCCGCGCCGACGATCACGATGTCGTGCCGCGCGTCGACGGCCGGCGCGGCCTGGCGGCCGTCCTGCGCGAGTCCTTGCGCGGAACCTCGTGTGAGACGCGGCGCGAGCGCGGCGAGATCATAGCCGGCCGCGGCGGCGATCGCGACGATGTCGCCGGCGGGACGCCTGTCGGCCTGCGACAGCGCCCACAGCGTCGCCGAACGCGTGCCGCTGCGGCAGTATGCGAGTACCGGGCCCGCGAGCGACGCGACGAGCGCGTCGAATTGCCGGGCCTGATCGTCGGTGACCTTGCCGGTATCGACGGGCAGGTAATGGACGGCGATGCCGAGCGGCGCGGCGGCGGCGCGGATTTCGGCGACGGTCGGCTGGTCCGCGCCTTCGCCGTCCGGGCGGTTGCAGACGATCGTGCGGATGCCGGCGGCGTGGAGCGCGGGCAGGTCGGCCGCGGCGATCTGGGGCGAGACCGACAGCAGGTCGGTTAGCGAGCGGATGGTCATGTCGGGGGTTCTCCGGTCGGGGTGGCGGCTCAGATCGCGTCGAGCGGGATCTTCAGGTAACGCACGCCATTGTTTTCGGGCTCGGGCAGGTGGCCGGCGCGCATGTTGACCTGCACGGACGGCAGCATCAGCACGGGCATGTCGAGCGTCGCATCGCGTGCGGTGCGCATGGCGACGAAATCGTCCTCGGTCACGCCGTCCTTCACGTGCACGTTCGCGCGGCGCTGCTCGGCCACGGTCGTCACGAACTGCACGTCGCGGCCGCCCGGCTGGTAGTCGTGGCACAGGTACAGGCGCGTGTCGGGCGGCAGGGCGAGCACGCGCGCGATCGAGCGGTACAGCGTGCGTGCGTCGCCGCCCGGAAAGTCGCAGCGGGCGGTGCCGTAGTCGGGCATGAACAGCGTGTCGCCGACGAACGCGGCACGCTGCGTCGCGTCGTCGACGCAGTACGTCAGGCATGCGGGCGTGTGGCCCGGCGTGTGCAGCGCGCGGATCGTCAGCGCGCCGAGCGCGAGCGTGTCGCCGTCATCGAGCAGGCGGTCGAACTGGCTGCCGTCCCGCGCGAAGCCCGGGCCGGCATTGAACAGCGTGCCGAACACGTGCTGCACGCGGCGGACGTGCGAGCCGATCGCGATCTGCCCGCCGACATGCGCCTTCAGGTACGGCGCGGCCGACAGATGGTCGGCATGCACGTGCGTTTCCAGCAGCCAGTGCACGGTCGCGCCAAGTTCGGCGACGCGGGCGATCAGCCGATCGGCGCTGGCAGTGCGCGTGCGGCCCGATTTGGGGTCGTAGTCGAGCACACTGTCGATCAGCGCGCACGCGCGGCTCGCGGTATCGAGCAACAGGTAGCTGACGGTATGGGTCGCCGGGTCGAAAAAGCCTTCGACCGACAGTTGGGGGGCATGGCTCACGGGATCTCCTCGATCGGGTTCTGCATCTGCAATCCGGGATTCCATGTTCAAGAAGCATGCCAGTCCGAGCCGCGATGCCGGACGATGTGGCAGGTACTTGATTCGGCTCGGATTTCCGGCCCGGTCGCGGTGCGCCGCGGGCAGGGCGGACGGAGCGTCGTCGATGTCGACTGCCATATGTGGCAGTGTTGTGGCAGAATTGGCAGTTAGTCTGGCAGTCCGACTTGTCCATCCGTACCCGAGCCTCCTCATGAATCCGCACGACACCATTCCGATCGTTCCCGCGCCGTCGCGCGACGTCATGCCCGACGTGCGCGCGCTCGTCGCGTATCTGGAGCAGGATCCGCAGCCGATGATCGTCGTCGATCCCGAGTACCGCATCCTCGCGGCGAACGATGCGTACCGGCGCCAGTTCGGCGTGGCAGGTGTCGAGCACGTCGGCCGGCGCTGCTTCCAGGTCTCGCATCACTACGACGTGCCGTGCGATCAGGCCGGCGAGCATTGCCCGATGAAGCAGGCGCTCGAGTCGCGCAGCCTGAACCGCGTGCTGCACATCCACCATACGCCGCGCGGCCCCGAGCACGTCGATGTGGAGTTGCGGCCCATCTTCGATGCGCGCGGCGACGTGATCGCGTACGTCGAGCGGCTGACGACCGTGCGCAGCGCGTCCGCGCAGCCGAGCGCGGAAGGGCTCGTCGGCGGCGCCGACGCGTTCAATGCGGCGCTCGGCGCGCTGCAGCGTGTCGCGCCGTCGATGCTGCCGGTGCTGCTGCTCGGCGAATCGGGCACCGGCAAGGAATTGTTTGCGCGGGCGCTGCACGAGGCGAGCGCGCGCGCGATGGGGCCGTTCGTGGTTGTCGACTGTTCGGGCATCGCCGAGACGCTGTTCGAGAGCGAACTGTTCGGCTACGAGAAGGGGGCGTTTACCGGCGCGAACCAGCGCAAGCCGGGCCTCGTCGAGACCGCGCAGGGCGGCACGCTGTTTCTCGACGAGATCGGCGACGTGCCGCTGCCGATGCAGGTGAAGCTGCTGCGGCTGATCGAGTCGGGGACGTTCCGGCGCGTCGGCGGCGTCGAGGCGCTGCGCGCGGATTTCCGGCTCGTCGCGGCGACTCACAAGCCGCTGCGCGAGATGATCGACGACGGCCGGTTCCGGCAGGATCTCTACTACCGGATCAACGCGTTTCCGATTCCGCTGCCGCCGCTGCGCGAGCGGCGCGGCGACGTCGCGCTGCTGGCCGAATCGATCCTGCGGCGCATCGCGAACGCGCGTGCCGGCGCGGGCGATGCGAGCGCGCGACCGTTCGCGGCCCGGCAATTCGTGCTGAGCGAGCATGCGCGTGCGTGCCTCGACGCGTATGCGTGGCCGGGCAACATCCGCGAGCTGCGCAACGTGCTCGAACGTGCGTGCCTGTTCGCGGACGACGGGACGATCCGCGTCGAGCATCTGCCGGCCGAGCTGGTCGCGGCATCGGCCGCGCCGCACGCGCATGCGGCGGACACGCGCGGCGTGTCGGACGCGGAACTCGTGCGGATTGCACGCACGTTCGACGGTACGCGCAAGCAGCTGGCCGAGCACGTCGGGTTGAGCGAGCGCACGCTGTACCGACGGATGAAGGCGCTCGGGCTCGGCGTGCGCGAGCGGTGAGCGGAAGCCGGACCGCTCGCGCGGGCGGCGCGTGAAACCACCACGCACAGCCCGCGGGGGCTACACCGTCAACGCGCCGGCGCCAACTGCGCCATCGCCTCGCGGATGAAACCGAGCAGCGTGTCGTCGACCCACGAATCCTTCGTCAGCGCCGGCTCGGTCATCATCGCGTGCCGGAATTTCGCGTGCGTGGCCGGGTCGCTGCCCGCATAGCTGCGGAACAGGCCGAGCCAGCGTTGCGCGAGCGCGCGGCCTTCCGGTGAATCGGGCCGTGCGCCCGTATCGATCGCATCGCGCACGTCGCCCATCAGTTGCGGCCATTCCATCGCGTGTTCGCTGAAGTGCGCGCGCATGAAGCGGATCTCGTCCGGGGCGAGATACTTCTCGAAGATCCGCATCTTCGTTTCCGAGGACGCGCGCAGCACATAGTCGCGCAGCACGGTCGAGATGCCGAGTTTCGACTGCATCGCCGGTTCGCGCTCGTGCATCAGGTTCAGCTTCGCGAGCAGCCGCGGATCGTTGTTCGTGTCGCGCACGAGCAGCGCCATCCAGCGGCCGGCGAGCGCACGCACGCGCTCGTCCTCGGGCGGCACGCCCGCGTCGTGCAGCGCACGCACGTCGGTGACGAGCGCGATCCATTCGGCGTCGCCCGCCTGGCTCTTGCGGTACATCGGCAGACGCGCGAGTTCTTCCTCGGAAAAATATTTGTCGTACACGGTCATCAACTCCAGTGTGGTGAGCCAATCGGCCAGTTCCGGCTCGGTGCCCGCGGCGAGTTGCGCGTGCAGGTGCACGAGCCGCTCGCGCAGCTGCGCGGCCTGCGCGAGCTGGTGATCGAGCGACGCGATCTGCTTCGCGACGAGCTCGACGAGCGGGGTGCCGGGCTGGTTCAGGTAGTCGCCGATTTCGGCGAGCGACAGTCCGAAGCGACGCAGGGCCTGGATCTGGTGGAGCCGGGCGATGTCGTCGCGGTCGTACAGCCGGTAGCCGTTGTCGGCACGCGCCGAAGGCGTCAGGAGGCCGATCGCGTGATAGTGATGAAGCGTGCGGACGGTCAGGCCGCTGCGTTTCGCCAGTTCTCCCACTTTCAGCCGCATGGTGTCCTCCGTTCGGTGCGCACGCTGGAGTCTCGAACGTTACGCTACGTGAGGGTCAAGCGGAAGATCGCGGAACGGCGCGCGGGGTGGTCCCGCGCGCCGCCCGTCCGGGGCAAGGGTGCGTTATTGCGGTGACGGCGGTGCGTCGGGCGCGGCCGCGCGTGCCTGGGCGGCGGGAGCGCCTTGATCCGCGTTGCCGACGTTCCTGGCCGTCGCTGCGTTGCCGGTCGGCTCGACCGGCGGCGTACCCATCGCCTGATAGAGCCGCGCGGTATCCGCGAAGCGTGCGCCGGTCGCGCGAAACTCGTCGAGCCGCGCATTGCGGTACTGCAGCTCGCTCGCGCGCGCCGCCGACGGCGGCAACGCGCCGAGCCGCACGCGGGCGGCCGCGTCGTCGTACGCGCCGCGCGCGGACAGCGCGGCCCGCGACGACGCATCGAGCGCCTCCGCGTCGTGCTCGAGCGCGGCGAGCGAATCGGCGACGTTCTGGAACGCGCTCAGCACGGTCTGCCTGTACTGGTCGACCGCGGCTTCGTAAGTGGCCTTCGCCGCACGCCGCTGCGCGAGCAGCGCGCCGCCGTGAAACAGCGGCTGGCTCAGCGACGCCCCGACGTTCCAGATCGCGCCGGCGCCCGACAGCATCGTCGGCCAGCTGAAGCCGCCTTTGCCCATGGCTGCCGACAGCGACAGCTGCGGGAACAACTGCGCGGTCGCGACGCCGACTTCGGCGGCGGCCGCCTTCAGCCCCGCGTCGGCGGCCTGGATGTCGGGGCGGCTTTGCAGCAGGTCGGACGGCACGACCACGGGCACCTGCGTGGGCAGGTGCAGGTCGGCGAGCGTGAGGTCGGCGGGTGGCCGGTCGGGTGTGCGGCCGACCAGCACCGCCAGCGCGTGGCGCGCCGAGTCGCGCTGCTGGCGCAGCGCGGGCAGGCTCGCGGCGAAGGTGTCCGCGCTTTGCCGTGCGTTCAGCGCGTCGCTGTGCGACGCCGAGCCGAGCGCGTAGCGGCGTTGCGCGTCGTGCGCCTGGTCGTTCGCGAGCGCGACGAGCCGTTCGGTCGTCGCGATCTGCGCGTTGAGCACCGACACCGTAATCGACGCGGTGACGATGTTCGCGGCGAGTGCCCGACGCGCCGATTCGAGCTGGAACGCGCTGACGTCGACGCGCTTCGCGAGCGCGCGGTTCGCGAAGCGCGACACGCCGAACAGGTCGATCGTGTAGCTCGCCTGCAATTGCCCGACGAACGTGTCGTACAGCAGCGTCGGCGCGCCGAGCGCGGGGATCGGCACGCCGAGTGCGCGCTGGCGCGTGGCCTGGGCGCCCGCATCGATCGACGGCAGCATCGAGCTGCCGATCTGCCCGCGCAACTGCTCGCGCGCGGCATCCAGCGAATGCGAAGCCGCGCTGAGCGTCGGGCTGTTGCGCAGCCCTTCGTCGACGAGCGCGTTCAGCGCATCGGAGCGGTACTGCGTCCACCAGTCGGGCACGGGCTGCGCGCCGACCTCGAACTGCTGCGCGACGCCTTGCGCGGCGACGGTCTGCTGCACTTGCGGCGCGGCGCCGTAATGCGCGGGCGACGGCATCGCGGGCGGCTCGCCGCTCGGCGCGAACCATGCGCAGCCGGCGAGCGGGCCGGCGAGGCTCACGGCCGCGAGCGCCCGCGCGGCCTTCGTTTTCAGGTTCATCGACAGTTCCATGATCAGGCTCCCGACGGGGCGGCAGGCGAGCCGTCGTGTGGCGGGCCGTCGCGCGGGTCGCGTTCGTCGCGCTTCACGCGGAACCACGCGGCGTACAGCGCGGGCAGGTAGAACAGCGTCAGCACGGTCGCGCTCGTGATCCCGCCCATCAGCGCGGTCGCCATCGGCCCGAAGAAGTTCGAGCGCAACAGCGGGATCAGCGCGAGCACGGCGGCCGCGGCCGTCAGCGTAATCGGGCGGAAGCGCCGCACGGTCGCGCCGACGATCGCGTCGAAGCGGCCGTGGCCGGCCGCGATGTCCTGCTCGATCTGGTCGACGAGAATCACCGAGTTGCGCATGATGATCCCGAACATCGCGATCACGCCGAGCATCGCGACGAAGCCGAACGGCTGCCCGAACAGCAGCAGCGTGCCGACCACGCCGATCAGCCCGAGCGGTGCGGTCAGCACGACCATCAGCACGCGCGAGAAGCTCTGCAGCTGGATCATCAGCAGCGTGAACACGGCGATCGCCATCAGCGGCATCTGCGCGTTGATCGACGTCTGCGCCTTCGCGCTTTCCTCGACCGACCCGCCGATGTTGATCTGGTAGCCGACCGGCAGTTGCGCGCGCAACGCATTCAGCTTGCCGTCGATCGCATGCGTGACATCGATGCCCTGCGCGCCGGCGCGCACGTCGGACTGCACGGTGATGGTCGGCTGGCGATCGCGCTCCCACACCACGCCGTATTCGAGCGCCGGCGTGAAGCGGCCGAGCGAGCCGAGCGGCACGGGGCCGTTCGGCGTCGGCATCGCCAGGCCCGCGAGCTTCGCGGGATCGACGCGATCGGGGCGCGGCGCACGCAGGTCGACCGCGATCAGCTTGTCGCGTTCGCGATACTGCGTGACGGTCGTGCCGGACAGCGTCATCGCGAGGAAGCTCGACACGTCCTGCGACGTGACGTTCAGCGCGCGCGCCTTCTTCTGATCGAGCTCGAAGCGCACCGAGCGCTCGGCCGGCTCATCCCAGTCGAACTGCACGTTCATCGTGCGTGCGTCGCCGCGCATCGTCGCCGCGACCTTCTCGGCGATCGAGCGCACCGTCGCGATGTCGTCGCCGCTCACGCGGAACTGCACGGGGTAGCCGACCGGCGGCCCGTTCTCGAGCCGCGACAGGCGCCAGCGCACGGCCGGGAAGCGGTCGCGCAGCGTGGTTTCGAGCCAGGCCGCGAGCTTCTCGCGATCCTCGACGGATTTCGCGGTGACGACGAACTGCGCGAAGTTCGGCAATTGCAGTTGCTGGTCCAGCGGCAGGTAGAAGCGCGGCGCGCCGCTGCCGACGAAATTCACCGAATGGTCGATCTCGGGCCGCTTGTCGAGCACCTTCTCGAGGCGTTCGGTCTCGCGCAGCGTCGCGGCGAACGACGCACCTTCGGGCAGCCGCAGGTCGACGAGCAGCTCGGGGCGATCGGAGCTCGGGAAGAACTGCTGCGGCACGAGCGAGAAACCCATCAGCGCGACGACGAAGAGGGCGCCGGTGATCAGCAGCACGACGAAGCGGCGCTCGATGCACCAGTCGATCCAGCCGCGCAGGCGCGTGTAGAAGCGCGTGTCGTAGATGTCGTGCTCGTGATCGTCCGGCAGGTGCGCTTCGTGCGCGTGCTTCTTGCGCTCGGGCAGCAGGTGATAGCCGAGCAGCGGAATCAGCACGACGGCCGCGAACCACGACGCGATCAGCGCGATCGCCGACACCTCGAAGATCGAGCGCGTGTACTCGCCGGTGCTCGATTTCGCGAGCGCGATCGGCAGGAAGCCCGACACCGTGACGAGCGTGCCCGTCAGCATCGGGAACGCGGTGCTCGTGTACGCGAACGCGGCGGCGCGCGCGCGGCTGTAGCCCTGTTCGAGCTTCACGGCCATCATCTCGACCGCGATGATGGCGTCGTCGACGAGCAGCCCGAGCGCGAGCACCAGCGTGCCGAGCGACACCTTGTGCAGCCCGATGTCGAACAGGTACATGAACAGGGCCGTGACGGCGAGCACGACCGGAATCGAGATCACGACGACCATCCCGGTGCGCAGGCCGAGCGACACGAGGCTCACGACCAGCACGATCGCAATCGCTTCGGCGACGGCTTCGAGGAAGTCGTCGACCGAATGCGACACCGCATGCGGCATGCTCGACACCAGCGTCAGCTTGAGCCCGGCCGGCAACTGCGCCTGCAGGTTCTTCGATTCGGCGTCGAGCGCCTTGCCGAGCCGGATCACGTCGCCGCCCGGCTGCATCGTCACGCCGATGCCGAGCACGGCATGGCCTTGGGTGCGCATCTGCGTGACGGGCGGATCGTCGTAGCCGCGCTTCACGGTGGCGAGATCGCCGAGCCGGAACGTGCGGCCGTTGATGCGGATCAGCGTGTCGGCGATCGCGGCGACGTTGTCGAACTGGCCGCTCGGCCGCACGAACACGCGATCGTCGGCGGTCGTGAGCACGCCGGCCGACGAGATGTCGTTCTGCGCGTTGATCGCCTGCCCGAGCTGCTGCGGCGAGATGCCGAGGCGCGTGAGCTGCGTGTTGTCGGCCTCGATGAAGATCCGCTGGTCGGGGTCGCCGAAGTAGTCGACCTTGCCGACGCCCGGCACGCGCAGCAGCACCGTGCGCAACTGGTCCGCGTAGTCGTGGAGTTGCGCGGGCGTGAAGCCGTCGCCTTCGAGCGTCCAGATGTTGGTGTAGACGTCGCCGAACTCGTCGTTGAAGAACGGACCCTGAACGCCGGGCGGCAGCGTGTAGCCGATGTCACCGACCTTCTTGCGGATCTGGTACCAGGTCTCGGGCACGTCCTTCACGGGCGCCGAATCCTTCATCGTGAAGAAGATCAGCGATTCGCCGGGCCGTGAATAGCTGCGCAGGAAATCGATGGCCGGCGTTTCCTGCAGCTTGCGGCCGATCCGGTCGGTCACCTGCTCCTGCACCTGGCGCGCGCTCGCGCCGGGCCAGAACGTGCGGATCACCATCACGCGGAACGTGAACGGCGGGTCTTCGGATTGCGCGAGCCGCGTGTACGCGAGGATGCCCGCGAGCGTCGCGAGTGCGATCAGGTAGACGACCAGCGCCTGGTGGCGCAGCGCCCATGCCGACAGATTGAACCGGCCTTCTTCGCGGGGGCCGCTCATGACGCGAAGTCCTCCGCATGCAGCGGTGCGATCGGCCGCACCTTCTCGCCCGCGCTGACCGTATGCACGCCTTGCAGCACGACGCGCTCGCCAGGCTGCAGGCCGCTCGATACGGTGACGGTGCGTTCGTTGAAGCGCGCGACGTCGACGCGGCGCAGTTCCAGCGTGTCGTCCTTCGTGCGCACGACCCACACGGCCGGATGCGGGCCGTCGTGGAACAACGCGGTCGCGGGCAGCGTGATGCTCGGCGCGTTGCCGGCAAGCGGCGCGCCGTCGAAAGCGACGTTCGCGGTCATCCCGAGGCGCACGGCCGGATCGGGCGCGGCGAGCGTGAGCTTCACGCGGTAGGTGCGGCTTTGCGGATCGGCGGCCGGCGCGATTTCGCGCACCATCGCGTCGAACCGGCGGCCCGGCAGCGACGGCAACGTGACGCTCGCCGCGTGCCCGGGCGCGAGCGACGCGAGCGCGGCCTCGGGCACGTCGCTGACGACATCGACGTCGCCCGACCACGCAAGCTGGTAGACGGCCTGGCCGGCCGATACGTTCTGGCCGGTGTCGGCCTGTTCGGCGGTGATGGTGCCCGCGTGGTCCGCGACGAGCGTCGCATAGCGGAGCTGGTTCTTCGCGAGCGCGAGCTGCTGCTGCGCCTGGTCGCGCTGCGCGAGCGCGGACGTGTAGCTGTTCTCGGTCTGTTCGAGTTGCGCGGTCGCGATCAGGTTCTCGCGCGCCTGTGCACGATCGCGGTCGAGCTGCTGCTTCGCGAACGCGAGGCCGTGCGATGCGGCATCGAGCTGCGCCTGCGCGCTCGCGGCGTTCTTCTCGACGTCGGACGGATCGAGCAGCGCGACGACCTGGCCGGCCTTGACGGTGTCGCCAAGCCGCACCTTGCGTTCGACGATCTTGCCCGCGATGCGGAACGACAGCGGCGTCGCGTAACGCGGCTGGATCTCGCCGGGCAGCGTGGCGGCCGCCGCGGCGCCGTCGGCGTGCGCGGGCAGCGCGACGACCGGGCGCGGCGCGGGCGGCGCGGCTTCCTTCGGGTGGCAGGCGGCGAGGACGAGCGCGGTGCCGATCAGCAGCACGGCGCGGGAACCGGAGCGATTCACGAAACCCCCAGATGAGGTGAGAACGGAACGAAGCCGGCAAGCGCGGCGGGCGCTTGCCCCGAGTGGCGCCGGCCCGGCGCGCACGAAACAGTCGAACGAGGTCGTTCGGAAACTGTGGCGGATTCTAATACACACCTGTATCTGAATGCAAAGATGAATCTGAAAGGGAGTTGGTGCTAGACTGCGCGCCATGAAACCACAGCGCTTAACTCGCGAGCAGAGCAGGGACCAGACGCGCGAACGTCTGCTGAATGCCGCGCATCGGATTTTTCTGAAGAAAGGCTATGTCGCCGCGAGCGTCGAGGACATCGCGGCGGCGGCCGGCTATACGCGCGGCGCGTTTTATTCGAATTTCCGCAGCAAGTCGGAACTGCTGCTCGAACTGCTCGAGCGCGACCATGATTCGGTGCGGGCCGATTTCGAGGCGATCTTCGAGGTGGGCGGGCCGCGCGAGCAAATGGAGTCGATGGCGCTCGCGTACTACCGGACGCTGTTTCGCGACGACGAATATTCGCTGCTGTGGGGCGAGGCGAAGCTGCAGGCGGCGCGCGACGCGAAGTTTCGCGTGCGCTTCAACCAGTTCCTGCACGGCAAGCGGCTGCAGATGGCCGAGTTCATCCAGCGCTTCGCCGAGCGCGCGGGCACGCCGCTGTTGCTGCCGGCCGAGACGCTCGCGTTCGGGCTGATGTGCCTGTGCGACGGCGTGCAGTCGTACTACACGGCCGATCCGCAGCATGTTTCGGCCGACGTGGCCGAATCGGTGTTGGCGGGGTTCTTCGCGCGGGTCGTGCTGGGGCGCGCGCCGGACTGAACGGGGCGGCGGTCGGTCGGCGCGGACGGTTCCGCGAGCGCGGATGCGGCGACGCCGTATCGGGCGCCGCCCACGGTGTACGTCAGCGCTCGCCGGTCATCCGCCGGTACGCGTCGAGCAGCGACGTCTTGTAGACGACGCCCGCGAGCGTCGGCTCGGCCTCGCTTTCGATCACCGGCAGCCGTTCGCCCTGGAACGCCATGAAGCGTTCGAGCGCGGTCGCGAGCGGCATGTCGGGCGTGAGCAGCGGAAACGGCGTATGCGCGTAGTGCGCTGCCGTCTTGTCGGTCGTGTCGCGCTTCTCGAGCAGGTCGGACGTGATGTCCTTCAACGCGACCGCGCCGCGGAAGCGCCCGGCGTCGTCGGTCACGTACAGATACTTCACCGGATACTCGAGAAACACGCGCGTCATGTCGGCGACGCTCGCGGTGAGCGGCACGACCGTCTGCGCGGGCTGGATCAGCTCGCGCATCTGGGTGGTGCGCAGCCGCAGCCGTTCCTGCGCGTCCTGGTGGTGGCGCAGCGTGATCTCGTACATCGACGTCGTGCCCGTCGCGCGCGCGACGAAATACGCGAACACGCACGACACCAGCAGCGGCAGCACGACCTGGTAACTGAGCGTCATCTCGAAGATCATCAGGATGGCCATCAGCGGCGCCTGCGTGGCGCCGGCCATGAACGCGCCCATTCCGACCATCGCATACGCGAAATACGCGGACGTGTGGCCGGGCCACAGCGCGTTCATCGCGAGCCCGAACAGCGAGCCGAACACGGCCCCGACGAACAGCGTCGGCGTAAACACGCCGCCGACCGCGCCCGAGCCGGCGGTCGCGGCGGTCGCGATCACCTTGAACACCAGCACCGCGACGAGCGCCTGCCAGGTCCACGGCGAATGCAGGATCTGGTTCACGACGCTGTAGCCGTTGCCCCACACGTCCGGAATCCACACCGAGATCACGCCGACCACGAGCCCGCCGAGCGCGAGGCGCACCGGCGACGGCACGGGCAGCCGCTTGAACTGGGTCTTCGACGCATCGAGCAGGTGCAGGAACTGCGGCGCGAGCACGCCGCACAGCGCGCCGAGCACGACGAACAGCAGGACCTCGGGGCCCGTCACGGCCGGGAATACCGGCATCTCGTACGGCGGCCGGTAGCCGGCGAATTCCCGCATCACGATGTTCGCGACGACGGATGCGACGACCATCGGCCCGAAGCTCTCCATTGCGATCGTGCCGAGCACGATTTCGGACACGAAGAACGCGCCGGCGATCGGCGCGTTGTAGGCGGACGTGATGCCGGCTGCCGCGCCGCACGCGACGAGCAGGCGCAGGCGCGGCGGGTCGAAGTGCACGAAACGGCCCACCAGCGATGCGGCGAGCGCCGCGAGCTGGACCATCGGGCCTTCGCGGCCGATCGAGCCGCCGCTGCCGATCGTCAGCAGCGACGACACGCTGCGCCACAGGCTCTGCCGTACCGGCACGACGCCGTCGCCGAGTGCGACGGCTTCCATGTAGTCGGTGTTGCCGGATTTCCGGACGCCGCGCGTCGCGAGCAGCAGCACGCAGCCGGCCAGGAAGCCGCCCGCGGCCGGCATCCAGAACCGCACGTACCACGGCAGGCTTCGCGCCATCTGCACGAAGCTGCCGCTGTGCCCGGAGATCAGGCGCTGCATCAAGTCGATGCCTTCACGAAACGCCATGGTGGCGAAGGCACCGCCGACGCCGACGATGGCCGACCAGATCAGCATCGTATGAGCGTCCGACAGGCGGAACAGCGTCTGGGCGCGAGTGCGCAGCTTCAGCAGGAACGAGAGCACGGCTGAAAGAGGATGGTGAAAAGGACGAAGGAAAACGACGCGAAGCATAGCACTGCGCCGCGCCCGCGGGATCTTCCCGTCGGGCGCGGCGCGTGTCGCGGCGTGGAGGCGCGGCTCAGCCAAGCCAGCGCTGTACGGCCCAGGTGATCCCGTAGCCGCCGGCGATCAGCCACACGTACAGGATCAGGCCGGTGGTCAGGGCCCGCGGGCCGGCCTCGCGGATCTGCGACACGCGGGTCTCGATGCCGAGCGCGGTCATCGCCATCGTCAGCGCGAAGGTGTCGAGCACGTTCAGCGTGTGCGTGACGTCGGCGGGCAGCACGTTCAGCGAATTGACGATCACGAAGCCGAGGAAGCCGAGCGCGAACCACGGCACCGCCACCTTGCGCTTGCCTTGCGCGCCGTCGGCGCTCGCACCGGCCGAGCGTGCGGAGCGGGCGAGCCACCAGCCGAGCGTGAGCAGCACCGGCACCAGCAGCATCACGCGGGTCATCTTCACGATCGTGGCGACGTGCGCGACCTGCGGGCTGATGTCGCTCGCCGCGCCGACCACCTGCGCGACCTCATGGATCGTGCCGCCGAAGAACAGGCCGAGGCCGGTCGGGTCGAGATTGAGCAGGCCGGCGTGATACGCGACCGGGTAGAGGAACATCGACAGCGTGCCGAACAGCACCACGCTGCCCACGGCCATCGCGCTCTGGTGCGGCTTCGACTGCAGCGTCGACTCGAACGCGAGCACGGCGGCCGCACCGCAGATCGCGCTGCCGGCGGCGGTCAAGAGCGCCGCGTCGCGATCGAGCTTCATCACCTTCATGCCGACCCAGGTGCCGATCGCGAGTGTGCTCACGACGACCAGCACCGACACAGTCAGGCCCGGCAGGCCGACCTGCGCGATTTCCTGCAGGCTCACGCGCAGGCCGAAGAACGCGACCGCGATGCGCAGCAGCTTGCGCGCGGAAAAGTTGACGCCGGCCGCCCAGCTCGCAGGCATCCCGTCGCGCAGCGCGTTGCCGTACAGCGCGCCTGCGACGATGCCGACGATCAGCGGCGACAGGCCGAGCCCGGCGATTGCAGGAAGCTGCGACAGACTGGTGTCGGCGGCGGCGAACAGCGCGACGAACAGCACGCCGTTCAACTGGCCGCGCATCGACGGGGCGGCGTGATTGAGATGGGGAGTCGGAGCAGTGGACATGGGGCACCGTGATGAAACAGGTTGCGATGGCCTAATCCTAATTTGGTTATATCGATATGAAAAATTGTGATTTGTGACGTAAACTATCCGGAAATCCGATAATTCACGCTCATGACCCCGGATCAACTGATAACGTTCGCCGCCGTCGCCGAACATCTGAACATCAGCCGCGCCGCCGTGGCGCTGCATCTGTCGCAGCCAGCCGTGTCGGGCCAGCTGCGCCTGCTGCAGGACGAATTCGGCGAGCCGCTGTACCAGCGCGAGGGCCGCGGCATCCGCCTGACGCCGGTCGGCGAACAGCTTGCGCAGTACGCGACGGCGCAGCGCGACACGTTCGCGCAGGCGCGCGCGTTTCGCGACGCCGTGCGCGGGCTCGACGCAGGCACGCTGCGGATCGGCGCGAGCACGACGCCCGCCAGCTATCTGCTGCCGTATCTGATCGCGGCATTCCAGCCGCGGGTGCCGCGGGTGGCGATCCACACGATGAGCGGCAATACGGCCGACGTGGTCGCAGCGCTGGCGTCGCTCGACATCGCGATGATCGAAGGGCCGCCCGGCGAGGCGCTGCCGCCCGGCACCGCCGTGCATGCGTGGCACGAGGACGAGATCGTCGCGGTCGTGCCGGCCGGACATCCGCTCGCCGGGCCGGAATACGAAGCCGGCGTCACGCTCGACGCGCTCGCCCCGCATCCGCTCGTGCTGCGCGAGGAGGGTTCCGGCGTGCGCCAGCTCGTCGAACGCGCGTTCGCGCATGGCGGCGCGCCGATGCGCGTCGCGTTCGAGATCGCGGGTGTCGAGGCCGTGAAGGAGGCCGTGCGCGCGGGGATGGGCGTCGGTTTCGTGTCCGCGATGTCGCTGCGCCACGAGGATGCGGCGCTCGTGCCGCGCTCGCTGGCCCCGGCGCCGCTCACGCGCCATTTCTCGATCCTCGTGCCGCACGGCGCCGCGCCGTCGCGCGTGGCGGCCCAGTTCCTCGGCATGTGCATCACGCACGACGAATAGGGGCGCCGGTGCGGGTCCCGGAACGCCGCGGCGGCCCGGCCTAGGGATTTCCTCTATGGCGTGCACCGGACGCGAAGCGCACCATCCGTCTCAAGCAAATGGAACCGGTTCCATTCCGGTAAAAAAAGGGCAGAAATGGCAGACATCGTGATCGTGGCGAGCGCATTCGGGATGGACCGCGTGCGTCAGGAGGGCCACCGTGCATTCATCGCGACCGCGGCCGCATCCGGCGCGACCGGTTTCGAGGTGCGGCGCGAGCTGTTCGCATCGGACGACGACGCGACGCCCGGCGCGCTGGCCGAGCTCGGCACGGCACTGGCCGCGCATGGGCTATGGTCGGTCTATTCGACGCCGGCCACGTTGTACACGGAAACCGGCGCGCTCGATGCCGACGCGTTGCGCGACACGCTCGCGGAAGCCGATGCACTCGGCGCGCGCTTCGTCAAGTTCCAGCTCGGCGGTTTCGCAGGCGACGCCCATGCGTCCGGGATCGTCGCGCTGTCGCGCGGCGCGCGTGCCCGCGTGGTGGTCGAGAACGGTCAGCTGCCGGTGGGCGGCGCGCTCGCTCAATTCAGCGGGCTGTTCGCCGCGTTGACCGACGCGGGCGTGCCCGATGCGCTCGGCATGACGTTCGACATCGGCAACTGGCAGTGGCCGGGCGAAGCGCCGCTCGCGTGCGCGCACGCGCTCGCGCCGCATGTGGAATACATTCATTGCAAGGCAGTCGAGGGCGAGGGCGCGCGCCGTTTCGCGGTGGCGCCGGCGCCGGGCGACACGCTCGTCACGGGCGTGCTCGCGGCCCTGCCGCAAGCGGCGCCGCGCGGCATCGAATTCCCGTTCGATGCCGCAGACCTGGCGGGCGATGCCGGCCGGCGCGTGGCGTGGCTCGCCGCCGCGTGACGCAGGAAGGATACGGAGGAATTCACTCATGAAGGCAGCACTCGATGTCGTGACCTACGGCGAAGCGATGGCGATGTTCGTCGCCGCCGAGCCCGGCCACCTCGCGCACGCGTCGCAGTTCACGAAACGGATCGCGGGCGCGGACCTGAACGTCGCGATCGGCCTGTCGCGGCTCGGCTTCCGGGTCGGCTGGATGAGCCGGGTGGGCCGCGATTCGTTCGGCGGTTACGTGCTCGACACGCTCGCGCGCGAAGGTATCGACGCGTCGTGCGTGACCGTCGACCCGCGCTATCCGACCGGGTTTCAGCTGAAGTCGCGCAACGACGACGGCAGCGACCCGACCGTCGAATATTTCCGCAAGGGCTCGGCCGCGAGCCACCTGTCGTGCGACGACTACGTGGCCGACTACGTGCTTGGCGCGCGTCACCTGCACTTGACGGGCGTCGCGCCGGCGATTTCCGCGACGTCGTGCGAACTCGCGTTCCAGCTGGCGCGCGAGATGCGCGCGGCGGGCAAGACGATCTCGTTCGATCCGAACCTTCGCCCGACGCTGTGGCCGTCCGCCGACGTGATGGCGAAGACGCTGAACGCGCTCGCGACGCTCGCTGACTGGGTGCTGCCGGGCCTCGCCGAAGGGCAGCAGCTCACCGGGCACGACACGCCCGCCGACATCGCGGGCTTCTATCTGGCCCAGGGGGCGCGCGGCGTGGTGATCAAGCTGGGCGCCGAGGGCGCGTACTTCCGCACGGCCGACGGCCGCGAGGGCACGGTCGCGGGCGAGCGCGTCGCGAACGTGGTCGACACGGTCGGCGCCGGCGACGGCTTCGCGGTCGGCGTGGTCAGCGCGCTGCTGGAAGGCCGGTCCGTCGAGCAGGCGGTTGCGCGCGGCAACCGGATCGGGGCGCTCGCGATCCAGGTGATCGGCGATTCGGAAGGCCTGCCGACCCGCGAGGCGCTCGATCGGCTCGAAAACGTCAGCAATCGCGCCGATCGCTTAGAGGAAAGCATCACCGCGCAATGAGAGGCCGGACACGGCACAATCCGCGGACCCATTACGTGCTTCGTGCACGGTTTTGCAGGAGGCCGGAGCAGGTGCCGATGCGCCGACGCCGGTCGATTCCCGAAAGGACGGGACGGGAGCAAGCGCTCGAGCGCCCACTCCGGTCTACCCAGGAGACACTCTGATGGCAGCCAATCTCGCAGCACGACGCTGGTGGACGATCATGCCGATCGTCTTCATCACGTACAGCCTCGCTTACCTCGACCGCGCGAACTACGGGTTCGCGGCAGCGGCCGGCATCAACCAGGACCTCGGGATCAGCAAGGGCCTGTCGTCGCTGATCGGCGCGCTGTTCTTCCTCGGCTACTTCTTCTTCCAGATTCCGGGCGCGATCTATGCGGAGCGCCGCAGCGTCAAGAAGCTCGTGTTTGCCAGTCTCGTGCTGTGGGGCGCTTGCGCGGCGCTCACGGGCGTCGTCACCAACATCCCGTCGCTGATGGTGATCCGCTTCATGCTCGGCGTGGTCGAAGCGGCCGTGATGCCGGCGATGCTCATCTACATCAGCAACTGGTTCACGAGGAACGAGCGCTCGCGCGCGAACACGTTCCTGATCCTCGGCAACCCGGTCACCGTGCTGTGGATGTCGATCGTGTCGGGCTATCTCGTGCACGAATTCGGCTGGCGCCACATGTTCATCGCCGAAGGCGTGCCGGCCATCATCTGGGCCGTGTGCTGGTGGTTCCTCGTGCAGGACAAGCCGGCCGATTCGCCGTGGCTCACCGCGCAGGAAAAGAGCGACCTCGATGCCGCGCTCGCGGCCGAACAGGCGGCGATCAAGCCCGTGCGCAACTACGGCGAGGCGTTCCGCTCGCCGGCGGTGATCAAGCTGTGCGCGCAATACTTCTGCTGGAGCATCGGCGTGTACGGCTTCGTGCTGTGGCTGCCGTCGATCGTCAAGAACGGCTCCGAGCTCGGCATGATCGCGACCGGCTGGCTGTCGGCGCTGCCGTACCTCGCGGCGACGATCGCGATGCTGGTCGCGTCGTGGGCGTCCGACAAGGTCGGGTCGCGCCGCGGCTTCGTGTGGCCGTTCCTGCTCGTCGGCGCGGCTGCGTTCGCCGCATCGTATGCGCTCGGCTCGTCGCATTTCTGGATCTCGTACGCGCTGCTGGTCGTCGCGGGCGCCGCGATGTACGCGCCGTACGGCCCGTTCTTCGCGATCGTCCCGGAGCTGCTGCCGAAGAACGTCGCAGGCGGCGCGATGGCGCTGATCAACAGCATGGGCGCGCTCGGCTCGTTCGTCGGCTCGTACTTCGTCGGCTATCTGAACGGGGCGACCGGGTCGCCCGTCGCATCGTATGCGTTCATGAGCGCCGCGCTCGTGGCCGCGGTGGTCCTCACGCTGTCCGTCAAACCCCAGGCGCGCGACGCGCACCCGCTCGCGACGCCGCTGCAAGGAAAATGAAAACGATGAAGCTTCGTATCGTCGCGTACAAGCCGCTGCCCGATGACGTGCTCGCGTATCTGCGCGAGCATGCGGAAGTCGTGCAGGCCGACGGCGCCGACGCGCTCGCCGATGCCCTCGGCGACGCGGACGGCGCGATCGGCGCGAGCCTGAAGGTCACGCCGCAGATGCTCGATCGCGCCCCGCGACTGAAGGCCTGGTCGACGATCTCGGTCGGCTACGACAACTTCGACGTCGCGGATCTCACGCGGCGCGGCATCGTGCTCGCGCATACGCCCGACGTGCTGACGGAATCGACCGCCGATACCGTGTTTTCGCTGATCCTCGCGTCCGCAAGGCGTGTGGTCGAACTGGCGGAGTGGGTCAAGGCCGGCCACTGGCATCGCAGCATCGGCCCCGATCTGTATGGCACCGACGTGCAGGGCAAGACGCTCGGCATCGTCGGGCTCGGGCGGATCGGCGGCGCGGTCGCGCGCCGCGCGGCGCTCGGTTTCCGGATGCAGGTGCTGTACGCGAATCGTTCCGCGCATGCCGAAGCCGAAACGCAGTACGGCGCCCGTCGCGTGACGCTCGACGAATTGCTCGCCCGGTCGGACTTCGTGTGCCTGCAGGTGCCGCTGTCGCCGGAGACGCATCACCTGATCGGCGCGGCCGAATTCGCGAAGATGAAGCGCGGCGCGATCCTGATCAACGCATCGCGCGGGCCCGTGGTCGACGAGGCCGCGCTGGTCGACGCGCTGCGCGCGGGCACGATTCGCGGCGCGGGGCTCGACGTGTTCGAGAAAGAGCCGTTGCCGGCGGATTCGCCGCTGTTGCGGATGAACAATGTCGTCGCGCTGCCGCATATCGGCTCGGCGACGCACGAGACGCGCCATGCGATGGCGCGCTGCGCTGCTGAAAACCTGGTCGGCGCGCTGGCCGGGACGCTGCGCACGAACCTCGTCAATCCCGACGCGCTCGCGCGCGCCTGAGCGGGAGGCGGTCAGCCGGCCGGGTTAGAGGCGATGATCTTGGTACGGGAGGGCAGGCTGCGTTATGATCGCCCGCTCGTCGCATCGACGACCCGGCCACGTGGCCGGCGGCGTTCGGCGGCGGGCATCCGTGCCAGGTCCGGTGCGGCCGATCGCCGTGCGTTTCGGGCGACCGGAGCGGGCGCGAACGCGCCGGCTTCGATCGACCGCGAAGCAGGGCAGTGGCGGCGTCCGCCGGGTGGCTTTCGTATCCCACAACAAAGGTCCGTCCGCACACGACGCGGCGCGGATCGTACGTCGCGAGGCACGACTTGAGCGATTCGCAACCTTCCACGCAGCGTCCGGCGACGATCAGCGACGTCGCACGCGAAGCCGGCACGGGCAAGACCAGCGTTTCGCGCTATCTGAACGGCGAGACGCACGTGCTGTCCGCCGATCTGCGCCAGCGGATCGAGGCGGCGATCGCGCGTCTCAACTACCGGCCGAACCAGATGGCGCGCGGGCTGAAGCGCGGCCGCAACCGGCTGCTCGGCATGCTCGCGGCCGACCTGACCAATCCATATACCGTCGAAGTGTTGCAGGGCGTCGAGGCCGGGTGCCACGCGCTCGGCTACATGCCGCTCATCTGTCACGCGGCCAATGAGGTCGAGATGGAGCGGCGCTTCCTGCAGCTGCTCACGACCTACCGGGTCGAAGGGCTGATCGTCAACGCGCTCGGCGCGGAGGAAGACGTGCTGCGCCCGCTGCGCGGTGCCGGCATTCCGGCCGTGCTCGTCGACCGGACGGTCGAGGGCTTCGAGGCCGACCTGATCGGGCTCGACAATACCGATGCAATCGAGACGGCGATCGCGCACCTGGTGGCGCGCGGCTTCGATGCGATCCATTTCGTCGTGCAGCCGTTCGAGCACGTCAGCTCGCGGCGCCTGCGCGAGGCCGCGTTTCGCGCCGCGCTCGACGCGCGCGGACTGCCGGTGCCGCCGACGGTCGTGCTCGACCTGAACGAGCCCGCTGCGGCTGCGGCGGCGCTTGCCGACGTCGACGCGCGCATCGACGACGCGGCGCGGCGCGGCGTGCGTGCGGCGCTGTTCGCCGCCAACGCGCCGGTCGCGCTCGCGATCGCGCGTCATCTGCGCGCGCGTTTCGGCGCGACGTGGCAGGAAAAGGCCGCGCTGCTGTCGATCGACGATCCGGAGTGGGCCGAACTGATCGGCATCACGACGATTCGCCAGCCGACCTACGAGATCGGCTACAAGGCCGTCGAATTCGTGCACGAGCGCATCGACGGCGCGGCCGGCGACGTGCGCGTCGCGTTGCTGCCGGGCGAGCTGATTGCGCGCGCGTCGACCGCAAGCTGAGTATCATTCGGGGCACGCGGCGCGTCAGGTGCGCTGCCCCGAACAAGGAAATACATGACTGTCGCTCCCGTCACGCTGGCGGTGCTGATCGCCGCCACGCTGATCATCGCGCTACTGCCGTTCGTTCTCTTCCGTATCCTGCGCAAGCCACTTTCGCTCGACCGCCGCGACACGATCGTCGGTGTCGCCGTCTTCACGCTGTTCGCGATGATCGTCGAACGCGCGTTCCATGGCCTCGTGCTGAGCCAGACGCCCGCCGGCGGCTGGCTCACGCAGCCGCTCGCGTTCGTCGCGTACAGCGCGCTCGCGACCGCCGTGTTCGAGGAAGTCGGCCGCTATCTCGGGATCCAATTCCTGAATCGCCGCTACGGCGCGTCGGCCGGCGACGGGCGCGGCATCGGCTACGGGATCGGCCATGCCGGTGCCGAAGCCTGGTTCGTCGGCGTGCTGGTATGGGGCCAGTGGTCGTATCTCGCATGGCTCGCGAGCCGCGGCCAGCTCGAGACGCAGCTCGCGGACCTGCCGGGCGATACCGTCGTGCGGCTGCACGTGATGCTGGCGACCTTGTCGGCACAGTCGATGCTGCTGTTGCTGCTCGAGCGCTGCTCGGCGTTCGTGGTGCAACTCGGGCTGTCGGTGCTGGTGTGGCGCGGCGTGCGCGCCGGCCGCGCGGGCGTGCTGCCGCTCGCGATGGTGCTGCATGCTCTGGCGGTCACGCCGGCGCTGCTGTATCAGGTGCGCGTGCTGCCGGCCGGATCGCTCGAGGCCGTGTATTTCGTGCTGGCCGCGATCCTGGTCGCCGTGCTGATGAAGACGTGCCGGTCGCCGCGTGCGGCGGCCTGACGGGAGAGGCGGAATGGACGACTATCTGATCGAATGCCAGAGCGCCGAATTCGACGCGCTCGCGCGCGTGATCTGCGATCTCTTTCCGGAGCAGACGCGCTTTGCCGAAAGCAACGACGAACGCGGGCGTTTCCTGTCCGTGCAGTGGGTCGCGATGCGTTTCGGTTCGACGCCGAAACGGATGACACTCGACATCCGCATCGTGCCGGCCGCGCTGGCGCGCTATCTGGCGCTCCGGCCGATGCAGCGCGCCCGCAGCCATGCGGTGCTGCATGCGTACACGGAAGCGATGCTGGGCTCGCTCGAGGAGCGGCACGCGGCCGGCGAGGCCGTCGAGCGCGATGCGGAACTCGAACTCGACGAAGACTTTGCCTGAACGTTGACGTGAACGCGCGCGCCGGCGCGATGCGTTACGCGTCGCGGTAGACCTGCGCGAAACGCTGCGCCTGGACGACGCCGTAGTCGCCGGGCGCATACTGCATCACCCAGTCGCCGGCGATGCCGTGCAGCGTGTCGCCATTTTCCGAGCGGGCGATCGTGAACGGCTCGTCCATCCGGCGGGCGAGCACGACGGCCGGCCGGTTCCGGTAGGCGCCCGGCGCACCGTGCGCGAGCGCCGGATCGGCGGGCAGGTACTTCGCGTCGAAGCGTGCGCGCGACACGACCCAGCGGTCGCCGGTCGAGCCGGTGATCAGCGCGTCGCCGGCGACATAGCGATTCGGGCCTTCGAGGCTCATCAGTTCGCCGTCGGCCGCCGCGAATGCGACCGTGACGGTTTCGTCCTTCACGACGCGACGGGCCTGCGGGTCGGTATGCAGATCGATGTGCTTGAGTTCGAGCATGGCGGGGGGGGGGAGTGCAGGAAAAGCCGGGAGCTTATCCCGAATCCGGCGCGCCGTGTGACGCACCGGGTTCCTGCGGGGTGCGCGACGCCGTTCGGCCCGGGCGGGCAGCGTGGCGCCGGCGGGCGGACGTCAGGGTTGTGCGGGCGCGCTTGCGGCCGGCGCGGCGCCTGCCTTGCGTTCCTTGGCCCCGGCCTTGCCCTTGCCGCGGTGTTCGCCGCCGTGATGCAGCCAGCTGCGGAACGTCGTGTCGGCGAGAGCCTTTTGATCGGCCGGGAAGCTCTCGTAGAGCGGCGCGAATGCATCGGCGAGCTTCTTCGCGCCGTCCGCGTTCGCCTGCGCGAGTTCCGCGTACTGCTTCATGTCGTCGACCGCGGACACGTTCTGGCTTTCCATCCGCGTGCGATAGAGGCGGCCCATCGTGTCGCCGTTTTCACGCATCGTTTCGGCGAACGTCTTCCATTGCGGCTCCTGCGCCGACGTGATCTTCAGCTGATCGTGCAGGTACTTGATGCGCTGCTCGACGCGCGCTTCGTGGCGCGCCGCGCGCTGTTCGGCGCTCGGGGCCGATGCGGCCGTCGCCGGGGCGGGCGTCTGCGGTTGCGGCGGAGTTTGCGCGAATGCGCTGGCCGCAACGGCGAGCGTGGCGAGGGTGAGCGAGATTTTCTTCATGGTTGGCTCTCCGGGGTGGTGTCGTGCGAGCGGGCGCGGCGGTTCATGCCGCGGGCACGCAACGCGTGTCACCCGTTATTAGTAGCACGTTGCGCGTAACGCGACAGCGAAAGCGACACTTGCTTACATCCGATACGAATCGCAATTGAAAGGGCCATAGCGGGCGGGCGAGGGTCGACAGCGTTCGATCGACACGCCGGACGCCGCACGCGAACGAGGCAGGCGATGCGAACGCGCGAGCCCCTGACCGCGTGCGATGCCGTTTGGGCGCACCGGCGTTCGGCGCTATCATCGCGTCACGTTCCATTTCGCCGGCGCGTTGCACGCCGGCCCAGCCTCATGCGTCCACCTCGCCTCGACCAACTCGACGACCTCGACCGGCAACTCGTCGCGCTGCTGCAAGCGGATGCGCGCGCAAGCGTCGCCGATCTCGCGCGACAGCTCGACGTCGCACGCACGACGGTCGTCGCGCGCATCGCGCGGCTCGAGCGCACCAACGTGATCGCCGGATACAGCGTGCGGCTCGGACAGGACGTGCTCGATGCAAGCATTTATGCGTACGTCGGCATCATCCTCACGCCGAAGTTCGGCAAGGACGTGCTGCGCAAGCTCGACCGGATGCCCGAGGTGCAGCTGTTGTGCGCGGTGAGCGGCGAATACGACTATGTTGCGTGGCTGCGTGCGGATTCGCCGGAGCGGCTCAACGATCTGCTCGACCAGATCGGCACGCTCGAAGGCGTCGAGCGCACGACGACATCGATCATCCTGTCGCGCAAGATCGATCGCGGCACGATCGGCGGATGACGTATCGCGTGCGGTGTCGCGTGTGACATCGCGGCGCGATGCGATTCGTCGCGCAGTTTTTCCCTCCTTTCCCTTCCCCTGATACCCGCCGCCGGCGCTCGCCGCGGGGCGGGGCGTTGGCTCGAGCATCTGCACGCGAGCGTCGTTGCGTCGACCGCCGGCCGGGGCGCGCGCAACGATACATTCGCTTGCGCATCTTCCGCCTTGCATGTTCCTGCGTGCCCGTCCAGACGCGTCGGTCACGGCCCGTTTGCGGCGCGTCATATACGCGATTTTTAGGCGATCTGGTCGTTGTGACGAAATGCATCGTCATATCGTCGAGTTAAACGGTCGTTTCGCATCATTCTTCGTCTTGGAACTGATTTTGAGCGTCCCTAAACTGTGTTCATGGCTCGACGCCGTACACCAACACCACACTCATCATCAGGAGATAAGCGCATGAAAATCGCCATCGTCGGCGCAGGTCTGATCGGCCACACCATTGCACACATGCTGCGTGAAACGGGCGACTACGAAGTGGTCGCGTTCGACCGCGACGCGGATGCGCTCGCCAAGCTGTCGCGTGAAGGCATCGCGACGCAGCGTGTCGATTCGGCCGATGCCAATGCGATCCGTGAAGCCGTGAAGGGCTTCGATGCGCTCGTCAACGCGCTGCCGTACTACCTCGCGGTCAACGTCGCCGCGGCAGCCAAGGCTGCCGGCGTCCATTACTTCGACCTGACCGAAGACGTGCGCGCGACCCATGCAATCCGCGAACTGGCGGACGGTTCGGACCGCGCGTTCATGCCGCAGTGCGGGCTCGCGCCGGGCTTCATCGGCATCGCCGCACACGAGCTCGTGAACGGTTTCAGCGAAGTGCGCGACGTGAAGATGCGTGTCGGCGCGCTGCCCGAGTATCCGACCAACGCGCTGAAGTACAACCTGACGTGGAGCGTCGACGGCCTGATCAACGAATACTGCCAGCCGTGCGAAGCGATCCGCGACGGCCGCAAGCAGTGGGTGCAGCCGCTCGAAGGCCTCGAGCATTTCTCGCTCGACGGCACGGAATACGAAGCGTTCAACACGTCGGGCGGCCTGGGCACGTTGTGCGAGACGCTGTCGGGCAAGGTCGAGACGCTCGACTACAAGTCGGTGCGCTATCCGGGCCACCGCGAGCTCGTGCAGTTCCTGCTCGAGGACCTGCGTCTGTCGAGCGACCGCGATACGCTGAAGTCGATCATGCGCCGCGCGGTGCCGTCGACGAAGCAGGACGTCGTGCTCGTGTTCGTCACGGTGACGGGCGTGAAGGACGGCCAGCTCGTGCAGGACGTATTTACGCGCAAGATTTTTGCGAAGGACGTGTGCGGGATGCACATGAGCGCGATCCAGATCACGACGGCTGGCGCGATGTGCGCGGTGCTGGATCTGTTCCGCGAAAAGAAGCTGCCGCAGAGCGGTTTCATCCCGCAGGAGAAAGTGTCGCTGAAGGCGTTCCTCGCGAACCGCTTCGGCAAGCTGTACGAAGGTGGCACGATGGAGCGCGTGCACGAAGTCGCCTGACGAACGGTCTCCGGCACGAGGGCCGTGCGACGCCGGGAGCGCAACAGCGCTTCCGGCGTTGTTTTTTTGAGCGCGTCGAAACGCGTCGCGGCGGGAAAGAGCAGGGCGGTGCGCGCCGTTCAGGCGGGCAGCGGCGGAACGATCGTTGCCCGCGGCGCCGGCGGCGCGATGCGGTACAGTAGCGCATCGATGTCCGCGTCGGACGGCGCGGTGTTGTCGAACATCACGATACCGTCGCATTCGTGGCCGGTCGGCACGAAGCGGCGTTGCCGGTATTCGTCCCAGTGCGCGAGCTTGTACGCGTCGTTCGGATTGCCGCGCGCGACGATCCGCTGGTGCGCGACGTCTTCCGCGGTATGGACCCACACGACCGTCAGCACGACGTCCGGCCCGATGCCGAGCCACGTGCGGTCGAGGATGCGCCGATCACGCACTTCGCGCGACAGCGGGCCGACCACGAGCACGCCAATGCCGAGCGCGAGGTTCTCGCGGGCCGTGTCGAGCAGGCCCTGGTATTCGGGATCGCGCAGGTGCTTCAGGTAGAGCGGGCTGTCGCGATCGTTCGGATCGGAGGTGAGGGCGCCCATCGCAGCCGAACTGTAGCGGCCGTAGAGCGTGTCCTTGTCGAGCAGGCAGAAGGCTTCGCCGGTCGCGCGCATCAGCGGCCCGATCAGCCGCTTCGCGAGCGTGGTCTTGCCGGTGCCGGCATGACCGCAGAAGAAAACCAGGTGCGTCACGAATACCGGCCCCCCGGATCCGCGCGCGATGCGTCGGTGCGCTTGTCCCCGCGCGAGAAGACTTCCGCTTCGAGCCACATCGCGTTGATGATTCCGAAGCCGAGCGCCACGCCGATGCCGAGTATCCACGAGAAATACCACATGGGTCTGTCTCCTTGACGGTTGGACCGCACGGCCGTGCCGTGCGTCTGTCGAAGCGATGCCGTGCGCGTGCCGCGTCGCACGTAGTCCGATCATGACCAATATCGGCGTGTCGCGCAAGCCGGGGCCGCCCGCGCGTCAAACCGGTAAACTGATGCGAAAACTGCAACATGACGGACAACATGCTGATCAACTGTGCTGCATACCAGGACGGCCGCAAGCTGGCCGAAATCGATATCGACGCCATCAGCGACTACGTGTCGAAGCCCGAGTGTTTCGTGTGGGTCGCGCTGAAGGATCCGACGCCGGACGAGATCGACCTGATGGGCGAGGAATTCGGGCTGCACGAGCTCGCACTCGAGGATGCCCGCAAGGGGCATCAGCGGCCGAAGATCGAGGAGTACGGCGATTCGCTGTTTGCGGTGCTGCATATGGTCGAGCTCGACGACGACGGCGAATTCAAGGTCGGCGAGTTGAACGTGTTCGTCGGCCCGAACTACGTGCTGTCGATCCGTAACCATACCGAGCAGGATTTTCGCGACGTGCGCAAGCGCTGCGAGCGCGAACCGCATCTGCTGCAGGAAGGGTCGGCGTTCGTCTTCTATGCGCTGATGGACCAGGTCGTCGACCGCTATTTCCCGATCCTCGAGACGCTCGGCAACGAGCTCGAGGAGCTCGAGGACCGCATCTTCACCAAGGCCTCGCCCGCGTCGTCGCGCGCGATCATCGAGGATCTCTATTCGCTGAAACGCCGGCTCGTGACGCTGCACCAGCACATCGCGCCGCTGATCGAGCCGCTCGCGAAGCTCACCGGCGGACGCATTCCGCAGGTCTGCAGCGGGATGGAGCATTACTTCCGCGACGTGTACGACCACCTGCAGCGGATCGTGAAGACGATCGAAGGACGGCGCGAGATGGTCGTGACCGCGATCCAGGTCAACCTCGGGATGATTTCGCTCGCGGAGAACGAGGTGACCAAGCGGCTCGGCTCGTTCGCCGCGCTGTTCGCGATACCGACGATGATCGCCGGCATCTACGGGATGAACTTCGCGAACATGCCCGAACTGCACCTCAAGTACGGCTTCTACGGGTGCATCGCGGTGATGGTCGTCGCCGATCTCGCGTTGTGGTGGCGCTTCAAGCGGGCGGGGTGGCTGTAGCAGGGGGCGCCGCTAGTGCGGGGCGTGCTTGCCGACCACGACGCGCCACGGACGCACGCACCAGGATTTGACGAGGCCGTGCTGCACGTATGGATCGGCGCGGGCGAACGATTCGGCGGCTTCCGGCGAATCGCCCTCGAAGACGAGAACGGCCCGGTCGGCTGGATCCTGCAATGCGCCGGCAAGCATGAGCTCACCGCGCTCGGTTGCCGCCTGCGCGAGTGCGAGGTGCTCGGCGCGGTACTGTTCACGCCGGGACAGGTAATCGTCGACGAGTTCGTAGATCAACTGGTAATGCATGATCTCTCCCGAAATCGGCCGCCACAGGATGATGGGCGGTTGGCTCAGTATAGGGCGCGGTTCGGTCTTTGTCGGGCGCGGTGTGCGACGGTTTCGCCGTTGCCGGGCCGGCTGAACGCGGGCGGCCAACGAGGACGATTTTCAGGTGCCGACGCACTTTCATTAAATGCAACTAACGGTCTGGCCTGAGCCCGTCATCGCATGGGTTCGCGTCATCACACTGCGCCGGTTATCGCTCCCTTTGTCTTCAGGAAAGGCGGCGTTGTCGGTGTGTTTGAGGTGCATTCCAGGCCCGAATTTCGCATGCCGGCGAGGGCGGCCGTGTCGACCGGAAAAGGGGCCGAAGGCGGTATCGGGCCGTCCGTGTGGACGTCGTGCGAGGGCATTTCCATTAGCCGCAATGCGACCTATGCTGAACGAATCCGGAGCGAACTTCGTTCGCCCGATTTGTCCAGACGAGGTGTGCCATGCCTGTATCAGCCACCCTGCAGGATTGCCTGCGCCAGAAGTCATCGCGGTACGAAGTCGTGTACCACCCGTATAGCCATACCAGCATGGAGACGGCCGCCGCCGCGCATATCCCCGGCGATCGCCTCGCGAAAACCGTGCTGCTCGAGGACGACGAAGGATACGTCGCCGCCGTGCTGCCGACGTCGCACGCGGTGCGCCTGTCGGACCTCTGGGTCAAGACCGGTCGTCATCTCGTGCTCGCCAGGGAAATCAAACTGCGCGAACTGTTCAAGGATTGCGACCTCGGCGCGTTGCCGCCGGTGTGCATGGCGTACGGGATGAAGACGTTCCTCGAGGAACACCTCGCGCAGCAGCCGGAAGTGTATTTCGAGGCCGGCGACCACGAAGCGCTGATCCATATGATGCAGGACGAATTCCTGTCGCTGATGGAGACGGCCGAGCGCGCGCATTTCTCGCACAAGATGCAGGGGATGTGGTTGTCCTGATCGTCCTGTTGCGGGCGGGTTTGCACGGCGTCTGGTGGGCGGCCGTCGGTGCATTGCCTGTCGCCGGTCCTGCCGCAGCCGCGTTCACGATGGAAATCGGAGCGGCGGGCGACCGGTGAGGCGGGATTCTGGTCGCGTCAGGTCAGGATTTCAGCGATGTTCCCTGCCGAATTTCATATTTGACATAATCATCATTATCGATATGACTGG
>NZ_JBSAXF010000032.1:0-62583 GCF_053427845.1 Burkholderia sp. AW49-1 | reverse complement strand
TCGGTACAGCCCCGGGTGGATCCGGGTTCTGCTTGCGCAGCCGTGGGTCGGTGCGCTGGTACGACTTGCACTCGTCTCCGCGTTTCTGATCGGCGGGATCAACAAGGCGATGCATTTCGACGAAGCGGTGGCCGAGCAGGCGCATTTCGGCCTGCAGCCGGCCGCGCTGTGGGCTGCACTGGCGGTTGTGGTCGAGATCGGCGGCTCGCTCTGCGTGGTGTTTCGCCGCTTCACGTGGCTCGGCGCCGGCAGCCTCGGCATGCTGACGCTCGTCGCGATGGTCGTGGCGAACGATTTCTGGAACCACACGGGCGCGGCGCATTTCATGGCGCTCAACAGCTTCTTCGAGCACCTTGGGCTGATTGCGGCGCTGGTCCTCGTCACGATGCTCGGCGACACCGGGCGTGCGGAAGGGGATGGTCGCGCCTGAACGCCAGCGCGGCATGGCGCATCACGAAGGTCGTTCGATCATGGCGCCCGTTCGCGGCGCCATGACTTTCACTGAAGATCGCGCACGGTTTCGTCGTCGCTGGCCCCGGCGACCGGCGCGACGACGGTCCTGCTATTTCACCGGCGTGAGGACGGGTGCGCCCTTGTTCTTGATCAGGAATACGACGAATTTTGCCGGCTTCGAGCTGCTGGCGTTTCGTCCGACCGTGTGCACGTCTTCCGGGCCTTCGTGGAATGTGTCGCCGGCATGGAGCGTGACCGTCTTGCCGCCGTTCAGGCCCATCACGATGCTGCCGTCGAGCACATAGACGAAAGCGTGTGCGTCGTGGCGATGGATGGGGTCGACGCTGCCGGGCGGATAATCCACGACGATCATCTCGACTTCCTTGCCCGGATACTCGGGCAACGGTTCCGTCGTCAGTTGCTTGACGTTGGCTTGCGGCGCGGCGACGACCGGCTGAGCGGGCATCAGCAGTGACAGCGCAAGCGGTGCAAATGCGAGCACGATGCGTTTCATGGCGTTACTCCAGGTTGGCCTTGTCGAGCCCGAACATCTTGTCGAACGAGCCGGGCACGATGCGGAACGCGACGTTCAGCCGGTTCCAGCAGTTGATCGCCCCCACGAGCACGGTGAGATCCGACAGTTCCTGCTCGGAATAATGGGCTCGCACGCGCTCGTAGAGATCGTCCGGCACGCCATGCGACGAGAGATGCGTCAGCGCCTCGGTCCATTCGAGCGCGGCGCGCTCGCGCGGCGAAAATAGCGGCGACTCGCGCCAGATCGCGACGTGATGCACGCGCAGTTCGCGCTCGCCGTGGATCTTCGCCATCTTGATGTGCATGTCGACGCAAAACGCGCAGCCGTTGAGCTGCGACGCGCGAATCTCGACGAGCTCGCGGACCGGAACCTCGATCGCCGTCTTCTGAAGCAGCCCGTCGAGTTCGACGAGTTTTCTGGTCAGTTCCGGCGATTGCTGAAAATAATTGATACGTTGCGTCATGATCCGTTCTCCTGATTGGTGGAAGCTGAACGAGTGGTCGTGAGCATGGCGGTGGATCGCACGACCTTCCTGGCAACCATCGTAATCGTGGGTCCCGTGGGCGGGTAGGACCGGGAACGTGCGCACTCTGTTGCCGCTTCGGCACCAATCACGCCGACACGGCGACGACACTGCAGATTCCCTGCCGTGCCATCTTCGAATAGGGACACAGGCGCTCCGTGTCGCGAACGAGACGCTCCGCGACCTGCCGGTCCACGCCCGGCATGCGGATGGTGATGTTGGCCGTCAGCGCATAGCCGCCATCGACCGGATCGCGACCGAACGCCACTTCGACGGCGACTGTCGTTTCCCGGATGTCGATCCGGTCGCGTTGCGCGAGCAGGCTCAGCGCGCCGTGAAAGCACGCGGCGTAGCCGGCGGCAAGAAGCTGTTCGGGGTTGGTCCCTCCGCCCGGCCCGCCGAGTTCGGTCGGCAATCGCAGATCGAGGGCGAGACAGCCGTCATCGGATCGTGCGACGCCCGATGCGCGGCCATGACCGGACTGGCCACCGGAGACGGTGACCGTGGTCGTGTAGAGCGCGGCGAATTCTCGTCCGCGGTATTTGTCGAGCAGTGTCAACGGCGGAGGTTGCAACCTCTCGTTCTCCATATGCCTCCCGGTTGCTTGTATTGATCGACGCGAGTGTTCCGAGCCCTGCGTATCGGGGCGGCGCGTCGTTTCCCGAAGCGACTCGGCGCAACGGTGCAGCGCTTTCCTGCAGGCCGTTCCCCACGACCGCCATCCGAACGATGGCCCGAGCGCTCTTGCATGCTAGGCAAAGACAGGGCGTCGGACTAGATCGGTCTGGGATGCATGGTGTTGCCCGCTTCGCACCAATGCGGCGAGAACGGCGGGTGTCGCTCGCGTCGAGCGTTGCACGACCGCGGGTGCAGCCGATTGGTGCCGATGAGGAACGGGAAAGTGTTCCGATGCGGGTCTACCTGCACATGAGTGCGCATCCTAGTATGACGACACGGCAATGCGGGCCGATCTTCGGCTTGCGCATGCAGGCAACCCATCGGTGACGCGACATGCGGCACACCTACGCAATCGGAGGCTTGCGATGGACACTTTGAATATCGGTTGGCCGACGCTTTCTCGCGGACCGATTCGTACGGAACCCGACATCGACATAGGCGCGCATCTCGTCAGCGAGCGCGACGGGTACGCGCATCACGGCATCTACGTTGGAGATGGACTGGTCGTTCACTATGGCGGCTTCGATTGCTCCGCGAGGCGGTCTCCGGTGGAATGCATCTCGTTGCGTCGCTTCGCGGCGAGCAACACCATCCAAGTTCATGCGGAGCCGGATGCCATCTATACGGGAATCGCTGTCGTCGAGCGCGCCTGGTCGCGCGTCGGCGAGGACCGCTATCGGCTTCTGACGAACAACTGCGAGCACTTCTGCAGCTGGTGCGTGTGCGGTGTCGGTCACAGCGAGCAGGTGCGCCGCGGTTTGCTGAATCCATGGATCGGCATCCGAACCTTGATCGCGCTCGCGAAGGGACGCGCGACGGTCATGCTTTCGATCGCGTGGCGGCACGCGTCGCGCACACTCAAGACCGGGGTTCCGGTGATCGTCGCGGGCATGTTGTCGGCATGCGCGAACTACGCCGGCATTCACGGTGATGCGGCGATGACCGATCCGCAGCATTACGCGACGCAATGGAGCCTGCCGTTCGAGCAAGGCCGTTGGCCGACCGCGGATTGGGTCGATCAGTTCGGTGACGGTCAGTTGAAGTCCTTGATCGACGAGGCGCTCGAGCGCAGCCCGACGCTCGATCAGGCGCGCGCACGCGTGGCGGCCGCGCAGGCCTACAGCGAATCCGCGCGAGCGGGGACGATGCCGCGCGTCGATGCCAGCTACGCCCTCACCCGCCAGCAGTTCTCCGGTACGGCGCTCGTGCCGCCGCCGTATGGCGGGTCATGGCAGACGGAGAACCGCGGCATCCTGGGCGCTTCGTACGAGCTCGACCTCTGGGGCAAGAAACGCGAGGCGCTGCGCGCGTCGGTGTCCGGCCTGCAGGCGAGCCGCGCCGAGGCGGAAGCGGTCAGGCTGGCGCTTACGACGGCGATCGCACGCACCTATAACGAACTTGCACGCCTGTTCCTGTTGCATGACATCGCGCAACGGGAGATCGCCCAACGCGAGCAGATCGATCGCATCGCCGCGGACCGAATCGCGACCGGGCTCGATACGCAGGTCGAGCGGGAGACCGCCCGTGCGAATCTCGCGACGGGCCGTGCGTTGCTGAAATCGCTCGACGGCCGGATCCTCGCGGCGCGCTACCAGATTGCCGCGCTGCTCGGCGCCGGTCCCGATCGCGGCCTGGGGATCGGGCGCCCGACGCTCGGCACTGGCAACGAGGTACGCGTGCCCGACAATCTGCCCGCGGATCTCGTGAGCCGGCGCCCCGACATCGTGGCTGCCCGGTGGCGTGTCGATGCGCTCGCGCACGGCGTGAAGGAAGCAAAGGCCGAGTTCTATCCGGACATCAACCTGAGCGCCGCGATCGGACTCGATGCGTTCGGCTTCGGCCGCTTCCTGACGGCGGCGAGCCGCACCGCGTCGGTCGGACCGGCTATTCATCTGCCGATCTTCGACGCCGGTGCACTTCGCGCGCAACTGAAGGGGCGCTACGCGGACTTCGATCTTGCCGTCGCGACCTATAACCAGGCGCTCGTCACCGCGCTGAGCGAAGTCGCGACGCAAGTCGCCGACGTGCGTTCAACGGACGCGGAGCTGGTCGATGCGCAGACGGCGCAGCAGGCCGCGCTGAAGGCGGCCGCGCTGGCGCTCGCGCAGTACAAGGCCGGTCTCACGAATCAACTGACGGTGTTGAACGCCGATGTCAACGCACTTTCCGCCGATCAGCGCGTCGCGAATCTGCGCATGGACCGCCGCGATCGTCAGATCGCGCTCGCGTCCGCTTTGGGCGGCGGCTTCGTCGACACGTCATTCGCGGGCGCGGGCACATCGGCACATGCCGATGCGCGCGTATCGGCCGTGCCCGCCGCCGCCGCGCGCTGAGCGGCGATCCATCGAATCTGCCTGGAGAATTGAAATGAGCGAAATCGATCCGCCGGTACACAAGCCGGCCGACGCCCCCCGCGCGAATCGTGATACGTCGCCGTCGGGCGGCGACGATGTCGCAAGCGAAGACGCGCCGCGCCGCCGCCGGCTGCTGCTGGCGCTGCTCGGCGTGACGGTCGTGGCGGCGTCGATTGCGTACGCCGCGTACTACCTGACGTTCGCGCGTTACCACGAATCGACCGACGACGCATACGTCAGCGGCAATCTCGTGCAGCTGACGCCGCAGGTGGCGGGTACCGTCGTCGCGGTGAACGCCGACGATACACAGATCGTGAAGGCGGGCGATCCTGTCGTCACGCTCGACGCCGCCGACGCAAAAGTCGCGCTCGGCAACGCCGAGGCGGCGCTGGGCCAGACCGTGCGCCAGGTGAGCAGTCTCTACGTGAACGACGATCTGTACGCGGCGAACGTCGCGCAGAAGCAGTCCGATCTCGTGCGCGCCCAGGACGACCTGCGTCGTCGCGCGGCCGTCGCCGATACGGGTGCCGTGTCGGCCGAGGACATCGCGCACGCGCGCGACACCGTGGCGGCCGCGCGGGCCGCGCTCGACGCCGCGCGTCGACAGGCGGAGGCCAACCGCGCATTGACCGACCGCACGACGATCGATCAGCACCCGAACGTGCAGGCGGCCGCGTCGAAGGTGCGCGACGCGTATCTGGCCTACGCGCGCAACGTGCTGCCCGCGCCCGTCACCGGCTACGTCGCGAAGCGTTCGGTTCAGGTCGGCCAGCGCGTGTCGCCCGGCACGCCGTTGATGGCGATCGTGCCGCTCGACGGCGTGTGGGTCGATGCGAACTACAAGGAAAGCCAGTTGCGCAACATGCGCATCGGTCAACCCGTCACGCTGACGGCCGACGTGTACGGCGGAAAGGTCAGGTATCACGGCCGCGTGGTCGGCTTCTCCGCGGGCACGGGCAGTGCATTCGCGAGCCTGCCCGCGCAGAACGCGACGGGCAACTGGATCAAGATCGTCCAGCGCCTGCCCGCGCGCATCCAGCTCGACCCGAAGGAACTCGACGCGCATCCGCTGCGTATCGGACTGTCGATGGACGTCGATGTGGATACGCGCGACGACACGGGCCCGCAGCTCGGCGCGGCGACGAACACGTCGTATCGCACGGACGTGTTTGCCGAATACGGCGCACAGGCGGATGCCGAGATCGAGAAGATCATCGCGCGCAACACCATCATCGGGCGTGCGGGTGCGACGGCGCATGCCGGCGAGCCGACGGCATCCGCCGCGCGCGAAGCAAAGAACCCGAGCGACACGACGCGGCGCGCGAGTTGAACCGTCGGACGGGATACGCATGGCAGTCGCGTTCCGGTCGATTCAATCATCCGACTGGCCGGAGCGATGCGCCGGCGCGGTCGACCTACGGAGTTGGAACAAGATGAATTCCTCGACTCAACCCGCGCCGCCGCCGCTCACGGGCGGAAAGCTGGTGCTGGCGACGCTCGCCGTCGCGCTCGCGACGTTCATGAACGTGCTCGATTCGTCGATTGCCAACGTGGCGATTCCGACCATCTCCGGAAACCTCGGCGTATCCGTCGACGAAGGCACTTGGGTGATCACGCTGTTCTCGGCGGCCAATGCCGTCGCGATTCCGCTGACCGGATGGCTCACGCAGCGCGTCGGGCAGATCAGGTTGTTCGTGGCGGCGATCGTGCTGTTCGTTTTTTCGTCGTGGCTATGCGGCATCGCGCCGAACCTGCTCGTGTTGCTCGCCGCGCGCGTGTTGCAGGGCGCTGTCGCGGGGCCGCTGATTCCGCTTTCGCAGGCGATCCTGCTGGGCTCGTATTCGAAGGAGAAGAGCTCGACCGCGCTCGCGCTCTGGTCGATGACGGCCACGGTCGGCCCGATCGCCGGTCCTGCGCTGGGCGGCTGGATCACCGACAGCTACAGCTGGTCGTGGATCTTCTACATCAACATTCCGGTCGGCCTGTTCGCGGCCGGCGTGACGTGGATGATCTATCGCGACCGCGAGACGCAGGTGCGCAAGCTGCCCATCGACAAGGTCGGCCTGATGTCGCTGGTCGTATGGGTCGCGACGCTGCAGATCATGCTCGACAAGGGCAAGGATCTCGACTGGTTCAGCTCGCCCGTGATCTGCTCGCTCGCCGTGATCGCCGCCGTCAGCTTCCTGTTCTTCCTGATCTGGGAGTTCACGGCGCGCAACCCGATCGTAGACATTCGCCTGTTCGCCGTGCGCAATTTCCGCGGCGGCACGATCGCGATCTCGGTCGCGTACGCGGTGTTCTTCTCGAACCTCGTGATCCTGCCGCAATGGATTCAGGGCTATCTCGGCTATCGGTCGGTGGACGCCGGGCTCGTGACGGCGCCGCTCGGGATCTTCGCCGTGCTGCTCGCACCGTTGATGGCGAAGATCATGCCGAAGTCCGATGCGCGGATCCTCGCGACGCTGGCCTTCGTGGGCTTTGCAGGCGTGTTCTTCATGCGCTCGCGTTACACGACGGGCGTCGACCCCTATACGCTGGTGCTGCCGACGCTGTTGCAGGGTATTCCGATGGCGCTCTTCTTCACGCCGCTGACCGCGATCATTCTGTCGGGCCTCGCGCCCGACCGGATTCCGGCGGCCGCCGGGCTGTCGAACTTCGTGCGCGTCTTCGCGGGCGGCGTCGGTACGTCGCTGATCGCGACCGGATGGAACGACCGGACGATCCTGCATCACGCGCGGCTCGCCGAGCAATCAAGCGTGAACAACCCCGCTTACACGAGTGCCGTCGCGCAGCTTCAGGCGACACTCGGCGGCGGCGTCGATCAGGCTGCGGCGTTTTTCGAACGCACGCTCAATGCACAGGCCGCGATGCTCGCGCTGAACGACATCTTCTGGTTGTCGTCGATCATCTTCATCGTCATCATTCCGCTGGTCTGGCTCACCCGGCCGGGCAAGGGCGGCGGCGCCGGGATCGCGGCAGGCGGTCACTGAACGAGGCCGCCGGAATCGCGCGGCGACGATCGCTCGGTTGCCGCCGCACCGGGATGCGCCAAACCCGTGTGGATCGATGTCGGCATGGTGTCCGTCAAAATGAAGGACACCATGTCGTCGCGTTCTGCGGATAGGCCGGGTTGTCGCAGGAAGCGGCCGCGCCTTGCGTCAAACACTTCGTCAAACTGATCAAGCCGTTCGGGGCCAACCAGTGCCTTCATCGTCACGGAAATGCGTTTGACGGCGTACCAAGCCTGCCGACGTCGAACTTCCGTTACGCCGATCTCACTGACCGTGTCGGGGAAAGTGCCCCCCAGGCGCGCAGCGGCGGAACGGACGCTTTACCCGTTACATGAACGACAGCGCGTCATGCCCTCAGGTTCGAGACAAGTGGCGCAGTTGCCGCATGGCGCAACTGTCGCCGAGTGCGTCGCGTCAGGTCCGCCGAGGATGTGACCGGGAAGAAGAGGGGCGAGGCTCGCGATGTCGATGTCCGGCACTCGCTGCGCGAGCCGATGGAGGCGTCATTGAGGTGTTGACCGTCGCAAATCGAATCGGCGGCCCGACAGGCCGCCGACGGTGCGGTACCCCGCTGCCCGGGAATCCGGGCGCGCCACTGCGTCAATACGTGAAGGCTTTCCGTTCTTCCGGGCCGATCGCCGTGTCGTTCATCGCGACCATCGGCACCACGTCGAAGCCCGCGATGCGCCATGCATCGATACCGCCGGTGAGCGGCAACGCGAGCTTGACGCCGGACAGCCGCAGCTGCCTGGCCACCGACACGGCAGACGTTTCGTGCGGGCACGCGCAATAGATGACGAGTGTCCGGTTCGTGCCGTAGCGTTCCATGATCTGGCGGGGCTTGCGTTCATCGCCGATCACCGCGCCCGGAATGACGAACGGATCGAGCATTCTTCGTTCGGCGGAACGGATATCGATCACGGCCGGTCGCGGATTGTTCGCGAGCAGCGCATGCAGTTCCGCGGCGCTGATCCGCGCTTTACCGAGCGCGCTTGCCAGCATCCGTCGGCGGCAATATCCGTACGCGAAATACAGTGGCGGTGCGATGCCGATCACGATGAGCACATGCCAGCCGAGACGGGCGACGAGCGCGAAGACCGCATCGATCTGCGACGCGAACAGCGTGCCGACGGCCAGTCCGATCGATGCCCACAGCGCGATGCCGACGCAATCGTGCAAGACAAAGGCGCGTAACCTGACGGCCATCGCGCCGCAAAGCGGAACGGCCACGAGCGACAGGCCGGGTACGAACCGCGCGACCACGAGCACGCGAACGCCCCAACGCCCGAAGAAGCGCTCGGTCGTCCGGACGCACGCGTCGCGCGACGGCGTCAGTTTGCAGACGGTGTGAAGCGTGCGCTTGCCGTAGCGCTTTCCCCCCTGGTACCAGATCAGGTCGCCGAGCAAGCCGCCAACCACGGCGGCGGCCAGTATCGTCGAGAAATGCAGCAGCGTCGACGACGCGACATGGGTCACGAGCGCGATACCCGCGCCCACCGTGATCAAGGTCGGAATGGCAGGCAGCGGCAGGCCGAGCGACGACCCGAGCACGTTCAGGAATACGACCAACGTGCCGTACCGCGCGATCATTTCATGCGACATCATGGTGCTCTCCTTGAGACGAGCGCATGCGCGATCTCGACGATCGGTCATGGCTCCGACGGAAGCGGTCCTGCAAGCGCGGTACCGCGAGTCGGGAGCGGCACCGGCGGGGCGCCGGTCACGCGTCGCCGGCCCGCGGCCGACCGCCTGGCTCACCCGCGGCTGGCGTCGATACGGGTTACCCGGCGACGGACGATTCCTTCTCCGGCGGCAGTGGTTCCGCGGGAGAGGCATGCTTGCCGAGGCTGCCGGCTTCGTCGACGTCGTGCCGATAGCGGTGCACGTCCCGCGTGACGAAGCCGATTTCCCGGCTCGGAATCTCGAACCACTCCGGGTGTCCGAACGAACGGCGAATGTCCTCGAGACCGCTCGCCCAATGCTCGCGCATCGTGTCCTTGCTGAACTCGTAGTCCTTGTAGTGCCCCTCGAACGCCTTGTTCTTGTAGATCAGGTGCACCACGTTCACGGCGCTGCCATCCGCCGTCTTCTGTGCTTCCCGCAGCAGCGGGTGGGCAAGCCGCACGTGTTCGGGAATATGTTCGAGCAGCGCCTTGATCATCTGCGCATGCTTCTGGTTCTGCGACATGAACGCCGTGATCGCGCGCGTGCGGCTCGAATACTGAATGTCCTTGGTGCGTTCGCTGACATCGAGGAAGTCGCCCGGCAACTTGCCGCGCGAGCTCCACAGATCGAGCTGGAACACGAGCGTGTCCTTGTGCTGGCTTTCGCGGATGATCTCGGTGAGCGGCGTATTGGAAACGAGGCCGCCGTCCCAGTAGAACTCGCCATCGATTTCGACGGCCGGAAAACCCGGCGGCAGCGCGCCGGACGCGATGAAATGCTCCGGCGCGAGGCGCATCTTCGTATTGTCGAAATAGACGAGATTGCCCGTTCGCACGTTGACCGCTCCGACGGAAACGCGAATGTTCCCGTCGTTGATGCGGTCGAAATTGGCGTACCGAAGGAGCGTTTCGCGCAACGCCGAAGTGTCGTAATAGCTGACCTGGTCGGGACGCTTTCCGCCGAACCCGGCGAAAGGCACGTGCATGCGCGGCGAGAAGAATCCGTCCTGGCCTTCCATCAGCGTGCGCGTGGCGGCCCATGCGCTCGACCACCGTCGCCCCACGTCGGCCAGCCCGGGCCACGCCGACATGCACGCGCCGACGTGAGCGAGCGGATCGCCCGGCTGACTGATGGTGTTCCAGAAGCCGCGGAGCGCGTCCGTGCGGTCTGCCGGCGCGTTGCCGGCGATGATCGCCGTGTTCAGCGCACCGATCGATACGCCGGCGATTCGCGTCGGCTCCACGCCGACTTCGGCCATGCCTTCATACACGCCGGCCTGATATGAGCCGAGTGCACCGCCACCCTGCAGCACGAGCCCGATTTCGTCATACGCGGGCAGCTTGATGCGATGGGGCTGCTTCAGCTTGTTACGCTGGCTCGAATACATGGTGCGCTCCTTATTGCATGAACCAGCCGTGGCTGACGACGATCGATTGTCCGGTGAGCGCGTTCGACTCGAAGCCGGCCAGGAACGCAACCGTGTGCGCGACATCGGCCGCCGACGTGAATTCGCCATCGACGGTCTCCCTCAACATCACGTCCCTGACGACCTGCTGTTCGGAGATGCCCAGCGCCTTCGCCTGCTCGGGAATCTGCTTGTCGACCAGCGGCGTCCTGACGAAGCCGGGGCACACGACATTGGCGCGTACGCCGCGCGGCCCGCCTTCCTTCGCGACGACGCGCGCGAGACCGAGCAACCCGTGTTTCGCGGTCACGTAGGCGGACTTCAGCGGCGAGGCTTCGTGCGAATGCACCGAGCCCATGTAGATCACCGTGCCGCCCTTGTTCGACGCGTACATGTGCCTGATGGCGGCACGCGTCGTCGGGAATGCCCCGTCCAGATGAATGGCCAGCATCTTCTTCCAGTCGGAAAATGCGTAGTCCTCGATCCGGTTGACGATCTGGATGCCCGCGTTCGACACGAGCACGTCGATGCCGCCCAGCCGGTTCACCGTTTCGGCCATGCCGGCTTCGACGGCTTCCTCGCTGGTGACGTCCATCGCGATCGCCAATGCCTTGCCGCCGGCCGCGACGATATCGTCCGCAACCTTGTGGGCGGCCGCGAGGTTCAGATCGGCGATCACGACGGTCGCGCCGTCCGCCGCAAGCTTGCGTGCGCACAGGTCGCCGATACCGCTTGCCGCGCCCGTCACGAGCGCGATCTTGTCATTCAGTGCCATACGTCCTCCTGATGTTTACTGGTTGACCGCGAGCTTCAGCGACGCGGCGGGGGCGAGGTAGTCGTGGGCCACTTCGCCGATATCGAGCGTGAGATGCGCGATGACGTGGCGCGCGCCGATCACCTTGCGAACCGGCAGGTCGGCAACCGCCGCGAGCGCATGCGGATGCAGTTCGAGCGCGGTGGGCCCCTCCCATGCGCCGATCACGTCGACATCGCGCAGGAAGAAGCGCACCAGCTCGCAGATGCGCGCGGAGCCGTCGACGTGCGGAATGACCTTGAGCAGATAGTTGGGCGTGTCGGCGAGCTTGCGGCGTTCGGCTTCCGTGTCGAGCGCGCGGTACTTGTAACCCATCGTGCCGGTGGCGATGCGCTGCGTGCCGTAGTCGAGCGTGCCGAGCAGCGTGTCCTTGCCGTCGACGCAGAGCCGTGGCGACGCCAGTTTCTTCGGAAATCCCCAGATTTCCCGTCCGGCGGCGATCGGGCCTTCGTCGTCGAGGTACATCGCATGCGTGAAATTGGCGCGCGTGCCGTCCTCGTCCAGAACGGAGATCACCTGGCCGCTTTCGGTGTAGTCACCGAATCCCGACGAATCAGGCATCCGAATGAACTCGTAGTGGACGACGGCCCGATCGACCGTCAGCGGTTCCGGGACGACGGCCCGGAGGGCGTCCATGTCCGTCTCGTACGAGATGATGAAGTACTCCCGATTGACGAAGCGGAAGGGCGGACGCGGATACGCCGGGTTGTGCACGGGCATCGTAAACGCGTTGCTGCGGATATCTTCTTCTGTCACGGATCGTTCCTCGGTTGGTGAGGTGCCGGGTCACACCATGGCAACAGCCCTGGCTGCCGCGGCCAATGACGCGCGACGACGCGGCGCGTCGCAGACGGCCGCGCGGGTCGCACGTTGCTCTTGCGGTGTCGTGTCCGTTTCCAGGAAGGGAGCGGACATGCATGCACGGCCACCGTCAGCGCCAAGCGTAGGCGATGTGCTCGTGCGGCAGTAGCGCCGGGAAGGACCTCATCATGTTGTCGCGATGGCAACAATCGACGAACGGAGGGTGGCGCGACGAGAGACGCCTGACGCGTTACAGCGCGATGATCGTGCGGCTCGACGGGTCGCGCGCGTGTTCTCCGAGCATCGCTTTCAGATCGCGTTCGATCGTGCTGCACAGCGTTGAAATGGGCACGTCGTTGGCGCCGCCTTCGAACGGGTTCTCGGTGCTTTCGCCAACCTGCTCGAGCGAGGTGTACATCCAGGAAACGGCGACGCTGCACGGCACGACCAGCCAGACCATGTTGCCGTGCATGAAACCGCTCACGCCGTCGTTCAACCGGTTGAATTCGTTCAGCAAACCGAACGGAAGCGACAGGCAGAAGAACCGGACGAACAGGGAGCTGACGGTCGCATACTGACGCGGGTAGGGAAAGTTCTTGAAGCGTTCCGATCTTGCCTGGAGATCGATGAAGTCGCCGACGGTCTTCTGAAGCTCCATGTAGAAGTTCGAATTCAGATGGCCGGCCATGTGAAGCGTCCTGAGCGAAGTGCCCTGCAGGCTCAGCACGAACGTTGCGATGCAAGGCGACGCGAGCGCCTGTTCGGTTTCGGTCGAGGAGAGATACTTCGGCAACAATTCTCTGATGTCCTTTTCCCACTCGGGAACGCGATAGAACCGGCGGTACTCCGCGTTGTAGCGTTTGTTCGTGCTTTCCCAGACGCGCGGGCGGCGCAGGTCATAGCGTAGCGCGGTCAGCCATGCCAGGTGGCGATCGACGAGTTTTCGGGCGATCTCGTCATCGGTGACGAAATCGCGAGCGAGTTGGCCCCAGCGACGGCTCTTGCTCAGGATATCGGTCCAGATTTCCAGCGCGTCCATCGCGCGGTTGTAGGTTTGAACGTTCTTGAAGCCGACGATGAACGACGTCGCGGTTCCGAGCAGAACCACGATCGTCAGGGGGATCGACAGCCACGTAACGGAGAAGAACTTGTACAGGACAACCGGAACCGAACCGAAAATGAGCAGCTCGTAAATTTTCCAGCGTGTCCAGATCAGGAACTCCGACAGTTTGTACGATTTCCCCATGTGCATTTTGTTTGCCTCATCGTTGATTCAGGTGGGTGACGAAGACGGCGTTCGAGTCGCGTGCGATCGTTCGCCGACATCATGCCTGCGATCGATCCATGCGGCGTGTGATGGATTGGTGCCGAAGCGGCAACATCGTGAGCACGACTGCGGATCTACTGCGCAATGCCGTGTCGACCTACGATGATTTCGCGCGGCGAGTTGCCGCCATCGACATCAACCGAGGGCAATGATCATGTCGCAGAAGATCCTGATAGTGGGGGCCGGCTTTGCCGGCGTGTGGGGTGCACTGGGTGCCGCGCGCGTGCTGGATGGTGCCGGTGTGACGAGCGGCGACGTCGAGATCACGTTGATCTCGCCGAAACCGGAACTGCAGATCCGGCCGCGTCTGTACGAAAGCGAGCCGCAGCGGATGGCCGCGCCGCTGTTGCCGCTGCTCGATGCGGTCGGCGTGAGGTTTCTCGAAGGTAGCGTCGAGGAGATTTCCGTCCGCGAAAAGACGGTCAGCGTCGCGTGCACCAACGGCCAGCGACGTCTGCTCGCGTATGACAGGTTGTTGTTGACGAGCGGCAGCAGGTTGAGCAAACCGCCGGTGCCGGGGCTCGCGGAACACGCGTTCTCGGTCGATCGCATCGAGGACGCCGTCGCGCTCGACGAACACTTCGCGGCACTCGCGAAACTGCCGGAATCGCCGGCACGCAATACGGTCGCGGTGGTCGGCTGCGGCTTCACGGGTATCGAGGTCGCCACCGAGTTGCCCAAGCGCTTGCGCGAGTGGTTCGGCCCGCAGACGACGGGGCGTGTCGTCGTGATCGGCGCGCAGGACGACATCGGTCCCGATCTCGGCCCCAATCCTCGGCCGTATGTCGCCGAAGCCTTCGCGTCGCTGGGCGTCGAGGCCGTGCTCGGATCGCGCGTCGTGTCGGTCGCGGCCGACGGCGTTCGTACCGCGTCGGGCACGCACATCGAGGCCATGACCGTAATCTGGGCGGGCGGAATGCAGGCGAGCCCGCTGACGTCGCAGGTCTCCTCGCATCTGGACCCGCTCGGGCGCGTCGAAGTCGCACCGGATCTTCGCGTGGCGGAAGCGCCGCACGTATTCGTCGCGGGAGACGTGGCGCGCGCGCGCAGCGACGATGAAGGGCACTATGCGCTGATGTCGTGCCAGCACGCGATCGTGATGGGGCAATTCGGCGGGCATAACGTCGCGGCGGATCTGATCGGCGTGCCGACGCTGGAATATCGGCAGCCGTTCTATGCGACATGCGTCGACCTGGGCGACTGGGGTGCCGTGTACTCGGAAGGCTGGGATCGGCAGATCAAACTGACGCGTGCCGAAGGAAAGGCGCGCAAGCAGATGATCAACACGCAATGGATCTATCCGCCGGCACCGAATCGGGCCGAGGCGCTGGCGGCCGGTAACCCGCAGGCATCGCTCGATTGACCGGTTGCCCCCGCGCGTATCGCGAGATGCGCGGCGGGGGCGGCGCGCCGTTGCGGCAACGGACGACGCACTGCCGCGGCACGACGAGCGCCTGGTCAGTCGACGACGGTCACGATATTGACGGTGCCCTGCCGGGCCATCTTCGCATACGGGCACAAGCGTTCCGCGGTTCGAACCATTTCTTCCGCGAGGTTTCGATCGACACCGGGCATCCGCACCCGAACGTCGACGAGCAACGCATAGCCGCCATCCATGGGATCGCGGCCGAACGAGACCTGCACCTCCACGGCGGTATCGGGGGTTTCCATATCGGCGCGTTTCTCGAGCAGATTGAGCGCGCCGTGGAAGCACGCGGCGAAGCCTGCCGCGAACAACTGCTCCGGATTGGTCCCGTTGCCGGGCCCGCCAAACTCGGTGGGCAGGCGCAGATCGACGGCGAGATTGCCGTCGTCCGAGCGAACCACGCCGGATGCGCGGCCATGTCCCGTCTCGCCGCCGGACACGGTGACGGTCGTGGTGTAAAGCGGTTGAAAATCCCGGCCTCGATATCTGTCGAGGAGGGAAAGCGGCGGGGCTTGCAGCTTGTTGTCATCCATGATGCGTGCTCGAATTCAGCGATACGCTCCGACCCTCGGTCATTCGGGTGTCGAAACGTCTTGCGAAGGGGCTGGGCTGCCCGGGCAAATAGCGTATTCAGGGAATGACGGGCGCGGCTGATTGTCCGAGGAATGCGGCAACCTTCCGGTGAAGCCCGATTCCCGGTTCGTCTACGGGAGAAAGACGCTTCCATGCTAGAGGCACGCACCGGATGGCGGTACGGCCGTTCCGGGCGATTGTATGTTTCCCGTTGGACACCAATCGGGACCGCACCGTGAATTTCAACGAGGCGCCCGGCGGCAGCGGTTGCCGGCACGCCCGGCCGCACGCCATTGGTGCGCGCCGCGCGTCAGCGGCCCAGGCACGCGCGCAGCGTTTGGGCGTGACGTTGCGCTTCGTCCGCGTCGCCGATGTTCGCGAACCCGATGATGAGGCCGCGCGGCGTTTGCTGCGTGTGGCTGTTCGTGTACCAGATCGACAGCGGCAGGACCGCGAGCCCGGCTTCGCGGGCGCGCGCGGCGACGGCGACGTCGTCGACCGGCCCGTCGGGCCCCGCCGTGAACCGCACCGCGAACTGGATGCCGCCAGGCGGCAACTCGACGATCAGCCGCTCGCCGAATGCCTGCCGTAATGCGTGCACGATCAGCGTGCGGCGCTCGCCGTACAGCGTGCGCATGCGCTTCAGGTGCCGGGCGAAGTGGCCCTGTTCGATGAAATCGGCCAGGGCCGCCTGCAGGAGCGCAGGCGAGCCGGCGTTCATGCTGCAGGCCACGCGTTCGACGCGCTCCACCGCACGCTCCGGCACGACCGCGTACGCGAGCCGCAAACCGGGATACATCGCTTTGCTGAAGGTACTGCAATAGATCACGTGATCGCGCCGGTCGAGACTCTTCAGTGCCTGCAGCGGGCGGCCCAGATAGCGGAACTCGCTGTCGTAGTCGTCCTCGACGATCCACCCCGACGTCTTTTCGGCCCAGTCCAGCAGCGCGACGCGGCGGGACAGCGACAGCGTATGCCCGAGCGGGCTCTGATGCGACGGCGTCACGAGTGCGAAGCGCGCGTGCGCGTCCAGTTGCAGGCCGCGTTCGACGTCGATTCCCTCGGCATCCACCGGCACCGGGACGAGTTCGACGCCCGTCTCGGACAAGAAACTGCGTGCGAGCAGATAGCCGGGGTCCTCGAACCAGACGCGGTCGTTCGGGCGTGCGAGGCTGCGCAGCACGAGTTCCAGCGTGGCACGGTAGCCGCTGGTGATGAACACCTGTTCCGGCACGCAGGTGACGCCGCGCGACAGCCCCAGATAGGTGGCGATGTGTTCGCGCAGCGGCCGATAACCGGCCGGATTCGGGTAGCCCAGCAGCGCGCGATCGCCGCTGCGCGCGCGCAGCGACACGAGGCGGTGCCAGACCTTGCGCGGGAAGGCGTCGAGGGCAGGGACCCCGGGCTGCAACGGGCGCGGCTCGCCGCTCATCGCGACGGCGATCGGTTGCGCGCGCCGCGGCGGGGGGCTGTCGCGCGACGCGCCCGGCGCCTGAAGCACGCCGGCGTTGTCGACGGGCGCTGCCGATTCGTCGTCACGCGCGGGCATCGCCCGCGGCAGCGATTTCGGCAGGGACGGCGAGACGAACGTGCCTGCCGCGCCGCGCATTTGCAGATATCCCTCGTCGACCAAGATCGTGTAGGCCTGTTCGACGGTGCCGCGCGCCGTGTTCAATTGCGTCGCCAGACCGCGCAGCGCCGGCACGCGATCGCCGGGACGCAGGTGGCCCGCGGCGATCGCGGTTCTGAACCGCTCGCAGATCTGCAGATAGATCGGCAACTGATGCTGCCGGTCGATTTCGATGGTCAGCGTGGACGGTTGCGTAGACATGACGGCCTCGTGGGTGACGGAACAGGCACGGCATGGACCAGTCCGATCGACGATTCTTGGCACTGATGGATAGGACATGATTCTTCCACAATTGCGCCACGCGATGCGACAGTCATCACCGCTTTCACCGGATTCGGCACCCGTCATGTCCCGCTCGCATTCACATGCAATCCAATCGTCAGGAGATTTTGCGATGAAGATCGTTGTCATCGGCGGTTCGGGCCTGATCGGCTCGCGCGTCGTCACGCTGCTCGAGGAAGCAGGTCATCAGGCGCTCGCCGCGTCGCCGCGCACCGGCGTCAATACCGTCACGGGCGAGGGCCTGACCGACGCATTGACGGACGCGGACGTCGTCGTTGACGTGGCGAACGCACCGTCATGGGAACCGCAGGCGGTCCTGGACTTCTTCCGCACGTCGGCACGCAATCTCGGCAAGGCCGAGGTGGCCGCGGGCGTGCGCCATCACGTCGCGCTGTCGATCGTCGGCTGCGACCGGATGCCGGAGAACGGTTATTTCGCGGCCAAGGTCGCGCAGGAGCAGGCGATCGAGGCGGCGGGCGTGCCGTACACGATCGTGCGCGCGACGCAATTCATGGAATTCATCGGCGGCATCGCGGACTTCGGCACCGAAGACGGCACCGTGCGCATCGGCGACGGACTGTTCCAGCCGATCGCCGCCGAAGACGTGTCGGCACTCGTCGCGCAGGGCGCGCTCGCCGGGCCGCAGAACGGCACGATCGAGATCGCGGGCCCGGATCGTGCGCCGTTCGCGGAGATCGTCGCGCGCTACCTGAAGTCGGTCGGCGATACGCGCGCGGTGGTGACCGATCGCGACGCACGCTACTACGGCGGCCGCGTCGAGGAAACATCGCTGGTGCCGCTAGGGGCCGCGCGGCTCGGCCGCATCGGTCTCGACCAGTGGCTGGCAAGAAGCTGATTCACGTTCGCACGTGCGGCTGTTCGCCGGCGCACGCCGGCGGCGGGCAACCGGAGTGAGCGACATGTCTGAGGAAGCGGAAATGAGCCAAACGGAACCATCGGAACACGGCGCGCGGCGCGACCTGGCCAATCGCGCCGATGCTCTGTCGGCGAGCTTCGGAGCGAGCTACGCAGGCATCCTTGCATTCGTCGCCGTGGCGAGCGAGGGGAGTTTCACCAAGGCGGCGGAACTGCTCGGCGTCGGGCGGCCGGCCGTGAGCCGGAACGTCCAGAAGCTGGAGGCGCAGCTGAGCACGCGGCTGTTCCAGCGGACCACGCGCACGACCGAGCTGACGTGCGAGGGCCGGCGCTTCTTCGAGAATTGCCATCAGGGCGTGGCGCAGATCGTCGAAGCCATGAACGACATGCTGGAATTGCGGCAGGGGCCGCCGCGCGGCCTCATCCGCATCAGCTCGGCAGTGGGATTCGGCAGGAAAATCGTGGCGCCGCTGCTGGAAAAGTTCGCGCACGCCTATCCGGACATCGTCATCGATCTGCTGCTCGACGACCGGCCGGTCGATCTGGTGTCCGAACGGATCGACGTGTCGTTTCGAAACGGACGCATCGAGGACTCCAGCATCATCGCCCGGCAATTGATTCCGATGCAGATGGCGCTGTGCGCGGCGCCGTCGTATGTCGCGAAGCACGGCCTTCCGCAGAGTGTCGAGGAGCTCGACCGGCACGAGTGCATCAATTTCCGGTTTGCGAGCGGACGCCTGTTCGAATGGGAGTTCAACGTGGACGGCCGCGTGCAGAAGTACCTGCCGACGTCGCGCCTCACGTTCAACGATGTGGATCTGGTGTTGCGTTCGGTGCTGAACGGATCGGGCATCGCGCAGTTGGCGGGCTACCAGATCCGCGACCATCTCGCGTCGAACGAACTCGTCGTCGCGCTGGCAAAGCATGTGCCGGAGGATCGCGGCCACTACATCTGCTATCTGAGCCGGCAACACCTCCCGACGCGCATCCGGATCTTCGTCGACTTCATGACCGAGCAGATTCGCGCGCTCGATCTGAATTGCATGACGCGGTTCAATCCGGAAGTGCCGGTGTTGGCGTCGGCGGGCTTGGCCGCTTGACGAATCCGAGAAGGAAGACACCGGAGGCCCGCCGCCGGGGCCGGGAATCCTCGCGGTGCGAGAGGTGCTGCCGGGAACGCCGGGCCGCGCTGCGCCGGACGTGTCCGCAATGACGATGTGAGGCAGCCGGGCGCCGATCGCGGGATGGTGTTCCAGGGCTATACGCTGTTTCCGTGGCTCACCGTGAAGAAGAACGTGATGTTCGGCCTCCGAATGAACGGCAGCAGCAACAGCGAAGCCGAACGCGAGGCGCTGCAGTGGCTCGACCTGGTCGGGCTGACGCGTTTCGCCGACGTGTATCCGCATCAGTCGTCGGGCGGCATGAGGCAGCGTGTGGCGATCGCCCGCGCGCTCGCGAACCGTCCGCGCGTCCTGCTGATGGACGAGCCGTTCGGCGCGCTCGACGCGCAGACGCGTGCGCGGATGCAGACACACCTGCTCGACATCTGGCGCAATATCGACGCGACGATCCAGTTCATCACGCACGATCTCGACGAGGCGATCTTCCTCGCGGACCGGATTCTCGTGCTGGAACCGGGCGCTTATGTGTCCGTGATGACGTACCGGGCGCGATCGAGTGCGAACTTATGTCGTCGATGGTTTCGGTTCGGATTTTATATTAATCGAGACGGGTGGAATGCGGAGTGAAATAATGCCGTCAAAAACTCGTTAAAGTAATGTCGGATTCGAGGCGAGTTGCATGAGTCTTTTTGTTTCGGTTCGGTTTGAGGTGCGCCGCTTAATTAACGCGTTTGTGCATCGAGGTCGTGGATTCGTATTGGGGCGGTGATATTGATGAAAAATGATGATAGAACGGCGGAATGTTTCACTTCCTTGCGAATCTTTGCGGAGTGTGCCTCTGGTCGTTGATTTATCCTTCCCGAAAAGAGTGCGAAATATTGGATTAATTCTGGGCATTGTTTTGATAAAGCAAAAAACCTTATAAAAATAATCGAGAACTGTCAGCGTTTACAGGTCCATTGGATTAACTGCGCGGTGTAAATTTAAATCGCGGGACAACTTGAAGTTTCAAGGTTTCATGACGAATCGTCACCCGATCGGTGATTGAAGGTCGTATGAAACGGTCCGCGCACCGGCCGCCCCATTTACCTGAACGGGAGTTCCTATGTCACGCGTTACCGATGTGCTCGTCTCGATCGATACCGAAACGATTCTCCAGAAATATCCGAATCCCAGCCGGGATCCGAAAAACCCGACGCTGATCGACTGGAAGCACGTGTACATGGTCACGAACCAGGACAACGTCGTCTCCGGGCAGGCGGGCGGCGAACTCGACCTGAGAGCCCAGGTCGGCGACCTGATCCGTTGGCGCGAAACGAGCCTGTCCCTGGGCTTCGAGAAGCAGGTGGTTTTCTACGGCTTCATCGCGAACCAGGGCAAGGACCTGATTTCGACGCCGACGCCGCGCAAGGCCACCGCATCGGTCCCGATTCCGAATCCGAGCTCGCCGTCGACGCCGACCTGCCAGAAGGTGGACAACTACTACTGGTCGTCGGAAACGCTGTCGGAAGGCCGCGTCACCTATCACTTCTACTTCCAGATCATCGACCGCAACTGCCAGTCGCTGGGTTGCTATCAGTGGGATCCGTTCATCTCGATTCACAACTGATCTCGGCAGGCGGGCGGCCGCGCGGCGGTCGTCCGCGTCATATTCCCGTTCCGGAGGACGTGCCATGTCTGGTCTTCGTTGCGATGTGCTTGCGATCGTCGATGCCGTCACGCTGCTGTCGACCTATCCCGATGCGAGCCGGAACGCCGATACGCCGACGGTGATCGACGGCCGGCACATCTACGTGGTGAGCCCCGGCGACACCGGGGCGCTCGGCCGAAACGACAGCCGGCTCTTTGCCGGCCTGTCGCCGGGCGACCAGCTCCGCCTGCGCGAAACGGCGCTGGCGCTGCGTGCCGAAGCGAGCGTGCTGTTCATCCGGTTCGCATTGAAGGACGCGGGCATCGTCGCGCCGATCGAACCGGAGGTGCGCGACGCCGCGACGCCGGTGCCGTCCGGCGACGACCTGCTCCATCCACAGTGTCGGCCGATGCCGGATCACTACTGGCGCAGCGACGTGCTGGCCGCGGGCGCCACCACGTGCACGGCCGATTTCGCCGTGCTGGACCGCGATGGTGCCGTGTCCGGCTATTTCCGCTGGGAGACGTCGATCGAGATCGACGAGGGCGGGGCGGATTCGTAGCAATCCGATTTCAGGCCGTCGCCGGGCCGCGACGGCAACGTCAACCTGGCGCCCGATACCGGCGTCCCGGCGATTTTCCGCGCGAATGCCGCGTTCAAGCAGGACACCGAACCGTTTCATGGACGGCCCGCCCGGGTCAGTTTCGCTCCTGTTCCAGCCAGCGTCGTTGCGATGCGTATAGATGCGTGCGCATGGCCGCCTGGGCCATCAGCACCTCGCCGTTTTCCAGCGCATGAAGAATGGACTCGTGTTCGTCGAACGCCTTTGCCCACGTCTGCCTGCTTTCGGTGCGCGCGCTCACGCGCGACGAGATCGGACTGTGGCGTCCGTCGAACAGCTCGCCCACCAGCCTGACCAGCACCGAATTGCCGGTCATTGCTGCAATCGCGACGTGGAATTCGCGATCGTGCGCGAGCGGGGAATGGCCTTCCGCGATGGCGGACCGCATCGCCTCGACCGCGCGGCGCACGGGCGCCAGCCGTTCGGGCGTCGCGTGTGCGCATGCGAGTTCGACGACGCTGCCTTCCAGTGCGGCCCGGGCGCTCATCAGTTCGATCGGATTTTCGCCCAGCGGTGTCGCCGCGGCGTTCGACGCCTTCGCGGGAGGGCACACGAACACGCCGGATCCCATCCGGACTTCGACGATGCCCTCGATCTCCAGCGCAATGAGCGCCTCGCGAACCGACGGGCGTGATACGCCGAGCTGCTGAGCTAGATCCCGCTCGGGCGGCAGGCGCTCTCCGTCGGCGAACCGCCCCTCTTCGATGAGCGAACGAATCTGGTCGGCGATGCGCTGATACAGGCGGCGCGTATCCACCTGTTTGAACTGGTCCAGCAATGCTCCCCCTTGCCGCGTCGCGCGGTTGTCCGTTCCGAAGCGATCAGTCTACTGCACTTTGAATGGCCTGACCAATTGATGCGGTCTCGAGGGCGTCGGCCTATGTCGCGGGAGTTGAGTGGGCAAATTGGCCTTACCAAATGTCCGAGCCGTCAGTGTGCCCGTCGGCTTCGCCTCATGCCCGATCGTGGTGGGAGAAGCGGAATATGTTCGACCAGTGCGGCACGTGCTCGCCGCCGTGCCTTCTAAAGAATTTCCTTAATATCCCGGCAATTGGCTTGACCAATTGTGGCTAGATCAATAGCCTGTGTCCGGTCAGGCCAATTTGGTGATGACACGGACCATACCGTCCTGTTTCATTTCTTACCGAGATATTGATGAGAACCGTCATTTGTGAAGAACCCGGCCGTCTGGTCGTTGCCGAGCGCCCGGTGCCGGCCGCAGGCCCCGACGATGTCCTGATTCGCGTGAAGCGGGTCGGCGTATGCGGTACCGACATGCACATCTTCACCGGCAACCAGCCGTACCTCGCCTATCCAAGGGTGATGGGGCACGAGCTGGCCGGCGTCGTCGAGACCGCCCCGGCGGGCGCGCGCGTCAAGGCCGGCGACCAGGTCTACGTGATGCCGTATCTGTCGTGCGGGACGTGCGTCGCGTGTCGTGCGGGCAAGACCAATTGCTGCACCCGGATCGAGGTGCTGGGCGTGCACGCCGACGGCGGCATGGTCGAATACCTCGCCGTGCCGCAGGCCTTCGTGTTCGCGGCCGACGGCGTCACGCTCGATCAGGCCGCGATGATCGAATTCCTCGCGATCGGCGCGCACGCGGTCGCGCGTGCCGAGGTCCGGTCCGGGCAACGCGTGCTGGTCGTCGGCGCGGGCCCGATCGGCATGGCCGCGCTGATCTTCGCCACGCTGCGCGGCGCGCGGGTCTGCGTGCTCGACGGCCGCGCGGACCGGCTGGCGGTCTGCGCGACGGCGCTGGGCGCGCACGCCACCGTGCCGCTCGACACGAGCGGAGCCGACGTCGAGCGCCTCGCGGCGCTGACCGACGGCGAATTCTTCGATGTCGTGTTCGACGCCACCGGCAATCTCGCGGCGATGGAGCGCGGCCTGGACTTCGTCGCGCACGGCGGCAAGTACGTGCTGATCTCGCTCGTGAAGGGCCGCATTTCGTTCTCCGATCCGGAATTCCACAAGCGCGAGACGACGCTGCTCGCGAGCCGCAACGCGACGCCGGCCGATTTCGAAACGGTGCTCGACGCAATGCGTGCGGGGCGGGTGCCGACCGATGCGCTGAAGACGCACGCGCTGACGCTCGCGGACCTGCCCGACCGGTTCGCGGAACTCCTCGAACCGGACGCCGGCGTGATCAAGGCGCTCGTCGAATGCTGAACGCGGAGCGCGAACCGATGGGCAATCCGATCCTGCAGTTCGGCACCAGCCGCTTTCTCCAGGCGCACGTCGACCTGTTCGTGTCGGAAGCGCTGGCCGCCGGCCGTGCGCTCGGCGCGATCACCGTGGTGCAGACGACGTCGAGCGCGGAAAGCCGCGCGCGCATCGATGCGTTGCGCGCGAGCGGCCGCTACCCGGTGAGGATTCGTGGTCGGCGGCACGGCGAGACGATCGATCGCGAGGTCGACTGCACGGCGATCACGGAAGCGTTGCATGCGGCAGACGACTGGGCACGGTTGCGCGAACGCGTCGCATGCGAGGTTCGGGCCATCGTGTCCAACACCGGCGACAGCGGCTATGCGCTGTTCGACGACGACGGGGCCGATCTTCTGGCCGGCCACCGGGCGCCGCGCGGTTTCGCGGCGAAGCTCGCGGTGCTGCTGCACGAGCGCTTCCGCGCGGGCGGGGCGCCCGTCACGCTGCTGCCGTGCGAACTCGTCGCGCGCAATGGCGACGCGCTGCGCGACCTGGTCGTCGCCGTCGCGCGGGGCTGGCGCGCGGACGCGGCGTTCGTCGATTACCTGATCGACGGCTGCGTGTGGGTCAACTCGCTCGTCGACCGGATCGTGTCGGAGCCGATTCAGCCAGTCGGCGCGATCGCCGAACCGTATGCGTTGTGGGCGGTGCGGCGCACGGCGGGGATGACGCTGCCGTGCGAGCACCCGGACATCGTCGTGACCGACGACCTCGAACGTTACGAGCGCCTGAAGCTGCTGCTGCTCAATCTCGGGCACACGGTGCTCGCGGAGCAATGGCGCACGCGCGGCGGCGCGCCCGACATGACGGTGGGCGCGGCGATGGACGATCCCGCGTACCGCGCGCCGCTCGAGACGGTATGGAACGACGAGGTGATGCCGGTGTTCGATGCGCTCGGCGAGCGCGACGCGGCGCTGGCCTACCTCGATGAGGTGCGCGACCGCTTCCTGAACCCGTTCCTCGCGCACCGGCTGGCCGATATCGCGGGCAATCACGACGTGAAGAAGGCACGGCGCCTGCGCCCGGTGGTCGACATGGCGCGCGCGCTGAAGCTGCCGGTCGCGCAGCCGTACCTGATCGCGGCGCTGGGGTGAGCGGGCGTGCGGCCCGGCCCACCCGCGAAGCGCAATCAAATGAAGTGGAATGGAGACACGCAACGATGACGACACGCATTATCGATGTGCAGGTACGTGACATTCGCTTTCCGACGTCCAGAAGATGCCACAGGAGGCGCCGGGTTACGGCGTCACGATGAAGCCGGCGTCGCTCGATGCATTCGCGTACCCGGACGGGCCCGAATGGCGAGCGTAATCGAACGGGCATCACGACAAGAACCAAACCGGAGACAACGATGAATCACGATCCGCAGCAATCGCAGCACCTTGCCAGGGCGGTCAGGAAGGCCGCCGTCCGGCTCCTGCCGTTCCTCACGCTGATGTACGCGCTGGCCTTCATCGATCGCGCGAACGTCGGCTTCGCGAAGCTCGCCTATCAGGCCGACACGGGCCTGAGCGATGCGGCATTCGCATTCGGCGCCGGCATTTTCTTCGTCGGTTATGCATTGTTCGAAGTGCCGAGCAACCTGATCATGAATCGCATCGGCGCGCGCGTATGGATGAGCCGGATCATGGTGACGTGGGGCTTCGTCTCGGCGGCGATGATGTTCGCGCATACGCCGACGCAGTTCTATACGATCCGCTTCCTGCTCGGCGCGGCGGAGGCCGGATTCTTTCCCGGCATCATCCTGTACCTGACCTACTGGTTTCCCGCGAAGGGGCGCGCCCGCGCGCTCGGATTGTTCTACTTCGGCGTGCCCATCGCGATGCTGATCGGCAATCCGCTGTCGGGCTTCCTGCTGCAGATGCATGACATGTTCGGCCTGCGGAACTGGCAATGGATGTATCTGGTCGAGGGGCTGATGGCGACCGTGGTCGGCGTGATCGCGTTCTTCTACCTGACGAGCCGGCCGAAAGACGCGCGCTGGCTGACCGACGACGAGAAGCGCGCATTGTGCGACACGCTCGACGCGGAAGAGCGCGCGAAATCGCGACACCTGTCCGCGACGGTGTTCGGCGTGCTGAAGGACCGTCGCGTGCTGACCTTCATTGCCGCGTACTTCTGCATCCAGATCGGCAATGCGCCGCTCGCGTTCTACCTGCCGTCGAAATTCGCCGCGACGATGGGCACCCAGATCGATGGAAAGATCGGAATGCTGCTGATGATTCCGTGGCTGTGCACGATTGCGGCGATGATCGTCGCGACGCGCTTCGCGGATCGTCACGACAACCATCTGCAGGTCGCGACCGGCATGCTGACGGTAGGGATTCTCGCGTTCGCATCGATATCCGTGATCAACACGCCGGTGCTGGCGCTGCTCGCCTTCTGCATCGCGATCCCGGGGCTGGTCGCGTGCCAGCCGGTGTTCTGGTGCCTGCCGACGCGTTATCTCGGCGGGACGGGCGCCGCGAGCGGCATTGCGTTCATCGTGTCGATCGGCAATCTCGGCGGCTTCGTGTCGCCGCAGATCAAGGCGTTCGCGGATGCGGCGTCGCACGATTCGCGCGCCGGCTTCGTGGTGGTGGCCGCGTTGTGTTTCGTCAGCGTGCTGCTGCTGCGCTCGCTGCGCGGCATGGGGCACGCGGGCGCGGAAAGCGCGCCGAGCGGCGCGCGGGCCGGCTCGCATCGCTGAAGCGTTCGCCGGCGCGCCGCAAGGCGGCTTGCCGGCGCTGAACCACCCATCCTCAATCCAGGATCACTGTCATGTCCTTTCCCGTCACCGGGCCGGTCGCGATCCGGCTGCATCCGAACGACGACGTCGTGATCGCGACGCGCCAGCTCGTGTCCGGCGACCTGATCGCGTCCGAGGCGCTCGTCGTGTCCGGGCTGATTCCGCCGGGTCACAAGGTCGCCGTGCGCGACATCGCGAAGGGCGAGCCGGTCAGGCGCTACAACCAGATCATCGGCGTCGCGCGCGAGACGATCGCGCGCGGTCAGCATGTGCACGTGCACAACCTCGGCATGGCCGAGTACGCGCGCGAGCACGCGTTCGGTGCCGCCGCGAGTCCGACGCGTCTCGACGACACGCCGGCGACCTTCATGGGCATTCGCCGAGACGACGGGCGGATCGCGACGCGCAATTACATCGGGATACTGACGAGCGTCAATTGCTCCGCCACGGTGGCGCGTGCGATCGCCGATCATTTCCGGAGAGAGGTGAACCCGCAGGCGCTGGCCGACTATCCGGACATCGACGGCGTGATCGCGCTCACGCACGGCCTCGGCTGCGGGATCGACTCGCGCGGAGACGGAATCGCGATCCTTCGGCGCACGCTGGCGGGTTATGCCGCGCATCCGAATTTCCACTCGGTGCTGTTCATCGGCCTGGGTTGCGAGACCAACCAGATCAGCGACGTGTTGCGCGAAGGCGGGCACACGGACGCCGCGCGCCTGCGCCACTTCACGATCCAGGAGAGTGGCGGCACGCGCAAGACGATCGAGCGTGGCATCGCGATGGTCACGGACATGCTCGCGGACGCCAACCGCGCGGTGCGGGTCGCGATGCCGGCGGCGCATCTCGTGGTGGGGCTGCAGTGCGGCGGCTCGGATGGCTACTCGGGTATCTCGGCGAATCCCGCGCTTGGGGCGGCCGTCGACCGGCTGGTACGGCAGGGCGGCACGGCGATCCTTTCCGAAACGCCCGAAATCTACGGCGCCGAGCATCTGCTCACCCGGCGTGCCGTCAGCCGCGACGTCGGCGAAAAGCTGCTCGCGCGGATCGCGTGGTGGGAGGCCTATTGCGCACGTCACGGCGCTGCGCTGGACAACAATCCGTCGGCCGGCAACAAGGCGGGCGGGCTCACGACGATCCTCGAGAAATCGCTCGGCGCGATCGCGAAAGCCGGGAACACGAATCTCGTCGACGTATACGAATACGCGCAGCGTATCGACGCACGCGGCCTCGTTTTCATGGATTCGCCCGGCTACGACCCGATGTCGGCGACGGGGCAGGTCGCGTCGGGCGCGAACCTGATCTGCTTCACGACGGGGCGGGGTTCGGCGTACGGCTGTGCGCCGGCGCCGTCGTTGAAACTTGCGACGAATACCGCGCTGTGGATGCGTCAGGAAGACGACATCGACATCAATTGCGGCGGCGTGATCGACGGCACGTCGAGTGTCGACCAGCTCGGCGCCACGATCTTCCAGCGCATGCTCGCCTGCGCGTCCGGCAATCGTTCGAAAAGCGAATTGCACGGCTACGGCCAGAACGAATTCGTGCCCTGGCAGGTCGGCGTGATCACCTAGCCGCGTTCTTGCCCGCTGCAGCCGGAGTTCCCTCTGCCTGTGCCGTGCGATCGAATTCAGGATTTGTCTAGTCATCCTAGTGATTCGATCGTCCGGCATGCACCAACTGCGTGCCTGAATTCCCCGCAGCGAGGCACGTCAGAGCCCCTAAATTAGGGGATTTCCCGCGTTTTCACGGTTTTTTTTGATCGCTGCTTGTCTCGCTGTTTTTCTTCTTGCATGCTTGTATAGACAAATTCCTGAGGCGGCTTGCTGCACCGAAGGGATGACGCACTTCAACGCAAGGAGAACTCTCGTGAACGGCAAGCGCATCAAGTGGGCAATGAGGACGATCGGCGTCATCGCGGCAGCAGCGGCAACGCTCGCCGCACCGGTGCAGGCAAAGGAATGGAAGACGGTGACGGTCGCGCTCGAAGGCGGCTACGCACCGTGGAACCTCACGCTGCCGGGCGGCAAGCTGGGCGGTTTCGAACCGGAACTGCTCGCCAACGTATGCGAGCGGATCAAGGTGCAGTGCAACATGGTCGCGCAGGACTGGGACGGGATGATTCCCGGCCTGCAGGCTGGCAAGTTCGATATCCTGATGGATGCGATCTCCATCACGCCGGAGCGCGAAAAGATCCTGCTGTTCTCGCGTCCGTATGCGGCGACGCCCGCGACGTTCGCCGTCACCGATACCAAGATCCTGCCGAAGGCCGCACCCGGCGCGCCGATGGTCAAGCTGACCGGTGACGCGAACGCCGACAAGCCCACCGTCGACGCGCTGCGCAAGCAGCTGAAGGGCAAGACGATCGGTATCCAGTCGGGCACCGTCTATACGAAGTTCATCAACGACAGCTTCAAGGACATCGCGTCGATTCGCGTGTACAAGACTTCGCCCGAGCGCGACCTCGATCTCGTCGCCGGGCGCATCGATGCGTCGTTCGACGATGTCACGTATTACGCGGCGAACAACACGAAGAAGGACAACGCGTCGATCGTGCTCGCGGGGCCGAAGCTCGGCGGCCCGATCTGGGGGCCGGGCGAAGGCCTCGCGTTCCGCAAGCAGGACGCTGACCTGAAGACGAAGTTCGACACGGCGATCGGCGCGGCGCTCGCGGACGGCACCGTGAAGAAGCTGGCCGACAAGTGGTTCAAGACCGACGTCACGCCCTAAGCGTGCATTCGGCGGCCGCCGCGTAAGCGGTTCGAACGACGCGCGGCGGCACGCATCCCGCAGATTCACTCAACGCTTGCCGGGAGGCACGCATGGCGATTCTTGAAATGCTCGGCTTCGGAACCGAAGGCTGGGGCGGTGTGCTGCTGCTCGCGGCGCTGATGACGGTCGCGCTGACGCTCGCCGCGCTCGCGGTGGGCGCCGTGATCGGCGCGGCGATCGCGGCGGCGAAGCTGTCTCGCCACCGCAGCGCCCGCCTGCTCGGCGACCTGTACACGACGGTGTTTCGCGGCGTGCCGGAACTGCTCGTCATCTATCTGTTCTACTTCGGCGGCTCGACGCTCGTCACGGCCGTCGGCCAGTGGTTCGGCGCGGAAGGCTTCATCGGCGTGCCGCCGTTCGTGATCGGCGCGCTCGCGGTCGGGATGATCTCCGGCGCTTACCAGGCCGAGGTGTATCGCGCGGCGGTGCTCGCGGTGTCGAAGGGCGAGCTCGAGGCGGCGCGCTCGATCGGCATGCCGGGCAGCATGGTGCTGCGCCGCATCCTGATTCCGCAGGTGCTGCGCTTCGCGCTGCCCGGCATCGGCAACGTGTGGCAACTGAGCCTCAAGGACTCGGCGCTGATCTCCGTCACCGGCCTCGCCGAGCTGCTGCGCACGAGCCAGATCGCCGCCAATTCGACTCACCAGTACTTCGTGTTCTTCGTTGCGGGCGGTGCGCTGTATCTGCTGATGACGGGCTTGTCGAACCGCGTGTTCAACCGGGCGGAAGCGATCGTCGGCCGGTCGTTCCGCCGCAATTTCGCGCGCAACTGACGGAGAACGTGCATGTCCATCGATTTCGACTTTCTCTTCGATACGCTGCGCCAGTTGCTCGCGGCCGTGCCGACCACGCTCGGCCTGTTCTTCGCGTCGCTCGTGCTCGGCGGCCTGCTGTCGCTCGTGATCGTCACGATGCGCGTGTCGCCGCACTGGCTGCCGAACCGCTTCGCGCGCGGCTACATCCTCGTGTTTCGCGGCTCGCCGCTGCTGATCCAGATGTTCCTCGTGTATTACGGGCTCGGCCAGTTCGGCGTGATCCGCGAAAGCTTCATGTGGCCGTTGCTGCGCGAGCCGTACGTGTGCGCGGTGCTCTCGCTCGCGCTGTGTACGGCAGGCTACACGGCCGAAATCCTGCGCGGCGGTTTGATGGCCGTGCCGGTCGGGCAGATCGAGGCCGGTTATTCGATCGGGCTGTCGGGCTTCGCGCTGCTGCGGCGCGTGATCGGCCCGATCGCGCTGCGCCAGTGCCTGCCCGCGTACTCGACCGAGGCCGTGCTGCTCGTCAAGTCGACCGCACTGGCCAGCCTCGTCACGGTATGGGAAGTGACGGGTGTCGCGCAGCAGATCATTCAGCAAACCTATCGGACGACCGAGGTCTTCGCCTGCGCTGCCGTCATCTATCTGGCCCTGAACTTCATCGTCGTACGCCTGCTCGGCGCGCTCGAATGGCGACTCTCCGGGCACCTGCGTGCGCCCAAGCAGTCCGGTGCGTCCGTCGCGGCGACGCGCAATCCACGGCGCGTCGCATCCTGAGCGTCCCCATCCTTTCCAGGAGAATCCGATGAACACCGCTGCTCCCGTCGCGCTGTCGGTCAAGAACATCCACAAGTCGTTCGGCGATCATCATGTGCTGAAAGGCATTTCGCTCGACGCGCACGAGGGTGACGTCATCTCGATCCTCGGCGCGAGCGGCTCGGGCAAGAGCACGTTCCTGCGCTGCCTGAACCTGCTCGAGACACCTGACGACGGCTCCGTCGCGCTCGCCGGGGAAACGCTCGCGATGAAGCGCGCGCGCGACGGCAAGCTGCATCCGAGCGACCGGCGCCAGGTCGACCGGATCCGCTCCCAGCTCGGCATGGTCTTTCAGAACTTCAACCTGTGGTCGCACATGACGGTGCTCGACAACCTCGTCGAGGGGCCGCTGCGCGTGCAAAAGCGCAGCCGCGCAGAAGCGGTCGAGGAGGCAGAGGCGCTGCTGGCGCGCGTCGGTCTCGCCGACAAGCGCGGCTACTATCCGGCGCATCTGTCGGGCGGCCAGCAGCAGCGCGTCGCGATCGCCCGCGCGCTCGCGATGCATCCGAAGGTGATGCTGTTCGACGAACCGACGTCCGCGCTCGACCCGGAGCTGGTCGGCGAAGTGCTGCGCGTGATGCGTTCGCTCGCGGAGGAGGGGCGCACCATGCTGGTCGTCACCCACGAAATGGGCTTCGCGCGGCACGTATCGAATCGCGTGATGTTCCTGCATCAGGGCGAAGTCGACTCGGACGGCACGCCCGACGACCTGTTCGGCGGACAGTGCTCCGAACGTTTCCGGCAGTTCGTGTCGAGCCACCACGACCGCACATCGAACTGAGGCAGTCATGACCGTATTCCGTGCGGCACGGCCGCTCGATTGGCGACAGGTTGCGGCAGTGGCGGCAGGCGAGCCGCTTGCGCTGAGCGACGACGCACGCGCGCGTGTCGTCGCCGCACGCGAACTCGTCGACGAGATCGTCGCGCGCGGGATTCGCGCATACGGCGTCAACACCGGCGTGGGCGCGCTGTGCGACGTGATCGTGTCGCCGGCGCAGCAGAGCACGCTGTCGCGCAACATCCTGATGAGCCACGCGGTCGGCGTCGGCATGCCGCTCGGCGCGGCCGAAACGCGCGCGATCATCGCGGCCGCGATCAACAACTTCGCGCACGGGCATTCGGGCGTGCATGCCGATGTTGTCGAACAGCTCGTCGCGCTGCTCGAGCACGATTGCCTGCCGGAGGTGCCGGCGCACGGCTCGGTCGGCTATCTGACCCATATGGCGCACGTCGCGCTCGTCTGCATCGGGCACGGTCATGCGCGCCATCGCGGCGAGCGCATTCGCGGCGACGAGGCGCTGCGGCGCGTCGGCCGCAAGCCGCTCGTGCTCGGCGCGAAGGAGGGGCTGAGCCTGGTCAACGGCACGCCGTGCGTGACGGGGCTCGCCGCGCTCGCGCTCGCCCGCGCGGAGCGGCTGCTCGACTGGGCCGACTGGATCGCGGCGACGAGCTTCGAGAATCTCGGCGGACAGCTCGCGGCGTTCGATCCGGCCTCGCTCGCGCTGCGGATCTCGCCCGGTATCGGGCACGTCGGCTCGCGCTTGCGGACGATGCTTGCCGACAGCCCGATGCTTGCGGCGGCGAGCGGCCGGCATACGCAGGATCCGCTCAGCCTGCGCACGATTCCGCACGTGCATGGCGCGGCCCGCGACGTGTTCGCGGTGACAGCGGAAGTCGTCGATCGCGAGCTTGCGTCCGTCACCGACAATCCGATCGTTGCCGGTACGCGCGACGCGCCGGCCGTTCATTCGCAGGCGCATGCCGTCGGCGCGGGCATCGCGCTGGCGATGGACAGCCTCGCGGCCGCGATGGCGCAAGTGGCGGCAATCGCCGAGCGGCGGCTGGACCGTCTCGTCAATCCGCTCGTGAGCGGGCTGCCGGCTTTTCTCGCGGCGCCGGGCGGCACGTGTTCGGGGTTCATGATCGCGCAGTACACGGCGGTCGCGCTGGTCGCGCAGAACCAGCGACTCGCGGCGCCGGCGAGCCTCGACGGCGGCATTACGTCCGGCCTGCAGGAAGACCACCTGTGCCATGCGACGCCGGCCGCGCTGAAGGCGCTCGACATCATCGAGAATGCGACGCGCGTGCTCGCGATCGAGTTGCTTGCCGCCGCGCAGGCATACGATCTGCAGGCGAACGGAGCGGCGCCGGCCCCGTCGACCGATGCGTTGTGGCGATATGTGCGCCAGCGCGTGCCGGCCTACCACGACGACCGGCCGCTGGCGGACGACATCGCGATCGCGGCCGGCATCGTCGCGGGCGAACCGCCGTCACTGCGGTAGCGTCGGGCGGCGACTGGCGGATCATCCATCATTCATTCGGTCGAGGGCGCATGAACGAAACGGAAAGACACCCTTCCGCACGACCGGCAAGGGCATTGGGCGATGCCGTGCCGGCGCGCGCACTGCCGGCCTATCAACAGATCAAGCGCTACGTCGTCGAGCGAATCGCGAAGGGCGACTGGAAGCCCGGCGGCGCGATCCCGACCGAGGCCGAACTGGTCAAGGAATTCGGCGTGGCCCGGATGACCGTGTCGCGCGCGCTGCGAGAACTGACGGCCGAACGCGTGCTGACCCGAATCCAGGGTGCCGGCACCTTCGTCGAGCGCCGGCATTACGAATCGACGGTGCTGGAAATCCGCAACATCGCGGACGAGATTGCCGAACGCGGTCATCGGCACAGCGCGCGCGTGCTGCTGATCGAGCGCAGCGTCGACCCGGATGCGATCGAGGCGCTCGGGCTGCGTTCCGGGCCCGTGTTTCATTCACGCATCGTGCATTTCGAGGAAGACGAGCCGATCCAGTTCGAGGATCGCTACGTCAATCCGGCCTTGTTTCCCGCCTATCTGGAACAGGATTTCACGCTCGAGACGCCGAACCACTACATGGTGCGACTGGCGCCGATCCAGCGCGCGGAGTTCCGGATCTATGCGGAGAAACCCAACGCGCAGGTGCGTCGACATCTCGTGATGGAGATCGGCGAGCCGTGTCTGGTGTTGAGGCGCCGCACGTGGGTCGGCGAGCACGTCGCCACGTCGGTCAGGCTCTGGCATCCGGCGTCGCGGTTTCATCTGGCGGGGAAAATGTAGGGCTGTCGAGCCATTCGTTTTTCCCTGCCGGCACGCACGATCACGCTCGCGGCCCTCGTTCCCCGCAGAGAGTGGCGCATAATGTTTCGAGGTCGACCCTTGGCTGGAAGAGGGTTTTATGCGCTGCACAATTTGCGGGTCCGAGAATCCTCCCGGTGCGAGGTTCTGCCAGGAATGTCAGGCCGTGCTGTCCCGCACGTGTCCGCAATGCGGGCATGAGGCAGCGCCGGCGGCCCGCTTCTGCAGCAATTGCGGAACGTCGCTGGCGCCAGCCGCCGCGCCGTCGTTTGCCCGACCGTCGGTCCGGGAACCGCCGGCCACTCCGATTCATTACACGCCCGATCATCTCGCCGAGCGGATCCGTGCCGAACACGCGGCCATGGAAGCGCGCGGCGAGCCCGCCGGCGAGCGCAAGACCGTTACCGCGCTGTTCGCCGACATGGCCGGGTCGACCGCGCTGATCCACGATCTCGATCCCGAAGTGGCGCATCGCCTGATCGTGCCCGTGGTCGAGCTGATGATGGAAGCGGTCCACTACTACGAGGGGTACGTCGCGAAATCGCTCGGCGACGGCATCCTCGCGCTGTTCGGCGCACCGATCGCCCACGAAGACCATGCGCAGCGCGCGCTGTTCGCCGCATTGCGCATGCAGCAGGCGATGCGGCAGCATGGCGACCGCATTCGTCTGCAGGAAGGCATTCCGCTGCAGATTCGCGTCGGCGTTCATACGGGCGAGGTCGTCGTCCGTTCCATCCGAACCGTCGACTTGCACACCGAATACGATCCGCTCGGGCATACGATCCACATCGCGTCGCGGATCGAGGGCATCGCCACGCCGACGTCGATTCTCGTCAGCGAGTCCACCCACAAGCTCGCCGAAGGCTATTTCGAGTTCAAGGCGCTGGGTGCGACACAACTCAAGGGAATTCCCGCGCCGCTTTGCGTCTATGAGGTGCTTGGCCTGGGTGCGCTGCGCACGCGCCTGCAGCTGGCGGCACATCGCGGTCTCGCGCGGTTCGTCGGTCGCGAGACGGAAATGGAGCATCTGAGCCGCGCGCTGGAGGCAATGAGGAGCGGGCACGGGCGCGTCGTCGGCGTCGTGGGGGAGGCGGGCGTGGGGAAGTCTCGTCTTTTCCACGAGTTCAAGGAGCGCTCGCGACGTGGCGCGCTGGTGCTGGAGACATTCTCGGTCTCGCACGGCAAGGCGTTTCCCAATCTGCCGCTCATCGAACTCCTGAAGAACTATTTCCAGATCACGACGCAGGACGACGAGCGGCGCTGCCGGGAGAAGGTCATCGGCAAGGCGCTCGCGCTCGAGCGAAGTTTCGAGGATCTCGTGCCCTACGTGCTCTATCTGCTGGGAATCGGCGAGGGCGGATCGGTACTCGTCGACATGGATCCGCAGATCCGGCGCGACCGCACCTTCGACGCGATCAGGCAGCTTCTCGTGCGAGAGAGCCAGAATCAGCCGGTCCATTTGCTGTTCGAGGATCTGCAGTGGCTGGACCGCGAAACGGAAGCGTTCCTCACCTACCTGATCGACCACGTGCCGGACGCACGCATCCTGCTTCTCGTGAACTACCGGCCCGAGTATCAGCCCGCATGGGCCGACGCGGAGCATTGCAGCAGGATCCGGCTCGAACCGCTTGGCCCGTCCGATGCTCAAGGACTGCTCACGGTGCTGCTCGGCGAGGATCGCACGCTCGTGCCTCTCAAGCAGCTCATTCTGGAGAAGACGGAGGGCAACCCGTTCTTCATGGAGGAAGTGGTCCAGACGCTTGTGGAAGAGAAATCGCTGCTCGGCGATGCCGGGCGTTATCACATCGTCGAGACCCCGGCGACGTTGCACATTCCTACCACCGTGCAGGGCGTGCTGGCTGCGCGTATCGATCGCCTTCCCATCGAAGAAAAGGAGCTGCTGCAGGCGCTCGCGGTGATTGGCCACGAGTTCCCGTTCAGTCTGATCCGGCGAATCTGCGGTGAGGAACCGGCGCGCGACGATGAACTGCGTCGTCAGCTCGCCCACCTGGAGGCAGCGGAGTTCATCTACGAGCGCCCCGCATTTCCGGAGGTTAACTACTCCTTCAAACACGCGCTGACCCAGGAAGTGGCCGGGCGCTCGTTGCTGACAGAGCGGCGCACCACGCTGCACGAGCGCACCGCGCAGGCGATCGAAACGCTGTTCCCGACACGCATCGCCGATTACTGCAGCGAGCTTGCGCACCACTACGGTCAAAGCGGGAACATTCCCAAGTCTGTCGAATACCTGCATCGCGCGGCGCAGCAGGCGCTGCGCCATGCCGCCCATCACGATGCGATGAATCACCTTGGAGCGGCGCTTGCGTTGCTGAAGGGCCTGCCGGACACGCCCATGCGTGCGCATTGGGAACTGACTTTGCTGCTTTCCCTTGGACCGGTCCTGATGGACGTGCGCGGGTATGGCGCGACGGAGGTGGGCACGACCTATACGCGTGCGCTCGAGTTGTGCGATCGCACGGGCGAGGCATCGCAGCGCTTTGCGACGCAGCTGGGATTGAGGATGTACCACGTGGTGCGCGGAGAGTACGCACTCGCGACCGATCTCGGCAAGAGGATGCTCGAAACCGCAAGGCATGCGAACGATCCCGGTTTCCTCATCGAGGCGCACAGCGCGCTGGGCTCGTGCTTTTTTCTTCAGGGTGATTTCGGCACGGCTCGCGCGCATCTGGAACAGGCTCTTGCGATCTACGATCCGGAGCAGCACCAGGCACACGTCTTCGCACACGGCGTGGATCCCGGTATCCGGGCGCTCAGCTTTCTTGTGCTGACCTTGTGGATTCAGGGGTATCCCGACCAGGCGCTCAAACGCAGCGTCGAGGCACTTGCGCTTGCACGGAACCTTTCTTACGGGCCGTCCCTGGCGTTCAGTCTGACCTACACGGCGCACTTGCATCAACTGAGGCGGGAACCGATGCTTGTCGCCGAGCGCGCGGAAGCGGTCATTGCCGTATCGACCGAGCACGGATTGCCTTACTGGCTCGCGTGGGGGACGCTTTTGCGAGGCTGGGCGATGAGCGCGCATGGAGACATCCAGGACGGCATCGAGCAGATGCGGCTGGGCCTCGACGCGCAGCGGGCAGCGGGGGGCGAAGATCAGCGACCTTATTGTCTCGCGTTGCTCGCCGACAGTTACCGGCGCGCGGGTGCGGAGCGGGCCGCCCTGGACCTGCTGGAAGAGGCGACGACGATCGTCGAGCACTCCGGCGAGCATTGCTACGAGGCCGAGCTGTATCGGCTCACGGGAATCTGTCTGGTCGGCGCGGCGAGCAAGGAGGGTGCTGCCGCCGCACGTGATGACGAAGCGTTTGACTGTTTCCATCGGGCGATCGCGCGAGCGCGCCGGCAGGGCGCCAAAGCGCTTGAATTGCGAGCAGCGTCGGACCTGGCGCGGCTGTTGAAACGGCAGGGGAAGACCGTGGAGGCGAGGCAGGCGCTGTCCGAGGTATACGCCAGCTTCACGGAAGGATTCGACACGCGCGACCTGCGAGAGGCGAAAGCGCTGCTCGATGCACTCGACGCGCGCGCAGGATGAGTAAACCTGCGTCGAACGATGACGTATCGCGTGACGACGCGTCGTTCGTGACCTGCAATTGTTCCGTATAACGAATAGTTTGGGAGGTCGGCATGACGATCACGCACACACGACGCCGCAACGATCTGCCTCGCAAACAGATCGCGCTGGCCTTGCAGGGAGGCGGGATGCACGGCGCCTTCACCTGGGGCGTGCTTGACCGGCTGCTCGAAGACGGCAGGCTCGAAATCGAGGGTGTCAGTGCAACCAGTGCCGGCGCGATGAACGCCGCCGTGCTCGCGTACGGGCTGCAACAAGGCGGCGAAGACGGCGCACGTCAGGCACTGCACGACTTCTGGCAGGCGGTCGCGCGATCGGCGGAGCACTACAACCCGCTGCGCTGGGTGCCGTGGCTGAAGGGCACGCACAGCTTCGGGCTCGACCATTCGCCGCTTTATGCGTTCGCCGACATGATGCTGCGCGTCTTTTCGCCCTATCAGTTCAATCCGAACAACCTGAATCCGCTGCGCGAAGTGCTCGAAAGCCACGTCGATTTCGGCGCGCTGCGCAAGCACTGTCCGATCCGGTTGTTCCTGTGTGCGACCAACGTCGAGACGGGGAAGATACGCCTCTTCACGGGCGAGGATGTCAGTGCCGACGCGGTACTGGCATCGGCATGCGTGCCGACACTGTTCCAGGCGGTCTCGATCGATGGCGAATATTACTGGGACGGCGGCTACATGGGCAATCCGGCCATCTATCCGCTCATCTACAATTGCGCGACGCGCGACGTCGTGATCGTGCATATCAATCCGCTCGTGCGACGGGGCGTGCCGATCACGGCCGCGGAAATCCTCAACCGCATCAGCGAGATCAGTTTCAATTCGTCGCTGATGCGCGAGATGCGAGCGATCGCGTTCGTCACCGACCTGATCCAGCAGGGCACGATCGATCGCGGCGAGATGAAGGAAATGCTGATCCATTCGATTCGCGCCGACGACGCCATGTGCGCGTTGAGCGTATCGAGCAAGTACAACGCGGATTGGGTGTTTCTCAGCGAGCTGCACGATCACGGGCGCCGCGAAGCCGACGCATGGCTCGCGCATCACTACGGAAACATCGGGCAGCGGTCGAGCATCGACATCCGCCGGGAATTTCTCTGAACGCATCGCGGTAATGTCGGCATGGGGCGGTCATGTGCAGATGCCCCGGGCCAAGGAGCGAACGTGAGCCGGATGCAGGAGCGGTTCGTCGCGTTGTGGTCGTGCAGCGGCGGAACAGATGCCGAAGATGTCTATCGCATGCTGGCGCGATGCTATACGGAGCCGGCGCGCCGTTACCATACGCTCGTGCATGTGAGGCGATGCTTGCGCCAGTTCGACCTGGCACGCGCGTCGATCCCCGAACCGGACGCCGTCGAACTCGCGCTGTGGTTCCATGACGTGATTTTCGTGCCCGGTGCGAAGGACAACGAGCAGAACAGCGCTGACTGGTTCCGACATCGGGCGGACGAGCGAATCCGCGCATGCGACCACATCTGCGCGATGATTCTCGCGACGACCCACCTGGGTATTGCCGCAGGACTGGATGCCCGTTTCGTCTGCGACATCGATCTGGCAGCGCTCGGCGCTTCCCGCAGCCGGTTTCGCGAAGACGGCCGGCGTCTGCGGGCAGAGCGTCCCGATCTTGACGACCGGGCCTACGACCTTCATGAGCGGACCATTCTGCGCGGGCTGCTCGTACGCCCGCGCATCTATCTGACGGACTTCTTCCACACGCGTTGCGAGATGCAGGCGCGCAGGAATCTGAGCTGGCGGCTGGGCTTGCCGGTTCCTGAATCGGAATGACGAACTGCTGCGCCGATGTGATGATCGATCGAAGCGGTACTCGAGCCCGGGCGATCGCCGTCTGAATTTTTCGGGGGCCGGAATGAAACGTCGTGCCGGTATTGCCCGTGCGCTCGCTCGCTACCCAAACTTAAACGAATTGTGACCCCTCCCCGCCGCAAAATTTTGCACAATGGCGGCAGCGCGGCGTTGCTGCCGCGATTCGCCTCCGGACCGGCCCTCCTGCCCGGGCGCGACCGGAACGAACCTCCGAAACCAACCCGAGACCCATACCGACGTGCCGCCGCCGACCGCCATGGACCACCCCAAACGCATCCTGATCGTCGAGGACGATGCCGACATCGCCGACGTGCTGAGCCTCCACCTGCGCGACGAGCGCTACGAAGTGGTCCACAGCGCGGACGGCACGGAAGGGCTGCGCCTGCTCGAACAGGGCAACTGGGATGCGCTGATCCTCGACCTGATGCTGCCCGGCGTCGACGGTCTGGAAATCTGCCGGCGCGCGCGCGCGATGGCGCGCTACACGCCGATCATCATCACGAGCGCCCGCTCGAGCGAGGTGCACCGGATTCTCGGCCTCGAGCTCGGCGCCGACGACTACCTCGCGAAGCCGTTCTCGGTGCTCGAACTCGTCGCGCGGGTCAAGGCGTTGTTGCGGCGCGTCGACGCGCTCGCGCGCGATTCGCGGATCGACGCGGGCACGCTCGACGTGGCCGGGCTGTCGATCGACCCGATCGCGCGCGAAGCTGCCGTCGACGGTGCGCGCATCGACCTCACGCCGCGCGAGTTCGACCTGCTGTATTTCTTCGCGCGGCATCCGGGCAAGGTGTTCTCGCGGATGGACCTGCTCAATGCCGTGTGGGGCTACCAGCACGAAGGCTACGAGCACACGGTGAACACCCACATCAACCGGTTGCGCGCGAAGATCGAGGCCGATCCGGCCGAACCCGTGCGCATCCTCACGGTGTGGGGACGCGGCTACAAGCTCGCCGCGCCGGACCAGCGGGACACGTGATGAAGCTGACCCTCACCCAGCGTCTGTCGCTCGTGTTCTCGATCCTGCTGCTCGCGTGCTCGGGGGCGTCGGCATGGCTGCAGATCCGCGCGAACGACATGCGCGAGAAGGAAGTCGTGCAGGGCCTGTCACGGGATCTCGCCGCGCATATCGCGAGCAGCACCCCGCTGATGGACGCGAACGGGCTGCGTCCGGACGCCGTGCGCACGTTGTTCGGCCAACTGATGGGCGTGAATCCGAGTGTCGAGGTGTACCTGCTCGACAACGCGGGGCGCATCAAGGGCGACGACGCGCCGCCGGGCCACGTGAAGCGCGACCGCGTCGATCTCGCGCCAGTGCGGCGCTTCATCGCGGGCGAGCCGCTGCCGATCCTCGGCGACGATCCGCGCAGCCCCGACGCGCGCAAGGTGTTCAGCGCCGCGCCGCTGCAGCGTGCGGGACAGCCGCCGTCCGGCTACATCTACGTCGTGCTGCTCGGCGAAGCGCACGACCGGCTCGCCGCGCGCGTCGACGCCGGCAACGTGCTGCGCACGACGCTGTGGTCGATGGCGGTCGTCGCGCTGCTCGGCCTGCTCGCCGGCCTGACGGCGTTCAGTTTCATCACGCGCCCGCTGCGCCGGCTGACCGATGCGATGCGCCGCTTCGACGCGAACGCCGCGCCCGACATGCAGCCGCCGGTGCCGCGCTCGCCGCCCGGGCGGCGCGGCGACGACATCGCGGTGCTCGAATCCGCATTCGCGCAGATGGCCGACCGGATCGGCGACCAGTGGCGCGCGCTGACGCGTCAGGACCAGCAGCGGCGCGAACTGATCACGAACATTTCGCACGACCTGCGCACGCCGCTGACGTCGCTGCACGGGTATCTGGAAACGCTGTCGCTGAAGTCCGACGCGCTCGCGGAGTCCGAGCGCCGCCGCTACCTGTCGATCGCGCTCGCGCAGAGCACGAAGGTCGGCCGGCTCGCGCAGGCGCTGTTCGAACTCGCGCGGCTCGAATCGGGCGGCGTGCAGGCCGAGCGCGAGCCGTTCTCGCTCGTCGATCTCGTGCAGGATGTATTCGAGAAGTTCGAACTCGCCGCGCAGTCGCGCGGCGTCACGCTGCATGCACGCATCCCGCCGCGAGTGCCGGTCGTGTCGGCCGATCTCGGGATGATCGAGCGCGTGTTGACCAACCTGCTCGACAACGCATTGCGGCACACGCCGCAGCATGGCGAAGTCGAAGTGGCGCTGACGCCTCAGGACGACCGCGTGGTGGTGACCGTGTCGGATACCGGCGAAGGGATTCCGCCGGCGCGGCGCGAAGGGCTGTTCCAGCGGGCGCAGCGGCCGATGAGCGGCGGTGCGGCGACGCGCGGCGGGCTCGGGCTGCTGATCGTGCACCGGATGCTGGCGCTCAACGGCAGCGGGATCCGGCTGGTCGACCGGGACGGGCGCGGCGCGGTGTTCGAGTTCGCGCTGGCGATCGCGCAGCCGGCGGCGGGCGAAGCGCGCTGAGACCGACCGGCGCCTTCGTCGCGATTTCCGCCGATCGGCTGCGTGCAATGGCGGACGGTCGACGCCGGCCCATCGGTCGTCCTCGGCGGTTGGCGCCGCGTGCGGCATGAGCGGAGGCGTTAAGTATCGATGCCCGGGCCGCTCTGACCGATCGTACAAACGCGTTTGAACCACGCGACTTGCGACTGGCAGAATTCGAGATAGGCGCGAACGATGGCCGACGGATGCCGATGCGAAGGATACAGCAGGTTCACCTGTTGTTCGGGTAGCGGGCAGGCGGCAAGCACGACAGCGAGCCGGCCCTGCCGAACGGGCTCCGCGGCCAGGAACGGTGGAAGTTCGGTGAGGACCTCACCCGCTATGGCGCGGCTGCGCAAGAACGCGTAGTCGTTGGTTGTCAGGACCGCGTTGGGTTCGAAGGTCTGTTCGCCCAGGCGCCAGCCGCGGCCGGCATCGGCAACCGGACTCCATACCGCGCACGGGAACCGGTGCAGGTCGTCAGGTGTTTGCGGCATCCCCAACGTATCGAGCAGGTTCGGACTGGCCACCAGGACATGGCGATAGGTGAGTAACTGGCGCGCGACCATGGCTTCATGCGTGATCGCGCCGACGCGCAGCGCGACATCGATGCCGTCTTCTATCAGATCCACGCGCCGTTCGGTGGCGTAGGCGTGCAGCTGGATATCCGGAAAGCGCTTCCTGAAAGCGGATAACAGTGTCCACCACACGTCGAACCCGGGCGGCAGCGAAATGCGCAGCCGTCCCTTCAGCCTGGCCTGGTCGCTGACCACGGCCTGTTCGCCTTCGGCGAGCATCTCTACGCCTCGGCTCGCATGTTCGTAAAGCCGGGTTCCGGCTTCGGTCAGCTTGGTGCCGCGCGCGGTGCGCTCCAGCAACTGGACCCGGAGCTGCTGTTCGAGCGCGCGAATGCGGCGACTGACCGTCGGCAACGGTATCGCCAGTCGCGTCGCGGCGCCGGAAAGGCTGCCGGTCTGCACGACGCTGACAAATATCCGCACATCGTTGAGATCCAATTCAGCCTACCAAAAATGAAAGTATCGCTCTCATTTTACCCAGTTCCAATGCGGATATCGATAACCCAGAATGTGGCCGGATCGATGGTTCACAGGGCGCGCGAAGCGGTCGCCTGTCTGGAGAGTGCATGAAAGCCAATGTGATCGAACGCTTCGGCGGCCCCGACGCACTGCAGTTGCAGGACATTCCGCCGCGGAAACCGGACGGCGGCGACGTTCGGATTTGCGTGCGCCCGCCCGGCGTGTTCGGCGCGACGGCGATGCCGGCGGCGGACGTCCCGCTGCCGGAGATCGCTCGCGCGTCGGCCGAAGGACACATGCCGTCGTTGCGCGCGCATACGTTCGGTTTCGACGAAATCCGTCGCGCTCACGGCCTGACGGAAAGCAATTGCGTGCAGGGCTAGATCGTCGTGACCGTTTGACGGTTGTCGTGCATCGACCTCGTGGCCGTCCCCAATCTGAACCAAAAACATAGGATTCCAATATGAAACAGAACGCCCTGTCCGATCATCCGCTGTCCGCGGCAGGCATCGCACGGTTCCAGCCGGCCGCGATGCTGGCCGCGCGCATTCTCCTCGCGCTGATTTTCCTGCTGTCGGGTCTGTCGAAGCTCGCCGCGCCCGACGCGATCCGCGGCTACATGGAGGCCAATCACGTGCCGGGCATGCTGTTCGTGCCGACGGTGCTCTTCGAGATCGGCACCGGCGTGCTGATCGTCGTCGGCTACCGCGTGCGCATCGTGGCGGCGCTGCTTGCCGGCTTCTGCGTCGTTACCGGCGCGTTGTTTCACACCCAGTTCGCGGACCAGACGCAGATGGTCATGTTCCTCAAGAACGTGTCGATGGCCGGCGGCTTCCTGCTGCTGGCGAGCGTCGGCGCCGGCCGTTTCAGCCTGGACGCAAGACGGGCGCGATCCGACGATCGTGCTGTCGTCCGCGATGACATCCATCCCGTTGTCATCCCCCCGAAAGAAGAAAGGAGTGTGCAAGTGTCGAACATGTCTGAAGTGATCAAGTCGCGCATCTCGGCGAACCGGTATGACACCAGCCGCAAGTTGTCGGACGAACAGATCGGCAATCTGATCGAGCTCGCCACGCGTGCGCCGTCCGCATTCAATCTGCAGAACTGGAAGTTCGTCGCCGTGCGCAGCGACGACGCGAAGGCGCGCCTGCTGCCGCTCGCGTTCGGGCAGCAGAAGGTCGCGGATGCCGCCGTGACGTTCATCGTGTGCGGCACGCTCGATCCGCATCTGACGCTCGCCGATGCGCTCCGGCCGACGCTGGACGCGGGAATCATCGACGAAGGGCTGTACAAGGGCTGGATCGGTGCCGCACAAAACATGTATCGCGACAACTACGCGTTCCAGCGCGACGAAGCGATTCGCTCGGGGTCGCTGGCGGCGATGACGCTGATGCTGGCCGCCGAGGGCCTGGGGCTCGCGTCCGGTCCGATGATCGGCTTCGATCCGCAAGGCGTCGCGACCGCGTTCGGTCTCGCCCAGAGCGATGTCCCCGTCATGCTGGTCACGGTCGGCTATGCGGCGTCGGGCAACTGGCCGCAGAAGCCGCGCAAGCCGGTGTCGGACGTTCTGTCGTTCGCGTGACGAATGCACCCGGGCGAACGCGATCCCGTCAGTAGTGAAACGAAGTGCAGGAACAGGCCTCTGGCCAGGAGTGAACACATGTTTTCAGGGAAGCTGTTGGGCCGGCCGGGTTTCGGTCTGGTTCCGAAGCATCATGTCGTCGAGCCGGGTGCCCTCGCGGCCCGTCCGGTCAGCGAAGCGATGGCCGCGTTCGCGAACGAGATGCGCACGTCCTATCGCGCGATGATTCCGTCGGCCGGCGTTCCGGACGCGGTGAGCGAGGTACGCTCGATCGACGTGCCGACCGAGCACCCCGCCCGGAGCATTCCGGTACGCGTCTACAAGCCGGCCGGCGCGCGCGGCGAGGACGCGCTCCCGATCGTTCTGTTCGCGCACGGCGGCGGCTTCGTGTCCGGCGACCTCGACACGCACGACGTGCTCGTGCGTGCGATCGCCGGTCGCGCGCAGGCGATCGTCGTGTCCGTCGACTATCGGCTGGCGCCCGAATTCCCGTTCCCCGCCGGGCTCGAGGACGTCTACGCGGTGCTGCAATGGGCAGCCGCCCACGCCGCGGCATTCGGCGGCGATCCGGCGCGGATCGTCGTTTGCGGCGACAGCGCCGGCGCGACCCTGTCGGCGGCCACCGCGATGCTCGCGCGCGATCGCAACGGCCCCGCGCTCATTGCGCAATGGCTGATGTATCCGTCGGTGAGCCTGAGGACGGACACGCCGTCGTGGGCCGAACTGGGTGCCTCGTACTTCCCGACCCGGGAAGTGATGCGCAACGTGCTCGCCAGCTACGTGCTGCCGGGAACGAATCCGTATGCGCCGCTGCTGTCGCCGCTCGAGGGCAATCATGCGGACCTGCCGCCCGCGCTGATTCAGGTTGGCCAGCTCGACCCGCTGCGCGACGAAAACGTCGCTTATGCAAACCGCCTGAACGAAGCCGGTACGAACGCGTCCGTCACCGTCTACGAAGGGCAGGCGCACGGCTTCGTCCAGTTCTTCAAGGACAAGGCGAACCATGCGCTGGGCGAGCGTGCGCTGGACGAAGGCGTTCGGTTTCTTCAGGAGCGCACCGCCGCCGGCGCGACCGGAGTGCGTGGCACATGATCAGCCCGTCGGCGCGATGACCGGCACGATTCGGCGCCGCGCGATGCGCGAGGGCCGAGCCGGTCGGCCGCCGATCCGGTACGCCTGCCCCGGGACATGAACAAATTCTCCGACATGAGCACCTTCGTAGCCGTGATCGAAGCGGGCAGCTTCTCCGAGGCTGCCCGGCGCCTCGGCACGTCCAAGTCCATCGTCAGCCAGCGCATCCAGCAGCTCGAGAAGCGGCTCGGCTGCGCATTGCTGAAACGCGGGCGCCAGCTTCAACTGACCGAGCCCGGCCACGGCTTCTTCGAGCAATCCAGGCAACTTCTCAAGGATCTCGAACGGATCGAGGAGGAAGTCCAGGAAGCTGGCGCGAGCCTGCACGGCACGTTGAGGCTGGCGGTGCCGGCCGCGTTCGTCACACACCGGCTTGCGCCGCTGCTCGCGCGGCTCGCGGCGAAATACCCGGCGCTCTGCGTCGACATCGAGGCGGAGGACCGGCTGTCCAATCTGCTTGACGGTCATTTCGACGTTGCGATACGCATCGGCAAGCTGGCCGATTCGAACCTCGTCGCGCGCACGCTCACCGCGAATCATCACCTGATCTGCGCCAGCCCCGCCTATCTCGCGCGGCGCGGCGTGCCGGCACACCCCGGCGACCTGCTGGAGCACGACGGGCTGATTTATCTGAACCGCGAGCCCAATGGCATGTGGAGCCTGCCGCTCGACGGCGCGCGCCAGTCGTTCCGGATCCGCATCCGGATGCGGACCGATTCGGGACATCAATTGCTCGCGGGCGCGCTGGCCGGCCTCGGGCTTGCGATCCTCCCGACCTTCCTCGCCGCGGATGCGCTCGTCGCCGGCGAACTCGTCCCGGTGCTGTCCGACTACACGCCGCCGGGCGGGCAGATTTCCGCGCTCTACAGAAAGACGATCCGCACACCGCCGAAGATCCAGGCGCTGATCCAGTTCCTGGCCGACGAAATCGGGCAGCCGGCGAGCTGGGATGCCGCGCTGATCGAGCACGGCATCCTGCCTCGCGCCCAGCGCGCGTAGCGGCCGCGCGCAATGACGATTCGCGCGCGCTTGCGCCGCGAATCAAGATCGCCGCCGTGCCTTCGTTCGGAAAAGCCGAACGCCGGGTTCGCTTGCCGCCGGCTATGCGGGCGCCGCCGCCGTTCGTAATCTGATCGCGATTTTCCTCCACGTGACCTGCGATCATGAACGACGATACCCCGCAATACCCCGCGCGCCGCACGATGCTCGCGCAGACCCTTGCTCACTCGGCGGCGCTCGCCGTCGGCTCGCTGCTGGGCGGCGAAGCGATCGCGGCGCCCGCCGCCGACACGCCGACCGACGCGTCGCCGCGACGGCGTGCCGGAAACGGCAAGCGCGCGATCGACGTATTGATCGTCGGCGGCGGCTCCGCGGGCGCCGTGATGGCCGCGCGCCTGAGCGAAAAGGCGAGCCGCAACGTGCTGCTGCTCGAGGCCGGCCACAACTACGCCGCATGGGACTACCCGCACGTGATCGCGAGCAGCGACATCGTCGGCGGCGATGCCGGCCACGAATGGGGCTACCGCACGCAGGCCGGCTACATCGATCACCCGATCCGGGCGCTGCGCGGCAAGGTGCTGGGCGGCAGCTCCGCGATCAACGGCGCGGTGGCGCTCCGCGCGCGTGAGCAGGACCTGAAGAACTGGAATCTGCCCGGCTGGTCGTATGCGGACATGTTGCCGTCGTTCCGGCGGCTCGAAAGCCGCGACAGCGGCAGCGCGGCGCTGCATGGTCACGCCGGCCCGCTGCCCGTGCGTCAACTGACCCGCGAGGACATCACGCCGATGCAGCGCGCGTTCGTCGACGCGACGGTCGCGAACGGCTATCGCGTCATCGACGATTTCGACGGCCCGGACGCGAACGGTGTCGGCCCGTATTCGATGAATATCGTCAACGGCGTGCGCGTCAACACGGGCATCGCGTATCTGACCAACGACGTACGCGCGCGCAAGAACCTGCAGATTCGCGGCGGCGCGCTGGTCGATCGCGTGATCTTCGACCGTGACCGGGCGATCGGCGTCAAGCTAGCGAGCGGCGAGGAAATCCACGCGAACGAAGTGATCCTGAGCGCTGGCAGCTATGGCAGTGCCGCGGTTCTGCTGCGATCCGGCGTCGGGCCGGGGGCGGATCTGCGCGCGCTGTCGATCCCCGAGATCGCGAACCTGCCGGTCGGGCAGCGCCTGAAGGATCACCCGTTCTACTACAACGCGTATGCGGCGCGGCCCGACAGGATCGGCGACCAATCGCCCGTGATCGGCGCATTTCTTTGGACGCACAGTGCGTCCGCGCAAAACGGCGACCTCGACCTGCACGTCACGGCGACCCACCTGTTTCCGCACGATCAGAGTCCGACCAAGGTCGGGTTCGTGCTCGCGGTTGCGTTGACGCGACCGTTGTCGGTCGGCAGCCTGAAGCTCGCGAGCCGCAAGCCCGACGACGCGCCGGTCATCGACCTGAATTTCCTCGCCGAACAGCAGGATCGAACGCGCCTGCTCGACGGCGTCCGGCTCGCGCGACGCATCGGCCGTACCGCGCCGCTGTCGGACCTCGTTCATGCCGAGCTGAATCCCGGCCCCGGCGCGGCGACGGACGAGCAGATCCTCGCGTCCGTCAAGTCGACCGTCGACACCTACCACCACCCGACGTCGACCGCGCCGATGGGCGCCGCGGGCGATCCGCACGCAGTCGTCGACCTCGACGGCCGCGTGCACGGCGTGCGCAATCTGCGTGTTGTCGACGCGTCGATTTTCCCGGATGCGATTTCCGTCGCCACCAATATCACCACGATCGCGACTGCCGAGCACATCGCGCATCGATACGCCTGAACCCGAGCCGGAGCACTCGATGACCATCACTTCTCATGCATTGCACTGGATCGACGGCGAATGGAGCGATTCGCCCGTGCATCGCGATTCGTTCGATCCGGCAACCGGTACCGTGATCGGCCGATACGCCGACGGCGGCGAAGCCGAAGCGCGCGCGGCCGTCGCCGCTGCGTCGCGTGCGTTCGATCGCACGTCCTGGAAACACGATGCGGCGCTGCGCGCGAAAGTGCTCGAGGAAATTGCGCTCGCGTTCGAACGGCACACCGATGCGCTGATCGACCAGTTGTCGCTCGAAAACGGCAAGATCAAGCCCGAAGCACGCTTCGAAGTTGAGATGGTGCCGTCGAAGCTGCGCTACTACGCGGCGCTCGCACGCGCCGAGCGTGCGCACGGCGGCACGCCGCGCCCGGACGTCGTGTCGCTCGTGTTGCGCGAGCCCATGGGTGTGGCCGGCATCATCGTGCCGTGGAACTCGCCGGTCGTGCTGATGGTGCGCTCGCTCGCGCCCGCGCTCGCGGCCGGCGCGACCGCCGTCGTCAAGATGCCGGGGCAGACCGCGCAAACCAACGCGCTCGTCGCCAGCGTGATGTCCGAAGCGCCGTCGCTGCCGCGCGGGGTCGTCAACGTGTTCAGCGAATCCGGTGCGGACGGCGCGAAATATCTGGTCGCGTCTCCGGACGTGCCCGTCATCAGCTTCACGGGTTCGACGGCGACCGGCCGGGCGATCCTGGCTGCCGGTGCGGCGCGCGTGAAGCGCTTCGGCCTCGAACTCGGCGGCAAGACACCGCACGTCGTGTTCGACGATGTCGATCTGGACGCCGCGTTGCCCGTCTTCGAAAAATCGCTGACCGTGTTCGCCGGGCAGTTCTGCATGACTGGTTCGCGCCTGCTCGTCCAGCGCAACGTCGCGGACGCGGTGCGCACGCGTCTGATCGCGCGTCTGGAGGCGGTGCGCGTGGGGCCTGCCGCGGACCCGCGCAGCGACATGGGGCCCTTGATCGATCAGGCCAATGTCGCGCGCGTCGATCGTGCCGTTGAGCAGGCGATCGCGGCGGGCGCGAAAGTGCTGCTGCGGGGCGGCCCCGCGACCGACGGCGAACTCGCGCGAGGCGCGTTCTATCGCCCGACGCTGCTCGAAGTCGACGACCCGAAACTCGACATCGTGCAGCAGGAGACGTTCGGTCCGGTCATGACGTTGCAAGTATTCGATACGGAAGACGAAGCGATCGCACTGGCCAACGACAGCGAATACGGCCTCGCCGCCGCGGTGTGGACGCGCGACGGACAGCGTTCGATGCGCGTTGCGCGCGCGCTGCAGGCCGGTACGGTCTGGATCAACGACTGGGCGAAGGTCTACGACGAATTCGAGGAAGGCGGCTACCGCCAGTCCGGTCTCGGACGTCTCAACGGTGCCGCGGCCATCGACGATTTCATCGAATACAAGCACATCACGCTCAGCATCGGGGTGTCGCGATGAACGGCAAGATCGTGCTCGAGGAACGCCTGACGACGGAGCCAACACCGCGCAGTGGCAGGCGTCGGACGAAGCCGCGCGCAACGGACGGACCTATATGAAGGACGTCGATGTCCCGCTCATCGATGTGGACGCGGCACGCGCGTATGCACGGCGAGGTCGGGCTGGAGCGGCGCTACGCGCTCCCTTGTGCATAGCGCCTACCCGCCGCGCTTGCGCCGCACTTCGCTCGGCGTCGTGCCGGTCCAGCGCTTGAACGCGTGGCGGAATCCCACTGCGTCGCTGAAGCCGAGCGTCAGCGCGATGTCCTCGGTGCTGAGCGTGGTGGTGCTCAGGTAGTCGATCGCGAGCGCCTTGCGCACGCTCGTGAGCAACTCGCTGTACGACGTGCCTTCGGCGTCGAGCTTGCGGCGCAGCGTGCGCGACGTCATGCACAGGATGTCGGCGATCGCGTCGATGTCCGGGAATTGTCCGGGCGTGCGCGTGAGTTCCTGGTAGACGCGTCGCGTGACACCGGCCTGGCTGCGCAATTCGTCGAGCAGGCGCGCGCAGTGCGACGACACCTGCGCGGCGGTGATCGGGTTCGCGAGCTGCGGCGCGCGCGTGAGCCACGCGGCCGGGTAGCTCAACACATGGTGCGGCTGATCGAACGCGATCGGGCATTCGAGCGCATCGGACAGCAGCGCCGCATGCGGCGGCCGCGGTTGCGCGAACTGCGCGCGGGCCGGCACGCACCACGCGCCCATCACGTCCTTGATGATCGTCACGTGCAGCGCGAATTGCATGTCGATCAGGAAGCGGTAGAGCGCCAGGTCCGGCTCGGGCAGCGCGGCTTCGTGCGGATCCGGAAACAGCCACGACGCGGTGTCGCCCTGTTCGACCCACCGGATCGCGAGCATCCCGTTCGCGAGCTGGTGATATTTGACTGCCGAATCGAACGCGTGCGCGAGCGATTCCGAACACAGCATCGCGTAGCCGTACATTCCGTAGCTCGACGCATGCAGCCGGTGGCCGACGCGCACGCCGAGATCGGTGCCGTCATAGCGGCCGATCGCGTTGCGCGCGGCGGTCAGGAACTGCAGTTGCGACGTGAGCGTGAACGGGTCGGTGACGGCGTCCGGCGACAGGCCGGTGCCGTCGAGCACGGCGGCCGGGTCGAGGCCGAGTTCCTGGGCGACGCCGACGAGCACGGCCAGCTTGGCCGGCGAGAAGCGCTTCTCGCGCAACGCGTGAGCGAGCGGGGCGTCCGGCAGCGGGGCGGCGCCGTCGGCCGTCGGGGTCAAGGGCGCACTGCGCGGCATGACTGGTTCTGCGTCCGATTCGATATCGTTCCGGGTTCGCGATTTTGCGCCGGAACGCGCGGGCGCGCCATAGGGTTCACCCTGATGCGCACGGGCTGGCACGGCCCGACGACGGCAAACCGACGCGCGAGCGCAAGCCGCGGCTGGCGGCGCGCCGCGCGCTCGCGTGTCCGTTTCGATCATCTTTTCGACCGCCCGGATCATTTTCAAAGCCCCTTTGGCGGGCGATAGTCGCCGGTCAGGCGACGGCCCATGCGCATCCGGTGCGCGGGCCGCCGTGCGAACGGCGCTGCCCGGCGCCGTCCCCCGAGGAGCAGGACATGACGAAGAGACACTGGATCGGGTCGTACGGCTCGATCCCCGCCGAGATCGATGCCGATCGCCATCCTTCCGTAACCGCGTTGCTGGACGAAGCGATGCGCCGTTTTGCCGATCGCCCCGCGTTTCGCGCATTCGGCCACACGCTGACCTACGCCGACGTCGACCGCCTGTCGGCCGCACTCGCCGCCTACCTGCAGCAGGTCGTCGGTGTGCGCAAGGGCGACCGCGTGGCCGTGATGCTGCCCAACGTGCTCGCGTTTCCGGTGGTGTTCGCCGCGGTCGCGCGGATCGGCGCGATCCAGGTCAACGTGAACCCGTTCTACACCGCACACGAGCTCGAGCATCAGCTCAACGACGCGGGTGTCGAAGTCGCGGTGGTGTGCGGTGGATCGATGGGCACGTTCGCCGAGGTAGTCGGCAAGACGCGCATGCGAACCGTGCTGAGCGTGGGACGCGGCGATCTCGGCGTCGTCGATGCGCCGGCCGGCGCGTGCGACGCGTTGCCGCCCGGCTCGATCCCGCTCGCGGACGCGATCGCCGCCGGCGAATCGCTCGCCTTCGAGTCGGCCGCGCTCGGCGGCGCCGACCTGCTGCTGCTGCAATACACGGGCGGCACGACCGGGCTGTCGAAGGGCGCCGCGCTGTCGCACCGCAACCTGGTCGCGAACATCGAGCAGTTCGCGGCAATCGTGCCGGCCGCGCGTCAGCCGGGCGAGGAGGTCGTCGTCACGGCGATCCCGCTGTATCACATCTTCGCGCTGACGGTGAACTTCCTGTCCTACTTCGCGATCGGCGCGGAAAACTGGCTCGTCGCGAACCCGCGCGACATGGATGGCTTCATCGACGTGCTGAAGGCGGCGCGGCCGTCCGTGTTCGTCGGCGTCAATACGCTGTATGCGGGGCTCACGGGCCATCCGCGGCTGAAGGAAGTCGACTGGTCGCGGCTGAAGCTGTCGGCGGGCGGCGGCGCGGCGGTGATCGACGTGATCTCCGCGCGCTGGAAGGCGGTGACGGGCAACTTCATCCGCGAAGGGTACGGGCTGTCGGAAACGTCTCCGGTGGTCACGTTCAACCCGCAGTCGGTCGACGCGTTCACCGGCACGACGGGCCTGCCGCTGCCGTCGACCGACGTGAAGCTGCTGGACGACCAGGATCGCGAGGTCGGAATCGGCGAAGCGGGCGAGATCTGCGTGCAGGGGCCGCAGGTGATGGGCGGCTACTGGCACAAGCCGGATGCGAATGCGGCCGCGTTCACCGCGGACGGCTACTTCCGCACCGGCGACATCGGCGTGTTCGACGCGGCCGGCTTCCTGAAGATCGTCGATCGCAAGAAGGACATGATCATCGTGTCCGGCTTCAACGTGTATCCGAACGAGGTGGAAGCCGCTGCCACCTCGCTGGCGGGCGTGGCCGAATGCGCGTGCATCGGTGTGCCGGACGAGCGGACGGGCGAGGCCGTCAAGCTGTTCGTGGTGCTCGCGCCCGACGCGGCCGTGACCGAAGCGGAAATCGTCGCGCACTGCCGCGCGAACCTCGCGGCCTACAAGGTGCCGAAGCTGATCCGCCTGGTCGACCGGCTGCCGAAGTCGACGGTCGGCAAGATCTTGCGTCGGGAACTCAGCCGCGCCGACTGATGGCGCCGAAGCGCCGCGCGCCCGACGGCGCGCGGGCCGGTGCGCCGAAAGCCCCGAAGGCCCGGTCGGGGCCGCTCAAGTACAATGCGAGCGGTTCGACCGACGGGGACGCGATGACCGGTTCAGACTCACCTTCCGCCCAGCCCGGGCGTGCGCTGCCGTCGCCGAGCGCGACGGTGCCGATCTCGCTCGTCAACGGGTTCCTGGCAAGCGCGGGCGCGCAGCGCGACGTGGTCGAGCGCTACCTGCGCGGGGCCGGCATTTCGCTCGAGCTGCTCGGCGAGCCGCATGCGCGCGTGACGGAAGAGCAGTTCTCGACGCTGTACCGCACGCTCGCGATCGACCTCGACGACGAAATGCCCGGCATCTTCTCGCGCCCGCTGCGTGGCGGCACGCTGAAGTACCTGTGCCTGAGCCTGCTCGATGCGCGCAACCTCCAAACGGCACTGCATCGTTTCGGCCAGTTCTTCCATATCCTGCTCGACGACTTCTTCGTCGAATCGAAGCGCGACGGTCTGGTCGCACAGGTGCTGCTGCGGCCGAACCCGGCCGTCGGTCCGATCGGCGCGCTCGGCCAGGAATTGATGCTCAAGCTCGTGCACGGCGTGTGTTCCTGGCTGATCGGGCAGAAGATCCCGTTGCTGCAGATCGAGTTTGCGTGCCCGCGTCCGCGCCATGCGGTCGAGCATCTGTACTTCTTCACCGGCTCCGTGCAGTTCGACTGCGAACGCACGTTGATGCGCTTCAGCGCCGACTACCTCGACGCGCCGATCCGGCAGAGCAAACGCAACCTGCGCAAGTTCCTCGCGCGCGCGCCCGGCGACTGGATCTTCGAATCGTTCAGCGAACAGCTCGTCTGCCATCGCGTGCGGCAGTACCTGTCCGCGGCGCTGCCCGACCTGCCCGTGATCGACCAGGCGGCCGAGCATCTGCATTGTTCGGTGCGCACGCTGAGCCGCCATCTGGCCTCGGAAGGCACGACGTTCCAGGCGCTCAAGGATGAACTGCGGCGCGACATCGCGATCCAGCGGCTGACCGACACGCTCGACACGATCGCGGCGATCGGCGCCGATATCGGCTTCGACGACCCGAGCGCATTCCATCGCGCGTTCCGCCACTGGACGGGCAGCACGCCCGGCACTTACCGGCGGCGCGCGTAGCGCGTCGCGCGGTGCATTCGGACCTGCTCCCATAACCGGCATCCTTCGGGCGCTCCCATGGATGGCTTCCCGTCGTCACGCCGCCCTGCGCTTCGTGTCGGGTGTACGTCGTCGTCGGGTCGACACGACCGTCAGTGCACGGCCCGCGAATGCGCGGAAGGACGAATTCGGATCCTGATGGTCGAGCAGGAACGCGATCTGGCTGCAGGGCAGGTCGGGCTCGAAGATTTGCCACACCGCGTCGTTCGCCGTCACGAACGGGCGGCGCACGTCGTGCAGCGACACGTTCACGGATGGCGCGTCGCCTTACCGGGGTGTCAACCGCGCGCGCAGCAGCCACTCGTCGACGCGCACGCCGAGGTCCGTCAGCACGACCTGCAAGCCCGGTGAAATCACGCAGCGGTTCATCGCTTCAGTTGTCCGGTTTCGACCAGCTGCTGAAAGAACTCGTTCATCGACTCCGCAAGCGGGCGGTAGCGGATCCCGAGTTCGTTGCGGCTGCGGCTATTGTCGGCGCGCCACGGCAGTCCGACGTTGCGGGCGACGACGCGGCGCGTCACGCTCTTGTTCGCCAGCGGGCCGACCAGCCAGACGAGCCACTTCGGCAGAATGCGCCGCGGAATCGGGTAGTCGGCACCATACCGTTCGAGCAGAGTCGCGGCCATTGCCGGCAGGCTGGTGTTGTGACCCGACACGATGTAGCGGCCGTTGGCCTCGGGCAGGAACGCGGCCCGCACGTGCGCGTCCGCCACGTCGCGCACGTCGACCGCGCCCATGCCGAGATCCGGCACGCCCATTTTCATCGTGCCATTGCCCATCTGCCGGACGATCCCGAAGCTTTCCGAGGTCGCGTACGGATTGATGCCCGGCCCGATGACGAGCGACGGATTGATGGTCACGAGATCCCAGCGCTGCTGCGCGCGGGCGATCTGCCACGCCTCGCGTTCGGCCACCGTCTTGGAATACGAGTACGGCTGGTGCGCGAGCGATGAACTGGTATTCCAGATCGCCTCCGTGAACACGCCGTTCGGCGTCGCGTCGAGATCGGCGTTGTCGCCATAGATCGCGGCGCAGCTGCTGGTCAGCACGACGCGTCGGACCGACGGCGTGCGGTTCACCGTCTCGAGCACGTTGCGCGTGCCGAGCAGCGCCGGATCGACCAGCTCTTTCTGGGGATCACGAACGGTGACGGTAAACGGCGATGCGGTATGGAACACGATCCCGCACCCGGCCATTGCTTCCGCATACGAACCCGGTTCGAGCAGGTCGGCGCGGAAATAGCGGATCGTGCCGGGCTTGCCGGCCGCGATCCGCTGCAGATGCGCGAGCTTGCCCGGGGCGTCGGGATTGCGGACGGCCGCATGCACCGTCAGGCCGGCTTCGAGCAATCGTTGCACGAGCCATCCCGCGACGTAGCCGGTCGCGCCGGTCACCATCACCGGCAGGTCGGTATCGATATTCACCATCATGGGTTCCGTGACGGAAGACGGTGAACATGATGCCGCTTTTTCGTCGCCGGGTAACTCGCAATGCGCGCCGATCGCTACGCAATGTGCGCCAGGCGTGCGCCGTCGACGCGCGCGGTACGGCGGACTACGGACGGGGGAGGCGGCGCCAACGGAGGCGGGAGGGATGTCGGGCAGGGTCGATGCGTTCGGTCACGACATCCGCAGGGACAGGTCGAGGCCACGCGGCGCCGGAGCGGCGTGCTGCCCGCTCCGCGCCCGCGACCTTGGTCAGGCTTTCAGTGCACCGAAGATTTCACTGAGCATCGACTTCGCATCGCCGAACAACATGCGGTTGTTGTCCTTGTAGAACAGCGGATTGTCGACGCCCGCATAGCCCGAAGCCATGCTGCGCTTCATCACGATCGACGTCTTCGCCTTCCACACTTCCAGCACCGGCATGCCGGCGATCGGGCTCGACGGATCGTCCTGCGCCGCCGGGTTCACGATGTCGTTCGCGCCGATCACCATCGACACGTCGGCCTCGGGGAAGTCGCCGTTGATCTCGTCCATTTCCAGCACGATGTCGTACGGCACCTTCGCTTCGGCCAGCAGCACGTTCATGTGCCCCGGCATGCGGCCCGCGACCGGGTGGATCGCGAAACGCACGTCGACCCCCTTTTCGCGCAGCAGCTTCGTCAGTTCGAACACCGTGTGCTGGGCCTGTGCGACGGCCATCCCATAGCCGGGTACGATGATCACGCGTTTCGCCTCGCGCAGCAGCTCGGCCGTCTCCGCCGCGCTCACCGCGACCGCTTCGCCGGCCGGCTGTGCCGCGCCGCCGCCGGCCGACGCCGGTGTGCCCGCGCCGCTGCCGAAGCCGCCCGCGATCACGCTGATGAAGTTGCGGTTCATCGCGCGGCACATGATGTACGACAGGATCGCACCGGACGAGCCCACCAGCGCGCCGATCACGATCAGCAGGTCGTTGCCGAGCATGAAGCCCGTGGCCGCCGCCGCCCACCCCGAGTAGCTGTTGAGCATCGACACCACGACCGGCATGTCCGCACCGCCGATCGCCATCACCATGTGCACGCCGAACAGCAGCGAGATCACCGTCATCACGACGAGCGGCAGCATGCCGTCCTGGATGCTTTCCGCATGCAGGAACGCGCGACCGTAGTAGATCACGATCAGCAGCGCGGCCAGGTTCAGCCAGTGCCGTGCCGGCAGCAGCAGCGGCTTGCCGCCGATCTTGCCCGACAGCTTGCCGAACGCGATGATCGAGCCCGCGAAGGTCACCGCACCGATCAGGATGCCGACATAAATCTCGACCTCATGAATGGCCTTCTCCGCGCCGATGAACTGCACCGACGTGTCGATGTAGCTCGCGAAACCGACGAGGCAGGCCGCAAGGCCGACCAGGCTGTGCATCAGCGCGACCAGTTCCGGCATCTGCGTCATCTGCACCTTCTTCGCGGCGTACAGGCCGACGGCGCCGCCGACGACGAGCGCGGCGATCACGTACGGAATGCCCGCGGCCGACACGCGCGGACCGGCGACGGTGGCCAGCACGGCGATCAGCATGCCGATCATGCCGAGCAGGTTGCCGCGGCGAGCGGTTTCGGGATTGGCCAGCCCGCCGAGGCTGAGGATGAACAGGATCGCGGCGCCGATATAGGAGACGGTAGTCAGGTTGGAAGTCATTGTTGTCGTCCCCTTATTTGCGGAACATCGCCAGCATGCGGCGCGTGACCGCGAAGCCGCCGAACATGTTGACGGCCGTGAGCGTGAGCGCGCCCACTGCCAGGCCCAGGATCAGCCCGGACGGGCGGTCGCCGGCATTGGCCAGCTCACCCAGCGGCGGCGCGACCTGCACGAGCGCGCCGATCGCGATGATCGACGAGATGGCGTTGGTCACGCTCATCAGCGGCGTGTGCAGCGACGGCGTGACGTTCCAGATCACCATGTACCCGACGAAGCATGCGAGCACGAACACCGTGAAGTGCGACAGGAAGCTGGACGGTGCGAACTGGCCGACCAGCAGGAACGCCAGCGCACCGATCGCGAACACGATCGCGAGCGCCTTGGCCGACATCGGCTCGCCGCTGTGGCCGTGGCCTTTCGACTTCGCCGGCGCGGCCGCCGCGGGTGCGGCTGCCGGCGGCTTGGGCGGGACGGCCGCCTGCTTGAGCGGCGGTGGCGGCCAGGTGACGTTGCCTTCCTTGATCACGGTGAGACCGCGGATCGCATCGTCTTCGAAATCGACATTGATCGTGCCGTCCTTGGCCTTGCACAGCTCCTCGATCACGCGCAGCAGGTTCGTTGCATACAACGTGGACGACTGCCGCGACAGGCGCGACGCGAGATCGGTATAGCCGACGATCGTCACGCCGTGGCGCACGATCGCCTCGCCGGGCACCGTGAGCTCGCAGTTGCCGCCCTGTTCCGCGGCCATGTCGACGATCACGCTGCCGGGCTTCATCGACTGCACCATCTCGGCGGTGATGAGCTTCGGCGCCGGCTTGCCGGGGATCAGCGCGGTGGTGATGATGATGTCGGCGTCCTTGGCCTGCTGCGCGTACATCGCGCGCTGCGCCTGCTGGAAGCCTTCGCTCATCACCTTCGCGTAGCCGCCGCCGCCCGAGCCTTCCTCTTCGTAGTCGACCTTGACGAACTCGCCGCCCAGCGACTTGACCTGGTCGGCCACCTCGGCGCGCGTGTCGTTCGCGCGCACGATCGCGCCGAGACTCGCGGCCGTGCCGATCGCGGCCAGACCGGCCACGCCGGCGCCGGCGATGAACACCTTGGCCGGCGGGATCTTGCCGGCTGCCGTGACCTGGCCGTTCAGGAAGCGGCCGAACGCATGCGCGGCCTCGATCACCGCGCGATAGCCGCTGATGCCGGCCATCGACGTGAGCGCGTCCATCTTCTGCGCGCGCGACAGCGTGCGCGGCAGCGAATCGATCGCCAGCACCGTGGCGCGCTTCGCGGCCAGTTGCTGCATCAGCTCGGGGTTCTGCGCGGGCCACACGAAGCCGATCAGCGTGCCGCCCTCGCGCATCAGCGCGACTTCGTCGGCGCTCGGCGGGCGGACCTTGAACACGATGTCGCTGCCGGACCAGAGCTCGGCGGCGCTGGCGGCGATGCTCGCACCGGCCGCGCGGTACGCGTCGTCGTCAAAGTTCGCGCCGGCCCCGGCGCCGCTTTGGACGGCCACCGTAAAACCCAGCTTGATCAGTTTCTCGACCACTTCGGGGACGGTCGCAACGCGCCGTTCCTGAGTGGCTGTCTCCAGAGGAATCCCAATCTGTAATGTCATAGTGTTGAAAGATGGGTGATAGATCGGTGATGGCCATCGCGAAGCGCGCGGGCCGGTGCGTCAAGGTACCAGAATCATGTGCGTGTTTAGTGGCGTGTGCGAGGGTCTGCGTCAAGAATAGAACGACCGTTCGCCGAATGCGGATAAAGTATGCCGCATAACGACGGGGCTATCGAGGGCACAAATGCGTCGAACGCGTCTTCCGATGTTCTGTTGCGTTTTATCCACGCGCGGGCGATATCGCGTCGGCCGAATGGATGTTGACGATGCAATCGGGCCACTGCTGCCACGGTGCGGCGGTGCCGCGCGGCGGGACTGCATGGGCTTCCCATAACCGGCTTCCTGCGCGGGCTCCCATGGCCGGCTCCCCATTGGCGATGCCGACCGACCGGCAGGTCAGTGGCGGGCTGCTTGTGGCAGGCGAACCCGTCGGCACCACGCGTCGATCGTCGGATCAATTCAGCAGGCACCATATCGCGAGGAACGGCGCGCTTCCGGAGCGCATCGCATGCAATGCGCCAGGCGCGTTGTGAATGCCGCCGCCGATCCCGGGATCGAACCATGCGCCGTTTTGCTGCCGGAATTCACCGGCGGTCATGAGCACGTACGCTTCCTCCGGTGCGTGACCGTGATCCGGATATCTGACGTCGGGCGTCATCAACGAGAAGCCGAGCTGGATGTCGTCGCGGCTTTCCGCGCCGCCGGGCCCGCAGATCATCCCGTTCACGTGTCTGTCGATGTAGTTCGGGCTGCCGTCCTTGCCCGACGTGCGACGCGACCAGCCGACCACGGGTTCGAGCGACTTGATCAACCGTGCGACGGTGGCGAACGTCGGGCCGACGCGCGCGACCGACTCGAGCGCCGGGTCGAGCCATTCGCATGCGGGGTATCGCACCGCGAGCCGCGTTCCGTTGTCCGACGGGGTCTGCAGCCGTGCGAATACTTGCGGCGCGAATGCGCGCGCGGCGGGTGGAAGCTTGTCCGACTCGAACAGATCGCCGGCGACCCGGACGAAATCCGCGATGTCTTTCGGGCGTTCACTCATCCTGGTCTCTGCTCCCGTGCTCGCTTGGCCTGATGAGAAAGTCTACGCAGAAACGTGCCGGCCCGGACAGCGAAAAAGGACAGACGATTTGGCACCGGCCGCCATACGCGCGCCGCGACTTCCGTCCGCCCCGAGGCAGCTTCGGCGACTTTCCATCATCAACGCCCGGTCTTCGGCTTCGCCGGCCAACCCGTCCGGCCGGCATGCCGATTGCGCGTCGCTTGTGCCGAAATCGGCATCCGAACCCGCCGCCCGGACGCCCGTTTCCGCCATCGCTCCGCGCATCACGTGGCCGGTTTTGTCACCATGTGGGCCGGATATGACAATGGAAAAGCGCCGGCGCGGCATTACGATGGGTCACGACGTCGCCTGGCGCTGGCCGGTTTTGCCGCAGCCGCCCGGGCCGCGCGCCTCATTCACCGCCTGATTTGGAACATCGACCATGAGCTATAACGCCCCTGTCAAGGACATGCTGTTCGTGCTGAAGGAACTCGCGGGCATCGACACCGTCGCGCAGTTGCCCGGCTTCGAGGAAGCCGGCTACGACACCGCGCAGGCCGTGCTCGACGAATCCGCGAAATTCTGCGGTGAAGTGCTGGCGCCGCTGAACGTCGAGGGCGACCGCAACCCGAGCAGCTGGAAGGACGGCGTCGTGACGGCAACGCCCGGCTTCGGCGCCGCGTTCCGCCAGTTCGTCGAAGGCGGCTGGCAAGGTTTGCAGCATCCGGCCGAATACGACGGCCAGGGGCTGCCGAAGCTGATCGCGACGCCGTGCATCGAGATGCTGAACGCGTCGAACCTGTCGTTCGCGCTGTGCCCGCTGCTCACCGACGGCGCGATCGAGGCGCTGCTGACGGCCGGCACCGACGAACAGAAGCAGCGTTATGTACCGAAGCTGATCTCGGGCGAATGGACCGGCACGATGAACCTGACCGAACCGCAGGCCGGCTCCGACCTGGCGCTGGTGCGCTCGCGCGCCGAGCCGCAAGGTGACGGCACGTACAAGGTATTCGGCACGAAGATCTTCATCACGTGGGGCGAGCACGACATGGCGGACAACATCGTCCACCTGGTGTTGGCGCGCACGCCGAACGCGCCGGAAGGCGTGAAGGGCATTTCGCTGTTCATCGTGCCGAAGTTCCTGGTCAACGAAGACGGCTCGCTCGGCGCACGCAACGACGTGCACTGCGTGTCGATCGAGCACAAGCTCGGGATCAAGGCGAGCCCGACCGCGGTGTTGCAATACGGCGACCACGGCGGCGCGATCGGCTATCTGGTCGGCGAGGAGAATCGCGGCCTCGAATATATGTTCATCATGATGAATGCCGCGCGCTTCGGCGTCGGGATGCAGGGGATCGGCGTGGCCGACCGCGCATACCAGAAGGCCGCGGCATTCGCGAAGGAGCGCGTGCAGAGCCGCCCGGTCGACGGGTCGGCCAGGCAGTCGGTGACGATCATTCATCACCCGGACGTGCGCCGCATGCTCGGCACGATGCGTGCGCTGACCGAGGGCGCACGGGCGCTCGCGTATGTCGCAGCGGCGCACAGCGACATTGCCCACCGCCATTCGGACGAGGCGACGCGCACGCGTCATCAGGCAATCTACGAATATCTGGTGCCGGTCGTGAAGGGCTGGAGCACGGAGATGGTGAACGACGTGGCGAGCCTCGGCGTGCAGGTGCACGGCGGGATGGGCTTCATCGAGGAAACCGGCGCCGCGCAGTACTACCGCGATGCGCGGATTCTCGCGATCTACGAAGGCACGACCGCGATCCAGGCGAACGACCTGGTCGGCCGCAAGACGATGCGCGACGGCGGTGCGGTGGCGAAGGCGCTGATCGCGGAGATCGGCGACACCGTCGCGGCGCTCGGCAAGGTCGACGGCGCGGCGGCCGCGTCGATGAAGGCGCAGCTTGAGAAGGGTGCGCGCGCGTTGTCGACGGTGGTCGACTACGTGGTCGCGAACGTGAAGCAGGACCCGAACGCGGTGTTCGCGGGCAGCGTGCCGTACCTGAAGCTGGCGGGCGTGGTGCTGTGCGGATGGCAGATGGCGCGCGCGCTGCTGGCGGCGCACGCGAATCGCGCGAGCGACACGGCGTTCTTCGATGCGAAGATCGCGATCGCACAATGCTTTGCGGAACACGTCCTCGTGCAGGCAGGCGGGCTCGAAGCGTCGATCGTCGGTGCGAAGGGTAACGAGAGCGTGCTCGCGTTGACGGAAGACCAGTTCTGACCGTAACGGTCGGGGCGCAGGAGGAGACGGGATTTTGACCACACAGGACTTGCTCGC
>NZ_JBSAXF010000031.1:0-65494 GCF_053427845.1 Burkholderia sp. AW49-1 | reverse complement strand
AAATGCCGCGCTTTTTTATTTCGTGCCAGTCGTCAATCGAGTCGGTCGACGTGATGGTGCATCACCACCACCAGCCCGGGTAACCGTAGCCATAACCGATGCCGGTGCCCCACCGGTTTCCCCAACCGCCGCCGTAATAACCGCCGTAGACGGTCACGGGGGGCGGCGAGTAATACGCCCAGGCGCGCGCGGCGGCCTCGGCCGCCATCGCGTCGTTCTGCTCGCGCAGTACCTGCCTGTCGATTTCGTCGTAGCGTTTGCGCTCCGCGCTCGACAGTGCGGGCGGCTGGCCGCCAGATGCGCCCGGTTCGGGCAGGCGGCTCAGGATCGTCGATGAAGGCGGCTGCACCGCGCAGCCGGCGAGGGCCAGTGTGCCGGCTGCGACACTGGTCAGGACGAGGGTGCGGAACGGGCGATTCATGTATTTCTCCAGCAGCGCGCCGACAGCGGAAAGCGGTTTGCGCCGAAGGCGGAACCTCCGGCGCCTGAGCCGTGCGTGCGACGCTCGTGCGTCATTATGCGCCCGCGCGCGCATGGCCGGCACGGGCGCGCCGCTTACTCAGTGACGCTGATCGGTCGCGGGCGTGATGCCGGTCGCGAGTTCCGGCGCGGCGAACAACTGCGCGACGTCGACGGGATCGAACTCGTAGCGCTGGTTGCAGAACTCGCAGTGGATCTCGACGTGACCGCGCTCGACGATCACGCTGTCGACTTCGTCGCGCCCGAGCATGCGCAGCATCGCGCCGACCTTCTCACGCGAGCACGAACACTGGAAGCGCGTACCGGCCGGGTCGAAGTGCTGCACGTTTTCCTGCCAGAAGAGCCGTCGGAACACGACTTCCGGTTCGACCTCGAGCAGTTCCTTCGCGGACAGCGTGCCGCCGAGCGTGCAGACGCGCTCCCACGTGTCGGCGTCGGTCTCGGCGTTGCGCGGCACGATGCCGCCGTCGCCCGGCAGCTTCTGCAGCAGCATGCCGACCGCGCGGTCGCGATCGGCCGCGAGCCACAGCCGAGTGTCGAGCTGCTCCGAGTGATGCATGTAATGCTCGAGCACTTGCGACACCGATTCGAGCGGACCGTCGACGCCGTTCAGCGGCACGATGCCTTGATACGGCTGCTGGCCTGGCAGCTTCTCGGCCGGGTCGAGCGTGATCACGCAGCGGCCGTGGCCGCTCGCGTTGACGAGCGACGCGAAGTGCGCGTCGTCGCCGATCGTCTGCGCGACGTCGCCGGCGAACTTGGCCGTGGCACGCATCGACAGGTCCGAACTGCACTGGACCACCAGCATCTGGACCGGCCCGTCGCCGAAGATCTGCATGATCAGGGTGCCGTGAAATTTCAGGTTCGCGGACAGCAGCGCACACGCGGCCATCATCTCGCCGAGCACCGTGCGCACCGGGGCAGGGTAGTCACGACGGGAAAGCACCTCTTGCCACGTGTTGCGCAGCGACACGATCTCGCCGCGCACGGGTGCCGAATTGAACATGAATTTCTGTAACTGGTCGCTCACTCTTCTTCCTTGAAATCCGCGCGAATCAGCCGATCCGCACGAGTTGCTCCTTGAAATGCGCGCGTCGTTCGACGTACGTCTTCGCATTTGCGCGCAGCCGCGCGATGTCGTCTGCCGACAGCTCGCGCACGACTTTCGCCGGGGCGCCGAGAATCAGCGAATTGTCCGGGAACGTCTTGCCTTCCGTCACCACCGCGCCGGCACCCACCAGACAGTTGCGGCCGATGACCGCACCATTCAAGACCACGGCCTGAATCCCGATCAGCGAACCTTCGCCGATCGTGCATCCGTGCAGCATCGCCTGGTGCCCGATCGTCACGTTCTCGGCAATCGTCAGGGGAAAGCCGGGGTCCGTATGCAGGACCGCGCCTTCCTGGACGTTGCTGCCGGCACCGACCGTGATCGTCTCGTTGTCGCCGCGAATCGTCGCGCCGAACCATACGCTCGCGTTTTCCTCGAGCACGACCTTGCCGATGATGGCCGCCGTATCGGCGACGAATACGCTTTCGTGGATCGTCGGGGCCGTCTCGCCCAGTTTGTAGATCGTCACGGAGTCTCCTGGTCTCTTCGATGATGGGCGCCGGTAGAATGGCGCGTCTGGCGTGCCGGGCGCATTGCGTGACGGCACAAACGCATATTGTAAACCGTCGCGTGCATGCGTTCCTGCGATGCTCACGGGCGGTGCCCCCGCTTGATGAACATGGAGCCTTCTACTTTCATGGCTGCGCCGTACTGCGTGCGACGCACCGCGCTCGACGCGCTGCGGATGTCCGAGCCGGCCGCGAAAGCCGCCCGGGTTCGCGCGCTGCGTGATGCGCTGCTGGCCGGGCAGGCCACGATCGCGCCGACGCTCGATCTGGACGAACCGACCGACCTGCCCGGCCGTCCGGCGCGTCCGCCGCTCGTCGAGCCGCGCCAGCTCGAGCGCCGCAGCATGCGCTCGCCCGCCGGGCGCGCGGTGCTGCTGCACGCCCTCGCGCATATTGAATTCAACGCGATCAACCTTGCGCTCGACGCCGTGTGGCGCTTCGCCGGGATGCCGGACGCATTCTATGCGGACTGGCTGCAGGTCGCGGCCGAGGAGGCCCATCACTTCACGCTGCTGTCCGAGCGGCTTGCCGGGTTCGGGCATGCGTACGGTGATTTTCCCGCGCACAACGGGCTGTGGGAGATGTGCGAGCGCACCAAGACCGATGTGCTCGCGCGGATGGCGCTCGTGCCGCGCACGCTCGAGGCGCGCGGGCTCGACGCGTCGCCGCCGATCCGTGCGCGGCTCGTGCAGGCGGGCGACGACGCGTCCGCGGCGATCCTCGACGTGATCCTGCGCGACGAGATCGGCCATGTCGCGATCGGGAATCGCTGGTTCCGGTACTTGTGCGACGAGGCCGGCCGCGATCCGGTGCCGGCCTACCGCGAGCTCGCCGAGCAGTACCATGCGCCGCGGCTGCGCGGGCCATTCAATTTCGACGCGCGCCGCACCGCGGGATTCGAGCAGGCAGAGCTGGACGAACTCGCCGCGCAGGACGCTGCGGACGGCAAGGCGGCCGGTTAGCGCGGCCGGCCGTCGCCGGCCCCCGGCGGGCGGGAAGGCTGTCGCTGCGTCGGCCTCGCGCATCGTTCGGCGGCATGTCGGCGGTGTCCGACATGCCGATTCCACACGCTGTCGCTAGAGAGCTGCCTCGACTGCCAGGCGCCGGAACGGAAGCGTCATCGCTATAATCGAACGATCATTCTTTTTTGGCGGCTGCAATGAGTGCCTCGAGTTCTGTTTCCGATTTCGTCACGGTGCGCGGCGTCAAGCTGCATGTGCGGCGCTGGGGCCGGCCCGATGCGCCGACGCTGTTCATGCTGCACGGCTGGATGGACGTCGCGGCCTCGTTCCAGTTCGTCGTCGACGCGCTCGCGGGCGACTGGCAGGTGATCGCGCCGGACGCGCGCGGCTTCGGCCTGTCCGACTGGCCGGTCGCGAGGCAGGGCGGCGGTCATTACTGGTTCCACGAGTATCTGGGCGATCTCGATGCGCTCGTCGATCACTATGCGCCCACCGGCGAAGTCAATCTGATCGGGCACAGCATGGGGGCGAACGTCGTGTGCCTGTACGCGGGCGCGCGCCCCGAGCGCGTGCGGCGCGTGGTCGACCTCGAGGGGTTCGGGCTTGCCCCCGCGCGGGCCGAACAAGCGCCGCGCCGGCTGCGCGGCTGGCTCGACGAGCTGCGCGAGCCGCCGGTGTTGCGCCCGTACGCGTCGCTCGACGACGTGGCGGCCCGTCTGATCAAGACCAATCCGCGGCTCGATCCGCGCCGGGCCGCATTCCTCGCCGCGCACTGGTCGAAGCGTGGCGACGACGGCCTCTACCACCTGCTGGCGGACCCCGCGCACAAGATGGCGGGCCCGCAGCTGTACCGGCTGGATGAGGTGATGGCCGTCTGGAAGCAGGTGCGCGCGAAGGTGCTGCACGTCGAGGCCGTCAATTCGCCGACGCTCGCGTATCTCGCCGGCGACATCCCGCTGCCGGAGTTCAAGGCGCGCTTCGGCGCGTTCCCCGACTGGCGCGAAAAGCTCGTCGAGGATGCCGGCCACATGGTTCATCACGACCAGCCGGAGCAGATCGCGGCGCTGATCGAGGCGTTCTGCGCATAGGCCGGCGGCAGCGATGGCGGGGCACGCAGGCGGCGCAATTGCCGCATTGCAGTAGAATGAAGCTTCACCTGCCATACCGACAATGAACGCCGATCTCCACTGCCATTCGAATGTTTCCGACGGGTTGCTGTCGCCTGCCGACGTCGCGCGCCGCGCCCATGCCGGCGGCGTGACCCTGTGGGCGCTGACCGACCACGACGAGATCGGCGGCCAGGCGGCGGCGCGCAGCGAGGCGGAGGCGCTGGGGATGCGCTACCTGAGCGGCGTCGAGATTTCGGTCACGTGGGCGTCGCGCACCGTGCATATCGTCGGGCTGCACATCGATCCATCGAACCCGACGCTCGTCGACGGCCTCTACCGCACGCGCCACGGCCGAGCCGCCCGTGCGCGGGCGATTGCCGCGCAACTCGAGACGCTCGGTATTTCCGGCGCGTATGAAGGCGCGCTGAAGTACGTGTCGAATCCCGATCTGATCTCCCGCACCCACTTCGCGCGCTTCCTGGTCGAGAACGGTCATGCCGAATCGACCTCCGATGTGTTCGACCGCCTGCTCGGCGACGGCAAGCCCGGGTTCGTCCCGCACCGCTGGGCGACGCTGTCCGACGCCGTCGCATGGATTCGCGCGGCGGGCGGCGAGGCCGTGGTCGCGCACCCGGGCCGCTACCGCTACACGCCGGTCGAATTCGATGCGTTTTTCGGCGAATTCATCGATCTGGGCGGGCGCGCGATCGAGGTCATTACGGGCAGCCACACACCCGACCAGTACCGCGAATACGCGGACGTCGCGCGCCGTTTCGGCTTCGAGGTGTCGCGCGGCTCGGATTTCCATGCGCCGGGCGAGGGCCGCATCGAGCTCGGCAGCCTGCCGCCATTGCCGCCCGACCTGAAACCGCTCTGGGAGCGCTGGCTCTGACGTACCGCGGCTGCTTGCCGCTGGCGCTGCCGCCCAGGCGCGCATCCGACTTCTCCCTCTTTACGTGTGCCCATGTCCCAGTTCTTCAGGATTCATCCGGATAATCCGCAGCCGCGCCTGATCAAGCAGGCTGCGGACATCGTCAGCAAGGGCGGCGTGATCGCGATGCCGACCGATTCGAGCTATGCGCTCGCGTGCCACCTCGACGACAAGGACGCAGTCGAGCGCGTGCGCCGCATCCGGGGCCTCGACGAGAAGCAGCATTTGTCGCTGCTCGTGCGCGACCTGTCGGAACTCGCCAACTTCGCGATGGTGGACAATCGTCAGTATCGGCAGATCAAGTCGGTGACGCCGGGCCCGTACGTGTTCATCCTGCAGGCGACGAAGGAAGTGCCGCGCCGGCTGTCGCACCCGTCGCGCAAGACGATCGGGTTGCGCGTGCCCGATCACGCGATCACGCTCGCGCTGCTCGAATCGCTCGGCCAGCCGCTGCTCGGCACGACGCTGATCCTGCCGCCGGACGACGAGCCGCTCAACGATCCCGACGACATCCGCGCGCGGCTCGAGAAGCAGGTCGATCTCGTGATCGACGGCGGCGCGTGTCCGCGCGAGCCGTCGACGGTGATCGACCTGACGGGCGACGAGCCGCAGCTCGTGCGCGCGGGACGCGGCGCGCTTGAACCATTCGGGCTTTCGGCCGCGTAAGCGCCATTCATTTTTGCGCGAGTGCGCTTGTTACAATAACGCGATATGGACGCTTCCCTGATACAGACCATCGCCGTCTACGCGCTGCCCGTGATCTTTGCAATCACGCTGCACGAGGCCGCGCACGGCTATGCCGCGCGCCTGCTCGGCGACAACACCGCCTACATGATGGGGCGCGTGTCGTTCAACCCGATGCGCCACATCGATCCGCTCGGCACGATCGCGATCCCGCTTGCGATGTATTTCCTGACGGGCGGCGCTTTCCTGTTCGGCTATGCGAAGCCGGTGCCGGTGTCGTTCGGCAACCTGCGCAATCCGCGCTGGGGTAGCCTCTGGGTCTCGCTGGCGGGCCCGGCCTGCAACTTCGTGCAGGCACTGATCTGGGGCGTGCTGACCATCGTGCTGCCTGCGGCCGGCATCGACGAACCGTTCTTCACGCGGATGGCCTACGCAGGCGTCAGCGCGAACCTGGTGCTCGGCGTGCTGAACCTGTTTCCGCTGCCGCCGCTCGACGGCGGCCGCATCCTGGCGGCGCTGCTGCCGCCGAAGCAATCGATCGCGCTGTCGCGCATCGAGCCGTACGGTTTCATCATCGTCCTCGTGCTGGTCATGACGGGCGTGCTGACGAACTTCTGGCTGCGTCCGCTCGTGAACGCCGCGGCCGGCGTGCTGAGCGCCATCCTGTCTCCCTTCGCCTCGCTTTTCTAACGACAATCATGTTCCCAGATCGTATTTTCTCCGGCATGCGACCCACCGGGTCGCTGCACCTCGGCCACTACCACGGCGTGCTGAAAAACTGGGTGAAGCTGCAGTCCGAGTACCCGTGCTTCTTCTGCGTGGTCGACTGGCATGCGCTGACGACGCACTACGAAACACCCGAGGTCATCGAGAAGAACGTGTGGGACGTGCTGATCGACTGGCTCGCGTCCGGCATCGATCCGGCGCAGGCGACGCTGTTCATCCAGAGCAAGGTGCCCGAGCATGCGGAACTCGCGCTGCTGCTCGGCATGAGCACGCCGCTCGGCTGGCTCGAACGCGTGCCGACCTACAAGGAGCAGATGGAGAAGCTGAAGGACAAGGACCTGTCGACCTACGGCTTCCTCGGCTACCCGGTGCTGATGGCGGCCGACATCCTGCTGTATCGCGGCTCGCTCGTGCCGGTCGGCGAGGACCAGGTGCCTCACGTCGAGATGACGCGCGAGATCGCGCGCCGCTTCAACTACCTGTACGGCCGCGAGCCGGGCTTCGAGGAGAAGGCGCTCGAAGCCGCGAAGAAGCTCGGCGGCAAGCGCGCGAAGCTTTATCACGAGCTGCGCAACGCGTATCAGCAGGAAGGCGACGACGAGGCGCTCGAACAGGCGCGCGCGATGCTGCAGGAATCGCAGAGCCTGTCGATGAGCGACCGCGAGCGCCTGTTCGGCTATCTCGAAGGCGCGCGCAAGATCATTCTGGTCGAGCCGCAGGCGATGTTGACCGAAGCGTCCCGGATGCCGGGCCTCGACGGCCAGAAGATGTCGAAGTCGTATGGCAACACGATCGGCCTGCGCGAGGATGCGGAGACGATCACGAAGAAGGTCCGCACGATGCCGACCGATCCGGCGCGTGTGCGCCGCACCGATCCGGGCGATCCGGACAAGTGCCCGGTGTGGCAGCTGCATCAGGTCTATACGGACGAAACGACGCACCAGTGGGTGCAGAGCGGCTGCCGCTCGGCGGGCATCGGCTGCCTCGACTGCAAGCAGCCGGTCGTCGAAGGGATCCTGCGCGAACAGCAGCCGATGCTCGAGCGCGCACAGAAGTACATGGACGATCCGTCGCTGCTGCGTGCGATCGTCGCGGACGGCTGCGACAAGGCGCGCAAGCACGCGGTCGAGACGATGCGCGACGTGCGCGAGGCGATGGGCCTGTCGTACACCTGACCTGACAGCATGCGCGAACCTGTCATTGCCGCAGCGGGCGGCCACGTCGCCCAGACCGAACCGTCGCGCTGGGTTGCCCGCTGGTCGCGGCTCGTCCCGGCGGGCGGCGCGGTGCTCGACGTCGCCGCGGGCGGCGGCCGCCATGCGCGCTGGTTTGCGTCGCACGGGCATCCGGTCGTCGCGCTCGACCGCGATCCGGCCGCGCTGGCCGCATTGCGCGCGATTCCCGGCGTCGATGTGCGCGACGCCGATCTCGAGGGTGCGCCCTGGCCGCTGCCGGCCGGCGCGTCGTTCGCGGCCGTGATCGTCACCCATTATCTGCATCGCCCGCTCTGGCCCCAACTGCTCGATGCGGTGGCGCCGGGCGGCGTGCTGATTTACGAAACCTTCGCGCAAGGAAACGAAACGGTCGGCAAGCCGTCCAACCCCGCGTTCCTGCTCGCCCCGGGCGAGCTGCTGGATGCGGTGCGCGGCCACCTGCGGGTGGTCGCGTACGAGGACGGATTCGTCGCCGCGCCGCGCGAGGCGTTCGTGCAGCGCATCTGCGCGGTACGCGAGGGCGCGACCCCGACGGCGGGGGCGGGAATTCCACGTTACGAACTGCCCGGCTAATCCGCTACAATCTCAACGTTTACCGGTACATCAATCAATCGCGTTTCATGGCTAACGGCACCCAAGACGGCATTCAAATCCGCGGCAGCATCCCCGCGATCGTCACCCCGATGCTCGAAGACGGCAGTCTCGACCTGCCGGCGTTTCGCAAACTGATCGACTGGCACATCGCGGAAGGCACCGACGCACTCGTCGTGGTCGGCACGAGCGGCGAGTCGGCAACGCTCAACGTCGAAGAGCACATCCTGATGATCCGCACGGCGGTCGAGCATGCGGCGAAGCGCATCCCGATCATCGCGGGCGCGGGCGGCAATTCGACTGCCGAGGCGATCGAACTGACGAAGCATGCGAAGGCCGTCGGCGCCGACGCGACGCTGCAGGTCGTGCCGTACTACAACAAGCCCACGCAGGAAGGGATGTACCGGCACTTCAAGACGATCGCCGAAGCGGTCGACCTGCCGGTGATCCTGTACAACGTGCCCGGCCGCACGGTCGCGGACATGGCGCACGAGACGACGCTGCGCCTCGCGCAGGTGCCGGGCATCATCGGTGTGAAGGAGGCGACCGGCAATATCGATCGCGCCGCGCACCTGATCAAGGCCGCGCCGAAGCATTTCGCGATCTACAGCGGCGACGATCCGACCGCGATCGCGCTGATGCTGCTCGGCGGCCACGGTAACATTTCGGTGACGGCGAACGTCGCGCCGCGCGCGATGAGCGACCTGTGCCGCGCGGCACTGGCCGGCGACGTCGCAACGGCGCGCGAACTGCACATGAAGCTGCTGTCGCTGCACAAGAACCTGTTCGTCGAAGCAAACCCGATTCCGGTGAAGTGGGCGCTGCAGGCGATGGGCAAGATGCAGGGCGGCATCCGCCTGCCGCTCACGCCGCTCGACGAGCGCTGTCACGATGTCGTGCGTTCGGCCCTCGTCGAGGCCGGCGTCCTCTGATGCTCAGGCGGCCGCGTTCTGCGGCCGCCGGCTCGACCCCTCATCAACCCGCACCGGCCGGCTCCGTCCGGCGCCGCTCCTGACGAGCGTTCTAGCAAGACGAAGGATTTCATGAAACGTTTCGCCTTTTCCTCTCGCGCCATCCAGGTTTCGGTGATGGCGCTGGCGCTGGGCGCGCTCGCTGGCTGCGATACGCTGAACGATTATCTGGCTCCTGACCGGGTCAACTACAAGAACACGGGTTCGGCGCCGCCGCTCGCGGTGCCGAGCGACCTGAAGCCGGTGCCGACGACCCAGCAGTTCGTCGCGCCGCCGAGCAACGCCGGTCTCGGCACGTTGCCGCCGCGGGCGACGACGGCTGCCGGCAACGCGACCGACGGTGTCCCGAGCGCGCAGGATCCGCTCGGCATGCACATCGAGCGCGACGGCGACCGCCGCTGGCTCGTCGTGGATGGGCGCACGCCCGAGCAGCTGTGGCCGATCCTGAAGGAATTCTGGCAGGAGAACGGCTTCTCGCTGAAGACCGACGCACCGTCGACCGGCATCATGGCCACCGACTGGGCCGAGAACCGTGCGAACATTCCCGATGACTGGTTCCGCCGCACGATCGGCAAGGTCATCGACTTCGCGTACTCGTCGGGCACGCGCGACCGTTTCCGCACGCTCGTGAACCGCACGTCCGACGGCAACACCGACATCTCGATCACGCACAGCGCGATGGAGGAAATGATGGTCGGCCCGCAGGGCGGCACGTCGTCGCGCTGGGAAGAGCGTCCGCGCAATCCGGTGCTCGAGGCCGTGTTCCTGTCGAAGCTCATGCAGAAGTTCGGCCTGAGCGACGCGCAGGCGAAGCAACTGCTGACCGATGCGCGTCCCGCGACGGCGCCGGCGCAGGTCAGCGATACGAGCAGCGGTGCCGCGACGCTGCAACTGGCGGAATCGTTCGACCGTGCATGGCTGCGCGTCGGTCTTGCGCTCGACCGTACCAACTTCGCGGTCGACAATCGCGACCGCGAGAAGGGCGTGTACACGGTCCGTTATGCGAACACGATGGAAGAGCTCAAGCGCGACGGGCTGTTCGGCAAGCTGTTCTACGGCGGCCCGTCGGCGGCCAAGCCGGGCAAGGAATACATGGTCAACGTGCGAGCGCAGGGCAGTGGCGGCACGCAGGTCGCGGTGGTCGACGCGAACGGCAAGGTCGACAACTCGTCGGACGCGCAGCGGATCATTTCGCTGCTGCACGCCCAGTTGAACTGATCGCGTGCGCTTCGCCAGCCTCGGTAGCGGCAGCGAAGGCAACGCGCTGGTCGTCGAGGTCTCGAGCGGCACGACGACCACCCGCGTGCTGCTCGACTGCGGTTTTTCAGCGAAGGAGGTCGAGCGCCGCCTCGGCCGCCTGAATCTCGCCATCGACGATCTCGATGCGATCCTCATCACCCACGAACACAGCGACCATGTCGGTAGCGCGCTGACGCTCGCGCGGCGCGGGTCGCTGCCGCTCTACATGAGCTGGGGCACGGCACGCGCGGTGGGCGCGGACGAAGCCGATGTCGATCTCCACGTGTTGTGGGGCGACGAGACGGCCGCGATTCGCGATCTGGCCGTGATGCCCTATACGGTGCCCCATGACGCGCGGGAACCGCTTCAGTTCGTCTTCATGGACGGTTGCAGCCGGCTCGGCGTGCTGACCGACGTCGGAATGGCCACGCCGCATATCACGGCCGTTCTGAGCGGTTGTGACGCGCTGGTGCTCGAATCCAACCACGATACCGAAATGCTCGCCGGGAGCCGCTATCCGCAGTCGCTGAAGGCGCGGATCGGCGGCAATCACGGCCACCTGAGCAACGACGCCGCAGCGGGCATCCTTGCATCGCTCGAGCGCAGCCGCCTCCGGCACCTGGTCGCGGCGCACCTGAGCCAGCAGAACAACCGGCCCGAGCTGGCCCGTCAGGCATTGGCCGGCGTGCTGGGAACGGACGGGGAGGAAGTGGTCGTGGCCACGCAGGACGCGGGCTTCGACTGGCTGACGCTCGGCTGAGCGGGCGCAGGATAGGGCGACAGGACGATTCTTGGCCGGCCCGGCTGCCGGAAATGATGCGCGTAACCGGCAGACGTAAAAAAACCGGCCCGAAGGGCCGGTTTTTTTTCAGCTGATGCTGAGGCTTACTGGCTTGCGCCCGAAGCCGGAGCAGCCGTCGCTGCCGAAGCAGCCGACGCCACAGCAGCAGCTGCGTCGCTCGCAGCAGCCGTCGCCGACGAAGCAGCAGCCGAAGCGTCGCTCGCAGCACCAGCAACTGCCGAAGCAGCCGACGAAGCAGCAGCCGATGCGTCGCTAGCAGCCGACGAAGCAGCTTGATCAGCGCTCTTGTTGCAAGCAGCCAGTGCAACAGCAGCCAACAGGGAAGCTACGAGGAGGGATTTCTTCATGATCACGTCCTTTTATGGTTAAAGGTAAGCAACAGCGCGAAACAATACCGGTAATGTGCTCCAACACCGACCTGGGCCGCTGGTGGAGACGCACTTCTAGAGCGTGAATCTTCCCTACGGCTTGGGCGGAAATTATATGCACTTTCCTATCGACCGTCGACAAATGCGGGGTCAATACGTTGTCTTTCCCATACAGAATTTGATCTGCACGGGCATACGGGGCGGCTCACTAAATCCGGTTTCCGACCCGTAACCAGCCCGCACAATACCATTCGTGCAGCAAGGCTGTCATTGAGGGAACCCGGGATAGTGTTACAAACCGTTTCGCCTCCATGTGGCGCAGATTGGCCAGTTCGGGCAGCCATTCGCCGGCGTGCTCGAGTGGTTCTTCCTCGCCATTAATGAAGTACGAGCGCGCGTTATACATCAATGCGGCTCGTCTGTCGAGATACACGCCGCGGCGCGACGCCTGCGCGACGAACGCGGCCTCGGACAGCGGGCGCGCCGGCGGCTCGAATACGACGTTTGATTTGGGTTCGCTCAGGTAGCAACCGAGGAATTCGGCGATGTCGCGCTTGCGCCAGCGGATCGCATCGACGATCTCGGCGACGCGCTCGACCATTGCCGGCGGGAGTTGCGCAGGGGTGTCGACCGCCGGCTGCTTCGGGTCGCGGTAAAGCGCGTTGCCACGCTCGTCGCGCAGGCCGCCGCGTTCCGCGAGGTAGTACAGGAATTGCGCGCCCAGCTCCCCGGCGGACGGCGCCCGGAAGCCGATCGAGCAGGTCATGCATTCGCCTTCGGCCACGCCGTCGTGCGCGATGTGCGGCGGCAGGTACAACATGTCGCCCGGCTCCAGCACCCACTCGTCGCTCGGCTCGAAATGCTCGAGGATCTTGAGCGGGACGTCCGGCTGCAGCGACAGGTCCTTCTGCGCACCGATGCGCCAGCGGCGCCGGCCCTCGACCTGCAGCAGGAATACGTCGTACGAGTCGAAGTGCGGGCCGACGCCACCGCCGTCCGTCGCGTACGAAATCATCAGGTCGTCGAGGCGCGCGTCCGGGATGAAGCGGAAGCGATCGAGCAGCGCGCGTGCCGCGTCGACGTGCAGGTCGAGCCCCTGCACGAGCAAGGACCAGGACTTGCGCGAAACGGCAGGCAGCGCGCCCGGCTCGAACGGACCGTGGGCCAGTTGCCACTTGTTACGAAAATGGGTGATCAGTCGCGATTCGGCGTCATAGTCGGCTGCCAGCTGGAACAGGGCGTCGCGGTTGACCGGCGGCTTCACGCCCGGGATTGCCTGGCGGATCAGCAGCGGCTTCTTCTGCCAGTAGCGGCGCATGAATTGCGCCGGCGAGAGGCCGCCGAGCAGCGGCGTGGGAAGATCGGAAGGCGGCGCGCCGAGCGGGGCGGCAGCGGTATCCCGCGGTTCGGCTTGAGACCGGTTGCGCATCGTATAATGAGACTTGTATTTGGGAGAATTGGATGAAAATCGCAAAAAACACCGTCGTGTCGGTCGCTTACAAGCTGTCGGATGCGCAAGGCAATCTGATCGAGGAAAGCGACGAGCCGATGGTTTATCTGCACGGCGGCTATGATGGCACGTTCCCCAAGATCGAGGAACAGCTCGACGGCCAGGAGCCCGGTTACCAGGCGCAGATTCAGCTCGAGCCGCAGGACGCGTTCGGCGACTACGATCCCGAACTCGTGAAGATCGAGCCGCGCGATCGTTTTCCCGAGCCGATCGAAGTGGGCATGCAGTTCGAAGGCACGCCGGAAGACGGCGACGAGGAAGTGGATTCGCTGATCTACACGGTCACCGACATCGCCGAGGACAAGGTCGTGCTCGACGGCAACCACCCGCTCGCGGGCATGGCGCTGCGTTTCGCGCTGACGGTCAAGGACGTTCGCGAAGCGACCGAGGACGAGATCGAGCATGAGCACGCGCACGGCGCGGAAGGTCTCGAAATCGTCGACGAGGACGAAGACGAGGACGGTGACGCGCCGTCAGGGCGTACCCTGCACTGAGCTGGCGGGCAGGCCCGGCGCCGGCCCCGAAGCAGGGGGCGGCGCGGGCCACGAAGCGCCGCCCGGTGTCGTGCCGTCGCCCTGCAGCGGCGGCGCGACCGACGACGAGTCGGGCAATGCCGGCAGAGCCGGGATCTCCGGCATCTGCGGCAGCGGGACCTCATCGCGCGGCACGGCCGGCAGCGCGGGCGGGATCGGCAGATTCTTCGGGACGTCCTGCACGCTCACGTTGAAAATCGTCTGCCGTGCCGGCGACACGTTGACCTTCACCCACTGATTCGCCGGATGGCGCGGTCCGATCGCGACACACGTCACATTTCCCACCAGCACGCCGTCGTCTGCATGCAGCGGGCGATCGATCAGGAAGCCGTTCGCAAGTGGCTCGCTGCTCGCGTGCATCACCAGGATCGGGCCGCGGAACGTCGCCGCCGCCTTCACCAGCGTTCGTTTCAGTTCACGAAACCCGTCGCGGATGCGCGGTCGGTTGAAACGCAACCACGCAAAACGTTCGGCGCGCTCATAGCGATCGAACTGCGGATCACCCTCGAAAATCACCACCATCGCGCGCGCCTCGCGTCGCTTCGCGTATTCGGCCGCATGGTCGATCCAGAAGCCGTTCGCAATGATGCGGTCCTCGAATTCGCCGTTGCGCCCGCCGGCCGTCAGATAGTGGTTGTTCGGTGCCGGTGCGTTCAGCGCGACGTAGACGACGTCGTCATGCAGCCAGCGCGCGTTTTCACGATAGGGCCGGAAGCGGGCGACCTCGCTTTCGCGCGTGATCTGCAGCGCGCCGGGGTCGGGCAGCGCTGCGTCGGCCAGTAGCGTCTGACGCAGGAAGTCCAGGCGTTCGACCGGGTCGTAGCTGCCGCCTGCCGCCGTGTTGCATGTCACCCAGTCGTCGTGACCGGGAATGAACACGAGCGGCACGCGCGATGCATCCAGGATCGCGCTGCGCTGCGTATAGAGTGAATCGCGGCACGCTTCCTTCGCACCCTTGATGTTGCCTGCATAGACGACGAAGGCCAGATTGCGCTCGCGCGCGATCGATTCGAACAGCCGCTGTGCGGCAGGTTCGTCGGCCGGCGCGTCGATGACGCCCGACACGACCGCGAACGAATAGGGGGCGGCGGCACGTTTGGGCGGCGCGGCCAGCGCGCCGGCCTGCGCCAGCGCGAGCATCGCCGCGACCAGCGCAGCGATGGCCCTGGCCGGCCAGCCCGACGGGGTGCGTTTATGCGTGCCCGTCGGCATCGTGCGAGCGGACGAGCGTGCGCAGTTCGTACAACAGGTCGAGCGCGTCGCGCGGCTTGAGGTCGTCGGGATCGATGTCGCGCAGCCTTTCGAGTGCCGGATGCGGGATCTCCGACGGCGTGGGCGCATCCGCGCATTCGAGTTCGTCAGTCGCGGCGGGCGGCGCGCTGAACAGGTCGAGCTGCGGCGTATGCTGCGTGGCCGACTGCTGTTCGAGATACGCGAGATGCTTGCGTGCGGCGCGGATCACCGGTGCCGGCACGCCCGCGAGTTGCGCAACCTGCAGCCCGTAGCTCTGGTTCGCCGGGCCTTCGTTGACCGCGTGCAGGAACACGATGCCGTGACCGTGCTCGACGGCCGACAGATGGACGTTGGCCGCTTGCGGGAATTCTGCGGGCAATTGCGTCAGCTCGAAGTAATGCGTCGCGAACAGCGTGTAGCAGCCGTTTTGCGCCAGCAGATGGCGCGCGATGGCCCATGCGAGCGCGAGGCCGTCGAACGTCGACGTGCCGCGGCCGATTTCGTCCATCAGCACGAGGCTCTGCGGTGTCGAGTCGTTCAGGATCGCAGCCGCTTCGGTCATCTCGACCATGAAGGTCGAGCGGCCGCCGGCGAGGTCGTCGGCCGCGCCGATCCGCGTGAAGATCCGGTCGATCGGACCGAAGCAGGCCGACTTCGCCGGCACGTAGCTGCCGACGTACGCCATCATCGCGATCAGCGCCGTCTGCCGCATGAAGGTCGACTTACCGCCCATGTTCGGGCCGGTGATCAGCAGCAGTTTGCGCTCGGCGCCGAACCGGCAGTCGTTCGCGATGAACTGCTCGACCTGCGCTTCGACGACGGGGTGACGCCCCTGTTCGATCTCGATGCCGATTTCGTCGGTGAAGGTGGGTGCAACCCAGTCGAGCGTGCGGGCGCGCTCGGCGAACGCGGCTAGCACATCGAGCTCCGCGAGCGCCGACGCGACGCGCTGACACTCGGCAATGAACGGCAGCAGTGCCTGCAGCACGCTGTCGTACAGCGCGCGCTCGCGGGCCAGCGCGCGTTCCTGCGCGGACAGCGCCTTGTCCTCGAAAGTCTTCAGTTCGGGCGTGATGTAGCGCTCGGCGTTCTTCAGCGTCTGGCGGCGGCGATAGTCGTCGGGCACCTTGTCGGTCTGGCCGCGCGTGACCTCGATGTAGAAGCCGTGCACCTTGTTGTATTCGACGCGCAGGTTCGCGATGCCCGTGCGGATACGCTCGCGCGCCTCGAGATCGATCAGGAACTGCCCGCAGTTCTCGGAGATGTCGCGCAGCTCGTCGAGCTCCGCATCGTAGCCGCGCGCGATCACACCGCCGTCGCGCACCATCGCGGCTGGCTCGGGGGCGATCGCGCTGGTCAGCAGGTCGAGACATTCGGCGGGCGGCGCGAGCGCCGCGTCGACGCGCATGAGCGCGTCCGCGTTCGCGACGATCGCGCTGATGCGCTCGCGCAGCGCGGGGAGCGCGGCGAACGTATCGCGCAGGCTCGACAGATCGCGCGGGCGCGCGGACAGCAGCGCGAGACGCCCGGTGATCCGCTCTACGTCGGCGATCTGGCGCAGGGCGGTTCGCAGTGCGTCGAGGCTCGCGTTCACGGGCGCCTCGAGCAGTGCGCCGATCGCTTGCTGGCGTGACTGCGCGGCGACGGACGCGCGCGGCGGGTGATGCAGCCAGTGACGCAACAGGCGGCTGCCCATCGTCGTGCAGCAGGTGTCGAGCAGCGAGTACAGCGTCGGCGATTCGGTGCCGCGTAGCGTTTCGGTCAGTTCGAGGTTGCGGCGCGTTGCCGGATCGAGCCCGATGTATTCGGTTTCGTTCTCGACCTTCAGGCTGCGCACGTGACGCAGTTGCTGACCCTGTGTAGCGGCCGCGTACAGCAGCAGTGCGCCGGCAGCGCCGCATGCACTCGTCAGCGAATGCGCGCCGAAGCCGTCGAGGCCCGCCACGTCGAGCTGGTCGCACAGGCGCTGCGTGCCCGACGCGATATCGAAGTGCCATGCCGGCACGCGCTTGATCGCGCCGGCGCCGGCGGGCACGGCGTCGGTCGCGCCGTCCGCCGTGAGGATCTCGGCCGGCCGGATGCGTTCGAGCGCGGCACCGAGCTGCTCGGGTTCGATTTCGGCGAGCCGCAGCGCGCCGCTTGCGAGGTTCAGCCACGCGAGGCCGATGTTGACCGCCACGCCACGCTTGTTGTGGCCCGTGCACATCGCGAGCAGGTAGACGTCGTTCTTGTCGGACAGCAGCGCCGCGTCGGTCAGCGTGCCGGGCGTGACGACGCGCACGACCTTGCGTTCGACCGGCCCTTTCGACGTCGCAGGGTCGCCGATCTGCTCGCAGATCGCGACCGATTCGCCCATCTTCACGAGCTTCGCCAGATACTGTTCGACCGCGTGATGCGGGACGCCGGCCATCTTGATCGGCGTGCCGGCCGATGCGCCGCGTTGCGTGAGGGTCAGATCGAGCAGGCGCGCCGCTTTCTCCGCATCTTCGAAGAACAGCTCGTAGAAGTCGCCCATCCGGTAGAAGACGAGCGTGTCGGGGTGATCGGCCTTGATGCGCAAGTACTGCTGCATCATCGGAGTGTGGCCTGCAAAGGCCTCGGGCGACAGCGTGGTCATAGATCCGGCATGAAGTTGTTGCTTGAGTTGCCCGAGTTTACCAGTGGCTTCGACGAATACGGTCGAAGTTGGCCGCTCGGCCAGCAGATCGCGCGATACGACTCCGTGTCCGGCAACAATTCTGGCTCGTGCGACCGGGTCTCTCGGGTGGTCCCAAGAGATGGCGCCGGTGTTTGTCTTGCAGGCATGACGCTTATGGAGATCAGCCAAGGCGGGCAGGCGGCCTGTCGACCAACCGGATTTCAATGCGGTTTGCGGCATCGTGCTGAAACCCAGTCCCGGCGCTCGTTCCGAGACAACTGCGCCGTTGACCTGAATCAATCGGGGGCGATCGGCTCCGATTAAAGTGAATTCACGTCGAAATCGATGAGCGCGCGGCAAGGGATAAGACGTGCGGTCCGCTACCGACGGTGACGGCTCGGCAAATCGAGCTTCTGCAGAGAATACGTCGTGAAAGAGGCATCATGAGATCCCCATCCTTTGCCATGCTCGCCGCATTATTCGCGGGATATGCCGTGTCGATGACTGCCAATGCGCAGACGTTAGACAAAATCTCCCGGTCCAATCAAATCGTTGTTTCGTACAGGGAAGCCGCCGTACCGTTCAGCTATCTGCTGACGCCGCATAAAGCCGTCGGCTTTTCGATGGACGTAACGGAAGCGATCGTCGACGACGTTCGCAAGGCACTTCGCAGACCGGATCTGAAGGTAGCTTACGTGCCGGTCACCGGTCAAAATCGAATTCCGCTGCTCGTCAATGGCACCTACGATCTGGAGTGCGGGTCGACGACAAACACGTCGGCACGTGGCAAGGACGTCGCGTTTTCGATCAATTACTTTTATGCCGGCACGCGACTGATGGCAAAACGGGCGTCGGGCATTGGCGGCTATGCCGACCTCGCGCACAAGACCGTCGCGACAGTCGGCGGGAGCACGAACGAAAAGACACTGCGACGCCAACTCGAAGCGCAGCACATCGATGCCGAAGTCGTGCTGACAAAGGACTACGCCGACGCATTGAAAATCGTCGCGGACGACAAAGCGGCAGCGCTCGCCCTGGATGACGTGCTGCTCTACGGGCTCAGGGCCAACGCGGACGACCCGAGTACGTGGGCCGTGACAGGAGACGCGCTGCAGGTGGAGCCGTACGCATGTATGGTGCGCAAAGACGATCCGGCGTTCAAGCGACTCGTCGACGGCACGCTCACTCGGCTCATGAAGAGCGGCGAATTCACGCGCCTGTACGCAAAGTGGTTCGAATCGCCGATTCCGCCACGCGGCGCGAATCTCGACATGCCGATGAGTGCGGCACTAAAGGGAAATCTGCTCACGCGCAGCGATCGACCTGCACAGTGACGATCGATCGGGCGGGCGCAAGTCCTGGCGCGGCGTTGTACGACAGGACTTGTCGAATCATGCGGGACAACAAACAGATACGCGCTTGCGAAAGCCGAGCGTCGCTCCTGCGGCCCTCAAACGTTGTCCATGCGCCAGCGACGCGGCGTCACTCCGGTGGCGCGCGTAAATGTTCTCGTGAAGTGGCTCTGGTCGGCGAAGCCGCATGCGTCCGAGATCATATGCAGGGGCATGGACGACGTGCGCATGTACATGATCGCTCGCTCGATGCGCTGATTGATCAGCCAGCGATGGGGCGGTAACCCGGTGGTCTGATGAAAGGCTTTGACGAAATGGCCGCGAGACAGGCCGCATGCTTTCGCCACATCGGCGATCGAGATGTTCCCGGTAAGGTGTTCGAGAAGCAATCCTTTCGCCATTCGCTCCTGCCATGCCGTGAGTTTGCAGGTCGACTTCTCCCGGCGCTCGCCGACGCCGCCATACAGGCGCGCGACATGCGCCTGGAAGGCGAGCGCGACGTGGTCGATAAAAAGCTGCGACGCGTGTTCGGGCCGCGCTAAAGCGGGGAGCAGAGCCTGGCCCAGGCGATGGATGATCGGATCCGTCGCGCTCAAATGCGGCGGCAAGTAAAGCTGTGGTCGCTGCCTGCCTCCGATTTCATCGACTGTCTCCTCCAGCGTTCGGCGAGGGAGGTGAAAATGGATACAGTCGAATGCTCCCTTCAGGTCGGAAACCCATCTGCGATCGAGGTCATGAATCGTGACGGTCCCCGCGTCGTAGGGGACGAAACGGGCGACACGTCCGTCAAGCCACAACTCCTGTTCGCCGAACGCGCGCAGTTGCAACACGATCAGATCGGCGTCTTCAAGTTCATATGGCGCAGTTCGGCCAATATTTCTACGTGATGTTTTCAATCGGCTGATGCCGACCTGGGAATGCGGCAACGTCTGTGTGACCACGCTTTGCCTGAGGTCAGCCGGCATGAAATCAGATGACGCGTTGTCCGACTGTGCGGCGGCCATGGATGCACGGAAACGTAGAGAACTTGGGGCGCGAAGTATACCAAAGCGAAATTTGGCCCGGCGTCGGTCGTGTCCGGCACATCGACCTTTGAATGGCTGGGGCGCAGCGAAACCCGGCCGGGGATCGCGATCAGAGACCGTCGGCCCGATGTGGCGATTCGAGCGCGCCCCGGGCACGCATTGAACATGCCGGCTTCACCCGGCGCACGGGCGTGCGTGCGCCGAGTTCGCCCTGCAATATCAGGGCGTGTGCGCCGACATCAGATCGAGCGCCACCGCCTGCGCGACTTCGATGCCGTCGATCGCTGCCGAATAGATGCCGCCCGCATATCCGGCGCCTTCGCCGGCCGGATACAGCCCTTCGACGTTCACGCTCTGGTAGTTGTCCTTGCGCCGGATCCGGATCGGTGACGACGTGCGCGTCTCCACGCCAGTGAGCACCGCATCGTGCATCGCGAAGCCGGCGATCTTCTTGTCGATCTGCGGCAGCGCTTCACGAATGGCTTCGATCACGTAGTCGGGCAGCGCGGTGCTGAGATCGGTCGGGCGCACGCCCGGTTTGTACGACGGCACCACGGAGCCGAGCGAAGTCGACGGCCGGCCCGCGATGAAATCGCCGACCAGTTGCCCGGGCGCGCTGTAATCGCCGCCGCCGAGCTCGAACGCGCGTTCTTCCCATTTGCGCTGGAACGCAATGCCCGCCAGCGGGCCGCCCGGATAGTCTTCCGGCGTGATGCCGACGACGATGCCCGCATTCGCGTTGCGCTCGGCGCGGGAATACTGGCTCATGCCGTTGGTGACCACGCGGCCCGGCTCGGAGGTCGCTGCGACCACCGTGCCGCCGGGGCACATGCAGAAGCTGTAGACGGCGCGTCCGTTGCTGCAGTGGTGAACCACCTTGTAGTCGGCCGCGCCCAGTTGCTTGTGACCCGCGAACTTGCCGAAGCGGCTGCGGTCGATCAGCCCCTGCGGGTGTTCGATCCGGAAACCGAGCGAGAACGGCTTCGCTTCGACATACACGCCGCGGTCGTGCAGCATCTGGAACGTGTCGCGCGCGCTGTGGCCCACGGCCAGTACCACGTGATCGCACCGGAGCGTTTCGCCGTTCGACAGCGTCAGCGAGCGCACCTTGCCCTGGTCGATTTCGATGTCCTCGACCCGGGTTTCGAAGCGTACTTCACCGCCCAGTTCGTGGATGGTCGCGCGCATCTTTTCCACCATGCTGACGAGGCGGAACGTACCGATGTGCGGGCGGCTCAGATAGAGGATGTCCTCCGGTGCACCGGCCTTGACGAATTCGTCGAGCACCTTGCGGCCGTAGTGGTGGGGATCCTTGATCTGGCTGTAAAGCTTGCCGTCGGAAAACGTCCCCGCGCCGCCTTCGCCGAACTGCACGTTGGACTCGGGATTGAGGACGCTCTTGCGCCACAGGCCGAAGGTGTCCTTGGTGCGCTCGCGCACGGCCTTGCCGCGCTCGAGGATGATGGGGCGGAAACCCATCTGCGCGAGGATAAGGCCGGCAAACACGCCGCACGGCCCCATGCCGATGACGACCGGGCGCAGGAAGTCGGCGTGCTCGGGCGCCTTCGTGACGAAGTGGTACGCCATGTCGGGCGTCACGCCGCAATGCGGCGTGCCGGCGAGTCGCGGAAGCACGGCCGCTTCGTCCTTGACTTCGACGTCGACGATATACGTGAGCTTGATGTCGGCGCGCTTGCGCGCATCGTGCGCACGGCGGAACACCGTGTAACGGAGGAGCCCGTCTGCCGGCACGCCAAGCTCCGCGAGGCGCGCGCGGATCGCGGCTTCGAGGGCGCTGTCGGGGTGGTCGAGCGGGAGTTTAAGTTCGCTTAGCCGTAACATGAGTATTCGGATACGGTCGCCATGATGTCGTGGCGGTGTTGAGACAGGCGGGGCGGCGTGCTGGCGGCAGGGATCTGCGTCCAGCCGCGCCGCGCGGGCGCGGCCCGGATTTACTCCGCTGCCGGATGCATGCGGCTGTAGCGGTTCAGGATCGGAATCATCTGCGCGTAGATCTTCGGGTTCGCCGCGACGATCTCATGACGATGCAGGAAGTCGGCGTCGCCCGTGTAGTTGCCGACGAGGCCGCCGGCTTCGGTGATCAGCAGGCTGCCCGCCGCCATGTCCCACACGTTGATGCCCTGCTCGAAGAACGCGTCGAGACGGCCGGCCGCGACGTTCGCGAGATCGAGCGCGGCCGCGCCCGGACGGCGCAGCCCCGTGCAGGCCTGCGTCATTTCGGTGAACAGGCGCGCATATGCATCGAGGCCGTCCTTCTCGCGGAACGGGAAGCCGGTGCCGACCAGCGCGTCCGCCAGGCGGTCGCGACGGCCGACGCGGATGCGGCGGTCGTTCAGGTACGCGCCGCGGCCGCGGGTGGCCGTGAACAGGTCGTTCTTGTTCGGATCGTAGACGACGGCCTGCGTGACGACGCCCTTGTGCTCGAGCGCGATCGACACGCAGTAGTACGGGAAGCCGTGGATGAAGTTGGTCGTGCCGTCGAGCGGATCGATGATCCACTTGAATTCGGATTCGTTCTCGGATTCGCCCGATTCTTCCGCGAGGATCGCGTGGTCGGGGTAGGCGGTCTTCAGCGTCTCGATGATCGCCTCTTCGGCGGCTTTGTCCACTTCGGTGACGAAGTCGTTCTGCTGCTTCTTGCGGATCTCGATCAGGTCGAGGTCGAGCGAGGCACGGTTGATGATCTGTCCGGCGCGGCGCGCAGCCTTGACAGCGATGTTGAGCATGGGATGCATGAGCCTGGATCCTGTAGCCGGCGGCACGGGCCGCCACGAAGTGGAACACACCGCCCGGAACGGCGCAAACGTGCCGGGCGAGATGAGACGCGAATTGACAAAGAGCAGGGTACGACCCGTGTCGCATGGGATGCGACACGTAAACGCATGATTTTACCCGATTTTCGAGAGTTTCAGGTGGCCGGAATGCGGGGAAACCCCACTGGCCGTCCGGACGAGTGGGTTTGCCGGGGCGATGGCGATACCATACTGCCATTCTGATGAACCGAGTCGTATGTAGTGGAAACCCCGCAGAACCTTGCCGCGCCGTCCGAATCGGGCGCGGCCTCGTCCCCGCCGCCGTCCGGCGGCTTCACGTCCACCCGCTTCGTGCTCGTCGAGCCGAGCCATCCCGGCAATGTCGGGGCGGCCGCCCGTGCGCTGAAGACGATGGGTTTCTCCAGGCTCGTACTCGTCGCGCCGCGCGCGCCGCACGTGCAGAGCGACCCCGAGGCGATCGCGATGGCGAGCGGCGCGGACGACGTCCTCGCGTCCGCGCATGTCGTGCCCACGCTCGGCGAAGCGTTGTCCGGCGTCCAGTGGTCGATCGCGATGACTGCCCGCGCGCGCGAATACGGGCCGCCGCGCCTTGCGCCGCGCGCGGCTGCCGAACAGGCGCGCACGCAGGTCGGCACCGGCGACATCGCGCTCGTATTCGGCAACGAGCGCACCGGCCTCGCGAACGAGCACGTCGACCAGTGCAGCGCGCTCGCGCACATCCCGGCGAATCCGGCTTACAGCTCGCTGAACCTCGCGCAGGCGGTCCAGGTGCTCGCATACGAACTGCGCGTCTCGCTGCTGGAGCAGGGGAGCGAGCCAGCGCATTCGGCGCCGGCAGAAGCCGGCACGCTCGCGCAGAGCGACGAGATCGAGCGGATGTACGCACACCTCGAGAACGCGCTGATCGCGCTCGATTTTCTCGATCCGCGCAACCCGAAGAAGCTGATGCCGCGGCTGCGGCGCCTGTTCGCACGCACCGGTCTCGAGCGCGAGGAGGTCAACATCCTGCGCGGCATCGCGAAGCACATCCTGCTGAAGTCCGGCACGTCGGACGGCGACGCGTAAGCGGCCCGGCGCGCCGGCTGCCGGGCGCTCGCGCGCTGCACGGCTGCCCCCGCCCGCGAACGCCGCGTTGCATCGACCGCTCGATGTCGGTGACTTGATGCGCGCCGATCCAACGGAAGGCCGTGTCAATCCGCCGCGACGGGCGTTCCGCACGAATACCCGTGCCGCCGGCGGGGTGAACACCCGACGCCGTGCGGCCGCGCGCGAGTGGCCCTACAATCGCCGGACGTCATAAGCAAATTACCCGGTGCGATAACGGCCGGCCATTGCCGGCGGGGCGCGCCGGCCTTTTCCCCAGCCCAGATCAGATCATGTTCACTAGACTGCGCGAAGACGTTGCGACGATTCGCGAGCGGGATCCCGCCGCTCGCAGTGCCTGGGAAGTGCTGACCTGTTATCCGGGGCTGCACGCGCTCGTGCTGCATCGCTTCGCGCATGCGTGCTGGCGCGCGAAGCGCTACTGGCTCGCACGCTTCGCGTCGCAGGCCGGGCGCTTCCTGACGGGTATCGAGATTCACCCGGGCGCGACGATCGGCCGGCGCGTTTTCATCGATCACGGGATGGGTGTCGTGATCGGTGAAACCGCGATCGTCGGCGACGACTGCACGATCTATCAGGGCGTGACGCTCGGTGGCACGTCGCTCACGCGCGGCGCGAAGCGCCATCCGACGCTCGAGGCCGGCGTGATCGTCGGCGCGGGCGCGAAGGTGCTCGGCGGTTTCACGGTCGGCGCGGGTGCGAAGATCGGTTCCAACGCGGTCGTCGTGAAGCCGGTGCCGGCAGGCGGCACCGCGGTCGGTAATCCGGCGCGCATCGTGATGCCGGCACAAGCGAAGCCGCAGCCCGAGCGCGCCGCGTTCTGCGCGTACGGGATCACGCCGAACGCGGACGACCCGATGTCGCTTGCGATTCACGGTCTGATCGACCACGCGGCGAAGGAAAGCCGGCGCGTGGACGAGATCGTCGCGGCGCTCGAGCAACTCGGCACGCATCTGGAAACGCTGCAGGGCACGGACGCGGCGCGTCTCGACCTCCGCAGGCTGTCGGCGGTGCTGGAAGGCAAGGCGCTCGAGCGCCAGTCGTAACGTGGCGCATGCCGGCGGCCGCCGGCATGCGCCGATCGCGTCAGTCGAGCGGCATCGCGTGGATGCCTTCGGCGTCGACGCGCAGATAGCCGCCGCGCGGCATGCCGTGATCGAGATCCCAGTCGGGCAGTACCCAGCGAATCCCACCCGGTTCGGCATGGCTTGCGGGGCGATGCGTGTGACCGTGAATGATCACGCTCGCGCGGCTCTTGCGGAACAGCGCGGCGATGCCTTCACGCGTGACGTCGTAGAGCGCCGAGGCAGGGCGCATCCGGCCCGCTTCGCTGTTCGAGCGCATTCGTTGCGCGAGCGCGCGGCGCCAGCGGAACGGCCACGCGAGAAACAGCGCCTGCGCGACGCCATTGCGGGCAAACCGCCGAAATATCTGGTAGCCGCGATCGGCCGTGCATTGCGCGTCGCCGTGGGCGAGCACGATGCGCTGGCCGAACGACGTGATCAGCGCCGGATCGGGCAGCAGCATCGCGCCAGCAGCCTTCATGAATCGCCGGCCGAGCAGGAAATCGCGATTGCCGTGCATCACGTAGAGCGCAATCCCGCGTTCCGAGAACGTATGCATCAGCGCGGCCATGCGCGCCGCGAACGGATCGTGGTCGAGCACGTCGTCGCCGATCCAGTATTCGAACAGGTCGCCGAGGATGAACACCGAGTCGGCGCTGTCTGCCGTGTATTTCACGAAATGCTCGAACGCGGCGACCGTCTTCGGAATCGCCTCGCTCAGGTGCAGATCGGAGAGAAACAGGAACGGGCGTGCGGCTTGCGCGTATTCGCGCTCGCCCGGCACGCCCGCGGAGACGCTTCGCGGCGGACTCTCCTGCAACATCGAAGTGCCTCCGTATCGGACTATGCGTCAGACCACCACGGCCTTTTCGATCACGACGTCGTCGGTCGGGACGTCCTGGTGGAAGCCCGCGTTGCCCGTCTTGACGCCCTTGATCTTGTCGACCACGTCCTGGCCTTCGACGACCTTGCCGAATACGGCGTAACCCCAACCCTGCGGCGTCGGCGACGAGTGGTTCAGGAAGTCGTTGTCGTTCACGTTGATGAAGAACTGGGCGGTCGCCGAGTGCGGATCGTTCGTGCGCGCCATCGCGATCGTGTAGTTGTCGTTCTTCAGGCCGTTGTTCGCTTCGTTGTCGATCGGCGCGTCGGTCGGCTTTTGCTTCAGGCCCGGCTCGAAGCCGCCGCCTTGAATCATGAAGCCGTTGATCACGCGGTGGAACACCGTGCCGTCATAGTGACCCTTCTTCACGTAGTTGAGGAAGTTCTCGACCGTCTTCGGTGCCTTGGCGGCGTCCAGCTCGAGCTTGATCACGCCGTGGTTCGTGTGCAGTTCAACCATGATGAATTCCTTCGGTAAGGCGGTTTAAATGGCACGCGGCCGGTCGTGCGACGCGGCCGCGTGTGGCGCCGGACGAGCCGGCAGGTGCTTATTTCGAGACGATGCTGGCCGATTCGATCAGGACCGGTTGGGCCGGCACGTCCTGCATCGGGCCGCGCGAGGTCGTCGCCACGCCTTCGATCTTCTTCACGACGTCGAGGCCCGACACGACCTTGCCGAACACGGCATAGCCGTTGCCGTCCGGGTTCGGGTAGTCGAGGCCGCTGTTGTCGACCGTGTTGATGAAGAACTGCGCGGTGGCCGAATTCGGATCGCTGGTACGCGCCATCGCGATCGTGCCTGTCAGGTTCTTCAGACCATTGCGGCTTTCCAGCGGGATCGGCGCGCGGGTCGGCTTCTCCTCGAAGTTGGTCTTGTAGCCGCCGCCCTGGATCATGAAGCCCTTGATCACGCGATGGAAGATCGTGCCGTTGTATTGGCCGGCCTTCACGTAATCGAGGAAGTTGGCGACCGTCTTCGGCGCCTTCTCCGGATAGAGCTCGACGCGGATGTCGCCCTGCGAGGTCTTCAGCTGCACGACGGGGTGCGCGGTGGCCGATTGCGCGAACGCGGGCGCGGTCGCGAGAAGGGCGGCGCCGCCAAGCGCCAGCAACAGACGTTTCATTGCGATCCTCAGAATGGGAGGGAAGGAAAGTTGCGCCGCTTACTGCGACGGCGCGACGTACGGCGCCGTCAGCGCACCGGACGGACCGTTGAACTGGAACGTCGGCGACATCGGCAGCGTGGTGGTGCCCACGTTCGCGGCGGCGCGATCGGTATACGCGCGCGTGGCCGGCGTGACGGCGCGCGCGTTCGCCGCCGCCTTCGGCGGCGACACGATCTTCTGCAGGTCGGCGAGGCGCTGCGCGGTCGCGCCGCTCGTGCGGCCGAGCGATTGCGCGCGCTTGTACGATTCGGCCGCGAGGCGCAGATAAAGGTCGCCGAGGTTCTCGTACGCGAGCGAGTAGCTCGGGTTCGATTGCGTCGCGGTGACGAGCGCGCTGCGCGCTTCGTCGTAGCGGCCGTGCTTCGCGTAGAGCGCCGCGAGGTTGTTGTACGGTTCCGGCAGTTCGGGGTAGGCCTGCGTGATCGCGACGAACTGCTGGATCGCGTCGTCGTCGCGGTTCAGGCGGGCGAGCACGGTGCCGCGCTTGAACTGCGCCTGAACGTCGTGCGGATTCGACGCAATGCGTGCGTCGAGTTGCGCGAGCGCCTGTTTCCACTGCTTGCCGGCGATCGATCCGTCGATCTCGGGCGTGCCGTCGGCGGTGGCCGGGGCCTTTTGCGCGTATGCCGCGGGGGCCGCGAAAAGCGTCAGTGCGACGCCCATGACGGCGGTCGCAACGAGGGTCGCAGCGCTCGGCGCGCGGCCGCGATGAGGTTTCATAGGCGTAAATCGGAATGTTATACTCCGAGCCATTCTAACAAAACGTCTGCGCGTTCCGGCGAGCCGCAGATAGTCTTTCTTTGCCTCTCGTGGCCGTCACCGCTGTGCTTGCAGCCTGACCGCCCCATGTGATACCGAGGACGCGCGGCGTCGTGCCGCGGCAGGTGGTCCGTCCGTTTCGCATGCTGGGCGAGCTTCGCCAGGGCGGTTTCCTTCGGCTCACGGTTCATCTCTATGGAATCACTGCGCATCTACAACACGCTCGCGCGTGACAAGCAAGTTTTCGTGCCGCGCCAGTCAGGCGAAGTGCGGATGTACGTATGCGGGATCACCGTCTACGACTATTGTCACGTGGGCCACGCGCGCATGCTGGTCGTGTTCGACCTCGTCCAGCGCTGGCTGCGTGCGATCGGCTATCGGGTCACGTACGTGCGCAACATCACCGACATCGACGACAAGATCATCCGCCGAGCAGTCGAGAACGGCGAGACGATCAAGTCGTTGACCGACCGCTTCATCGGCGCGATGCACGAGGATGAAGCGGCGCTCGGCATCCAGCGGCCGGACATCGAGCCTCGCGCGACGCAGTTCATTCCGCAGATGCTCGGGATGATCGAGCAGCTCGAGACGAACGGCTACGCGTACCAGGCGACCGACGGCGACGTCAATTATTCGGTGCGCAAGTTCGCGAACTACGGGAAGCTGTCGGGCAAGTCGCTCGACGACCTGCGCGCGGGCGAACGCGTCGCCGCGAACGACGCGAAGGAAGACCCGCTCGATTTCGTGCTGTGGAAGCGCGCGAAGGCGGACGACCCGGAAGGCGCATCGTGGGCATCGAAGTACGGGATGGGCCGGCCGGGCTGGCACATCGAGTGCTCCGCGATGGGCTGCACGCTGCTCGGCGAGCATTTCGACATCCACGGCGGCGGCCAGGACCTGCAATTCCCGCACCACGAGAACGAGATCGCGCAGAGCGAAGGCGCGACCGGCCAAACGTTCGTCAACTACTGGATGCACAACGGCTTCGTGCAGGTCGACAACGAGAAGATGTCGAAATCGCTCGGCAACTTCTTCACGATCCGCGAAGTGCTCGAGCGCTACGATGCCGAGGTCATGCGCTTCTTCATCGTGCGCACGCACTACCGGTCGCCGCTCAACTACAGCGACGTGCATCTCGACGATGCGCGCGCGTCGCTCACGCGCCTGTATACGGCGCTGAAGGATGTCGAGCCCGACGCGCTCGCGCTCGACTGGAACGAGCCGCATGCGCAGCGTTTCGCGGCCGCAATGAACGACGACATCAACACGCCGGTCGCGGTGGCGACGCTGTTCGAGCTGGCGGGCGAAGTCAACCGCACGCGCGATGCATCGCTCGCGCGGCAACTGAAACAGCTGGCGGGCCTGCTGGGCCTGCTTGGCCGCGAACCGCGCGCGTTCCTGCAGCAGGGTACGGGTGCCGCGCAGGCGGGCGGGCTCGCAGCCGACGAAATCGAAGCGAAGATCGCCGCACGTGTCGCGGCGAAGCAAGCGAAGGACTATGCCGAAGCGGACCGGATTCGGGCGGAACTGCTCGACGCCGGCATCGCACTTGAAGACAAACCGGGCGGATCGACCGAATGGCGTCGCGTATGAGCGCGGTGCGTTCCACTGACCGATCCGTCAGGTAGGAGGCAAGATGGCAACGGCCAGAAAAGCGCCGGTCAGGCGCGCGACTCCGCTCGCCGCGCGTCCGGCGGCCAAGCGCGCGCCAGCGGCGAAGGCGGACGTGACGCGCGCCGTGCCGAACGGTGCGCTCAACGGTCATGCGAAGCCCGCACGCGGGAAGGGCGCGGACGCGGTGCAGCCGGAGGTCGCGATGGCGGCCGCCGACGCGGCCCGCAAGGTGCGTGCAGCCGATGCGGCAGTCGACGGCGCCGATGGTGTCGTGCGCCCCGCATACTGGGACAAGGCGTGCGCCGATCTCGTCAAGCGCGACCGCATCCTGAAGAAACTGATCCCGAAGTTCGGCCCCGCGCATCTCGTGAAGCGCGGCGACCCGTTCGTCACGCTCGCGCGTTCGGTCGTCGGCCAGCAGATCTCGGTGCCGTCCGCGCAGGCGCTGTGGGCGCGCATCGAGGATGCGTGTCCGAAGCTCGCACCGCAGCCGGTCATCCGGCTCGGGGCGGACAAGCTGATCGCGTGCGGACTGTCGAAGCGCAAGACGGAATATATTCTCGACCTCGCGCAACACTTCGTGTCCGGCGCGCTGCACGTCGACAAATGGACGTCGATGGACGACGAGGACGTGATCGCCGAACTCACGCAGATCCGCGGCATCAGTCGCTGGACGGCCGAGATGTTCCTGATCTTCAACCTGTCGCGGCCGGACGTGCTGCCGCTCGACGATCCGGGCCTGATCCGCGCGATCAGCGTCAATTACTTCAGCGGGGAGCCCGTCACGCGCAGCGAGGCGCGCGAAGTGGCCGCCAATTGGGAGCCGTGGCGTACCGTCGCGACCTGGTACATGTGGCGCAGCCTCGACACGCCGGACGTCGACGCCGATTGACGGCTATCGGGTTTTGAACATCAATAGTTGAGAGCCGGTCTTGCACGTCGCCCGCGCGGGTAGAATACGCGCTGCCGCAAGACCCAAGGATTCGAACACATGAAGACCACGTTTCTGGATTTCGAACAGCCGATCGCCGAACTCGAGGCCAAGATCGAAGAGCTGCGATTCGTGCAGGACGACTCGGCTGTCGATATTTCGGAAGAAATCGAGCGTCTGTCGAAGAAGAGCCAGCAACTGACGAAGGACCTCTACGCGAATCTGTCGCCGTGGCAGGTCTCGCAGATCGCGCGGCATCCGCAGCGTCCGTACACGCTCGATTACGTTGCGGAACTGTTTACCGATTTTCACGAACTGCATGGCGACCGCGCATTCGCGGACGATCTTTCGATCGTCGGCGGTCTCGCGCGCTTCGGCGGCCATCCGTGCATGGTGATCGGCCATCAGAAGGGGCGCGACACGAAGGAACGCGCGGCGCGCAACTTCGGGATGCCGCGTCCGGAAGGCTATCGCAAGGCCGAACGCCTGATGCGTCTCGCCGAGAAGTTCGGGCTGCCGATCTTCACGTTCGTCGACACGCCGGGCGCGTACCCGGGCATCGGCGCGGAAGAGCGCGGCCAGTCGGAGGCGATCGGCCGCAACCTGTACGTGATGGCCGAACTGAAGACGCCGATCATCACGACCGTGATCGGCGAGGGCGGTTCGGGCGGCGCGCTCGCGATCGCCGTGGCCGACACCGTGATGATGCTGCAGTTCTCGACCTATTCGGTCATCTCGCCGGAAGGCTGCGCGTCGATCCTGTGGAAGAGTGCCGCGAAGGCGCCCGAGGCAGCGGAAGCCCTGGGCCTGACCGCGCATCGCCTGAAGGCGCTCGGCCTGATCGACAAGATCATCAACGAGCCGCTCGGCGGCGCGCACCGCGATCCGAAGGGCATGGCCGCGCTGCTGCGCCGTGCGCTCGCCGATTCGCTGCGCCAGTTCCAGGGCATGAGCATCGATGCGTTGCGCGAGCGCCGCTTCGAGCGCCTGATGGCCTACGGCAAGTTCAAGGAAACGACGCCCGGCGCATGACCGGCGTGTTCGCATCGCGCGCCGTCGGGCGTGCGTCTGTCTCGTGATCCCCTCGACCGAATTCCCCGCCGACCGCATCGTTCTCGACGCGGTCGGCGTTGCGCTTGCCGATGTGCCGGCTGATGCGCGCATCGCGATCGCGTACAGCGGCGGTCTCGACTCGACCGTGCTGCTCGACGCGGCCGTGCGCGTGGCGGGTGCATCGCGCTGCGTCGCGCTGCACGTGCATCACGGCCTGAGCGCGAACGCCGACGCATGGGTCGCGCATGCGCAGGAGGTGGCCGAGCGACTCGGCGTCGCGTTCGAATCGGAGCGTGTCGACGTGCCGCGCGACAGCGGCCTCGGCGTCGAGGCGACCGCGCGCGAGCGCCGCTATGCGGCGCTCGACGCGATGTGCGAACGTCATGGCGTGGCCGCGCTCTGGGTCGCGCAGCATGCCGACGACCAGGCGGAGACCGTGCTGCTGCAGTTGCTGCGCGGTGCGGGGATCGCCGGCCTGGCCGCGATGGCGCCGCGTTATCGCCCTGACGGTGCGGGCGTCGAGCGCGTGCGACCGCTGCTGCGATTGTTGCGCGCGCAACTGGAGCGCTATGCGGCGCAGCGCGGGCTGACGTGGATCGACGACGAATCCAACGCCGATACGCGCTATGCGCGCAATGCGCTGCGCGTTGACGTGCTGCCGTCGCTCGCCGCGCATTTCCCGGGCTTTCGCGATGCGCTGGGCCGCGCGGCCCAGCATGCGGCCGCCGCGCAGCGGCTGCTCGACGATCTCGCCGAACTGGATTTCGCCGGCGCCGCGCGTGACGACGGCCGCGCGCTGTCGCGCGATGCGCTGATCGCGTTCGACGACACGCGCGGCGCGAACCTGCTGCGTTTCTGGATGCGCCGGCTCGGCTTGCCCGGCGCATCGGCAGGGCGGCTCGCGAACATGATGCGGCAACTGCGCGCCGCGCACGACGCGCATGCGCTGCGGGTCGATCACGCCGGGCAGTGTCTGCGGCTCTATCGCGACACCGTGTACTGGGAGGCGGGCGACAGCGCCGAACCGGCCGACGACGGTACCGGAACGCCGCATCCCGAATCCTCGCTTGCGTGGGACGGCCAGGAAGTCTGGCACGTACCGGCATGGCGCGGCACGTTCGTGTTCGCGCCGGCCGAAGCCGGCAGCGACGGTGCGGTGCCGGAGGCGCTGCTGCGAAGCGCCGCGCTTGCCGCGCGCGCCCGCGCGGGCGGCGAGCGGCTGCGTACGTCACCTGGCGGCCCGGGCCGCACGCTGAAGAATCTGTTCCAGGAGCGCGGCGTGCCGGCCTGGCAGCGCGACGTGCCGCTGTTGTTCGCGGGCGACCGGCTCGTCTACGTGCCGCGGCTCGGCGTGAATCATGGCGACGGGCTGTCCGGCGACGGCGGGTGGCGCCGGATCGAGTGGCGTCCCGACCTGCTGATCGCGTAGCGGCGGCACGCTTCCGGCCGCGCGATCGCGCGCCGGTTTTCATCATTTGGTAAACAGCGCCGGAACGCTTGCCAAACCGGCGGGCGGCTTGTCAAGCGGGCCTCTATCGGGTACGCTCGGACGTTTGCTCGGCTCGATTTTTGAGCGATTTGTGCAGGTTTTCCGCGTGACGTACCCGGTTTGCGCGGCCTGATCGGCCTTCCGGGCAAAATCCGTCACGCTTGCGTGTTGCGTCCCAGCCGTCCCCCTCGTCGTCCGTCCACAGCCACAAGCCGCGTGACCGAACGGCAACTCGGCCTGCCCTGCGCGCCCGTGCGGCTTCTCCTTCAGTTCAGAACGACAATGGCACTCATCGTACACAAATACGGCGGCACTTCGATGGGCTCGGTCGAGCGCATCAAGAACGTCGCGAAACGCGTCGCAAAATGGCATCAGGCCGGGCACCAGATGGTGGTCGTGCCGTCCGCGATGTCCGGCGAAACCAACCGTCTGCTCGGTCTCGCGAAAGAGATTTCGAGCCAGCCGAGCCCGCGTGAGCTCGACATGATCGCGTCGACCGGCGAGCAGGTCAGCGTCGGCCTGCTGTCGATCGCGCTGCAGGAAATCGGCGTCGAAGCCGTGAGCTATGCCGGCTGGCAAGTGCCGATCAAGACCGACAGCGCGTTCACGAAGGCGCGTATCCACTCGATCGACGACGAGCGCGTGAAGGCCGATCTGAACGCCGGCAAGGTCGTGATCATCACGGGCTTCCAGGGCGTCGATCCGGATGGCCACATCACGACGCTGGGCCGTGGCGGCTCGGACACGTCGGCGGTGGCGGTCGCGGCCGCGCTGGATGCCGAAGAGTGCCTGATCTACACGGACGTCGACGGCGTCTACACGACCGATCCGCGCGTGGTCGAAGAGGCGCGGCGCCTCGATCGCGTGACGTTCGAGGAGATGCTGGAAATGGCCAGCCTCGGCTCGAAGGTCCTGCAGATCCGCTCGGTCGAATTCGCCGGCAAATACCAGGTGAAGACGCGCGTGCTGTCGAGCCTGACCGATCCGCTGATTGCGCTCGACGAAGAAATGCGCTCGGGCACCCTGATTACTTTTGAAGAAGACGAGACCATGGAAAAGGCAGTCATTTCCGGCATCGCGTTCCAGCGCGACGAAGCCCGCATTGCGGTGATGGGCGTGCCCGACAAGCCGGGCATCGCGTATCAGATCCTCGGCCCGGTCGCCGACGCGAACGTCGACGTCGACATGATCATCCAGAACCAGAGCGTCGAAGGGAAGACGGACTTTACGTTCACGGTCGGCCGCGGCGACTACCAGAAGGCCATGGACATCCTCACCAACCAGGTGCAGGGCCATGTGAGCGCCGAGCGCGTGCAGGGCGACCCGAAGGTGTCGAAGGTGTCGGTCGTCGGCGTCGGTATGCGTTCGCACGTGGGCGTCGCAAGCAAGATGTTCCGCACGCTGTCGGAAGAGGGCATCAACATCCAGATGATCTCGACGTCCGAAATCAAGATTTCGGTGCTGATCGACGAGAAATACATGGAGCTGGCTGTCCGCGCGCTGCACAAGGCATTCGAGCTCGATCAGGCCGCGTGAATTTTTTGTGATGCATTGAAGAAAATGCATCATAGAAATTGACCAACGGCTCCAAACCCTATATGATCTTGTTCTCGTCGCACTGCCTCCCTGGTGCGAGCGAAAGTTTGGGAGACGTGGCCGAGAGGTCGAAGGCACTCCCCTGCTAAGGGAGCATCTGGGCCAAAACCTGGATCGAGGGTTCGAATCCCTCCGTCTCCGCCAAAAGCGGTGACAAAGCCCCGCAAGTTCTCGGACTTGCGGGGCTTTTTCTTTTCCGCTGCGTTGACGGGCCTGCCGCCCGGCGCCACGCTTCGTCCGGACAGCCAATCAATGCTCGACTTGAGCGGCGCTCATGCGCTAAATAGGCGTATCGCCTCGCGCGGCTCAACCCGGAGTTCCGGCACGCATGCATTCCGTACTGACCATCCTTTCGCATCGACCCGTCGACGGGCTCGTCGACAATCACGAACGCTACGCGCGGGGCCGCGGCTACCGGCACGCGATCGTCGACGGTACGCACGTATATGGCGAGCGCCAGCAGGTGCTGCACAAGTACCACGCGATCATCGCGCAGCTCGTCGCGATGGAGCAGGGCGCGTTGCTGCTCGTGCTCGATCCGTTCTCGGTGGTGTTTGGCCAGCATGCGTTGCCGGATGTCGCCGACGGTTATGACGCGATCGTCACGACGCAGACGTCGAAGTCGCCGTTGCCCGCCGCAAGCGGCATGATCTTTCGCAACGTGCCCGACGTGCGCGAGCGCTTGCGCAAGCTGGTGGTCGAGCTGGGCAAGTGGGCGATGCGCCTGCCGGAGCGGCACCATGCGTGCGAGGCGACGCTGCTTGCCGAGCACTTCCCGCCGCTGCCGTTCGATCAGCCGCTCGCGACCGGCTATTTCGCGTCGGCCCAGACGGTGTGGGGCGATGGGCTTGTGATCGACGAGGTCGTCGGCGCGCATCCGCTGGTGGCGCACCAGGCGCCCGAATGGCGTGTGATCGATGGCGTATGGGCGCCGACGCCCGACTACGACTTTCGCTATGTGCTCGCGCTCGTCGACGATGCGGCGCGCGTTCAGCGAGGCGAGCAGCCGCGCGCAATGGACGACTGGCGCGCCGCGCAGCAACGAACGCGTGAGCCGGTACGGCACCTGAACCCGCATGCAGACATCGCGTTCGTGAGTCTGCACACGTCGCACATCGCCGGTTACGGCGATCTTCACGAAGAGAACTTCATTCGCTATTGCACGCGACACGGCTATGCGTACCACGCGTATCGCGAACCGCCCGCGTTTCTGCCGGCCGGCGTCGATGCGAACTGGGCGAAGCTGCACCTGATTCGCGAACATCTGCCCGATCACGCGTTCGTGTTCTGGGTCGACGCCGACATCCTCGCGATCGACCAGCGGCAGACGGTCGACAGCGTGATCGACGGCCGCGATTTCGTGATCGGCACCGACCACACGGCCTGGGCGATCAACTCGTGCATGATCGGCGTGCGCAATGTCGCACCGATGTGCGAACTGGTCGAGCGCATATGCGCGCGCATCGAGAGCTTCGACGATCGGTCGTCAGTCTATGCAAGCGGCGGCGACCAGCAGGCGATTTATGTCGAACTGCTGGAGGCGGGCATGATCGACGCGCGCTACATCGTCGATGCGACGTCGCTCGCGTCGTCGCCCGTCTATGCGACGCAAGACAGCCGTTTCGTCCATTTCCCGGCGCAGCACAACCACTATCGTGCGGTGACGATGCGTGTGTGGGACAGGCTGAGCCATCAGCGCTAACGGAATGCGCCGCGACTTCCGATGTTCCGGATCGCGGCGATCGTTAGCCAATGAAGACAAAATGAAAGCGTGAGTGTAAGGATTGAATTGGTCTCATTCATCCTTCCCCGCATTCACCTATAGCGCTCCGACGAACCGGTCTTCGGACAATAATGTGGCATCGCATCGAGTCATGAGATCGACGCCGCGTCACAATACAAAAAATTACATATAAAAATCAACGGCATGTCCGCGCATAGCGAAACGCAGCTTTGCTGCGATGCAAAAAATAATCAATCGCCTTATGCTGGTTAACCCGATTGCGCTTGAGCGGCGTCAAACCTTGCGCTGATTCCGCTTTACATTTTGCCAACAATGGCGATCCACGAAATCTATCTGTCGATTTGATTTCGTTCCTTTCGTCACGCCTGTTCCCAATGCAGTGCGCGACCTTCTCAAGGCCTGTTGACATGCATGATTTTCCCTTCCTGAGCCTGGCGATCTGGGTTCCGATCCTGTTTGGCGCGTGCCTGCTGCGCGCCGGTTCCGACGGTCACCTGCAGCGCACGAGACTGATCGCGCTCGTCGGCGCGTTCGCAGGGCTGGCCTCAGTCGTGCCGCTCGTCGCCGGTTTCGATTCGCACTCGGCCGCGATGCAGTTCGCCGAAACCCGCAACTGGCTGGCGGCGTTCAACGCCGGCTGGCGCGTCGGGATCGACGGCGCGTCGCTGTGGCTCGTCGTGCTCACCGCCTTCACGACGCTCGTCGTCGTGATCGCGTCGTGGGAGTCGGTCACGGTGCGCGTCGCGCAGTACTACGCGTCGTTCCTGATCCTGTCGGGGCTGATGGTCGGCGTGTTCGTCGCGCAGGACGGGCTGCTGTTCTTCATCTTCTTCGAGGCGACGCTGATTCCGCTGTACCTGCTGATCGGCACGTGGGGCAGGGAGCAACGCGTCTACGCGGCGGTGAAGTTCTTCTTCATCTCGTTCGCGGGTTCGCTGCTGCTGTTGATGGCGATGCTGTACCTGTACGCGAAGTCGCATACGTTCGACATGAACGCATGGCGCACGCTGCAGCTCGGCTTCGCGCCGCAGTTGCTGGTGTTCCTCGGTTTCTTCGCCGCGTTTGCTGTCAAGGTGCCGATGTGGCCGGTGCATACGTGGCTGCGCGACGTCTACACGGACGGCCCGACGGGCGCGGCGCTGATGCTCGCGATGCTCAAGCTCGGCGGCTACGGCTTCCTGCGCTTCGCGCTGCCGATCACGCCGGACGCGAGCCACTTCTTCGCGCCGGCCGTGATCGCGCTGTCGCTGTTCGCGATCGTCTACGCGAGCCTGATCGCGCTCGCGCAGACCGATCTCGGCAAGCTGCTCGCATATTCGACGGTCGCGCACATGGGGATCGTCACGCTCGGGCTGTTCCTGTTCAACCAGATCGGCGTCGAAGGCGCGATCGTGCAGCTCGTGTCGTACGGCTTCGTCGCGGGCGCGATGCTGCTGTGCGTGAGCGTGCTGGTTGATCGCACGAAGCAGCGCGAGATCGCCGCATACGGCGGCGTGGCGGGTGTCATGCCGCGCTTCGCGACGTTCGCGCTGCTGTTCGCGATGGCCAACGTCGGCCTGCCGGGCACGTCGGGCTTCGTCGGCGAGTTCATGGTCATCATGGGCGCGATCCGCGTCAACTTCTGGATCGGCGCGATCGCGGCGCTCACGCTGATCCTCAGTGCGTCGTACACGCTGTGGATGGTCAAGCGCGTCGTGTTTGGCAAGATCGCGAGCGCGCGCATCGCGAAGCTCGCCGACCTCAGCCGCCGCGAGATCGTGATGTTCGGGTCGCTCGCGCTGATCGTGCTGATGGTCGGCGTCGATCCGAAGCCGTTCACCGACGCGATCGACCCGACCGTCGCGCGGCTGATCGACGACGCCAGCCATTCGAAGCTGCCGGCCGGAGACGGCGGCGCGCCCGCGCAGGCGTACATGGCAGCGACGCACGGTTGATGGCGTGACGTCGCGTGCAACGACCGCATCGCAAGACGACGCGGTCGTTGCACCCACATTCATCGGGGCAGGCGCGGGCGGCGTCCGGCCGGCTCGTGCTCGCCTTCCGGCTGCGTGAAATTGCCCCCGCGACAATCTGTCTCACGGCAGATTTCGCAATGATGATTTGCCGCATCCGCCGGTTTTTCATCGCACCCGCGCGACGTATGATTCGGCCACTTTCGTGGATCGAATGCGCATCGGGCATACGCAACGGATTCAATGACCCTCGGGCTGTGTGATGAAAAGAAAAGCTTCAAGAGGCTGGACGGCGCTGATATCGATCGGCGCGGCGCTGAGCCTGTCAGGCTGTAATTTAGATGTACTAAATCCGAAAGGAAGTGTGGGTGCCGCGGAAAAGGCGCTGATCGCGACGTCGACATGGGCGATGCTGATCGTCGTCGTGCCGGTGATCCTGCTCACGCTGTGGTTCGCGTGGCGCTACCGCGCATCGAACCGCAACGCCGCCTACGCGCCGAACTGGTCGCACTCGACCGCGATCGAAGTTGTGATCTGGACGGTGCCGACGCTGATCATCCTGTTTCTCGGCGTGCTCACGTGGAAAACCACGCACGAGCTCGATCCGTACAAGCCGCTCGAGTCGTCGGTGAAGCCGATCGACGTCGAGGTCGTCGCGCTCGACTGGAAGTGGCTGTTCATCTATCCGGAACTCGGCATCGCGTCGGTGAACCAGCTCGCGATTCCGGTCGGCACGCCGGTGAACTTCCGCATCACGTCGGATTCGGTGATGAACTCGTTCTTCATTCCGCAGCTCGGCGGCCAGGTGTACGCGATGGCCGGCATGCAGACGCGCCTGCACCTGATCGCCGACGAAGCCGGCGACTACGCGGGCACGTCCGCCAACTTCAGCGGCCGCGGCTTCTCGGACATGAAGTTCCGCACGCTCGCCGAGCCGCGCGAGCAGTTCGACGCGTGGGTGCAGAAGGTGAAGGCGTCGCCGGACCGGCTCGACGCGACCGTGTACGGCACCGTCGCGCAACCGAGCGAGAAGGCGCCCGTGCGCTACTTCTCGTCGGTCGATCCGCGGCTCTTCCACAACATCATCGCGAAATACAACGATGGCCACGTCCTCGACCTGAAGGACGCCGCCTGCGGCACGAAGGGGTAACGCATGTTCGGCAAACTCACACTATCGGCGATCCCGTTCGATCAGCCCATCATCATGGGGGCCGGTGCCTTCATGGGGCTGGCCGTGCTGGGCATTCTCGCCGCGCTGACGATCACCGGCCGCTGGAAGTGGCTGTGGACGGAATGGCTGACGACGGTCGACCACAAGAAACTCGGCGTGATGTACATCATCGTCGCGCTGATCATGCTGCTGCGCGGCTTCGCCGACGCGATCATGATGCGCATGCAGCTCGCGCTCGCGTACAACGCGCCCGGCTACCTGCCGCCGCACCACTATGATCAGATCTTCACGGCACACGGCGTGATCATGATCTTCTTCATGGCGATGGTGTTCATGGTCGGCCTGATGAACCTCGTCGTGCCGCTGCAGATCGGCGCGCGCGACGTCGCGTTTCCGTTCATCAACTCGCTGTCGTTCTGGATGACCGCGGTCAGCGCGATCCTGATCAACGTGTCGCTCGTGATCGGCGAGTTCGCGCAGACGGGCTGGCTCGCGTATCCGCCGCTGTCGGAGCTGCAGTTCAGTCCGGGGGTGGGGGTCGACTACTACCTGTGGGCGCTGCAGATCTCGGGTGTCGGCACCCTGTTGACCGGCGTGAACTTCTTCGTGACGATCATCAAGATGCGCGCGCCCGGCATGACGCTGATGAAGATGCCGGTGTTCACGTGGACGGCCCTCTGCACGAACGTGCTGATCATGGCGTCTTTCCCGATCCTGACCGCGACGCTCGCGCTGCTCGGTCTCGACCGTTACCTCGGCATGCACTTCTTCACGAACGAAGCCGGCGGCAATGCGATGCTGTACCTGAACCTGATCTGGGCGTGGGGCCATCCGGAGGTGTACATCCTGATCCTGCCGGCGTTCGGCATCTTCTCGGAAGTCATCGCGACGTTCTCGAAGAAGCCGCTGTTCGGCTACAAGACGATGGTGTACGCGACCTGCGCGATCATGGTGCTGTCGTTCCTCGTGTGGCTGCATCACTTCTTCACCATGGGTTCCGGTGCGAACGTCAACGCGTTCTTCGGGATCATGACGATGATCATCGCGATCCCGACCGGCGTGAAGGTGTTCAACTGGCTGTTTACGATGTATCGCGGCCGGATCGAATTCACGACGCCCGTGCTGTGGACGATCGGCTTCATGGTCACGTTCACGCTCGGCGGCATGACCGGCGTGATGATGGCGATCCCGGGCGCGGACTTCGTGCTGCACAACAGCCTGTTCCTGATCGCGCACTTCCACAACGTGATCATCGGCGGCGTGCTGTTCGGGTATCTCGCGGGCTTCAACTACTGGTTCCCGAAAGCGTTCGGCTTCAAGCTGAACGAGAAGCTCGGCAAGGCCGCGTTCTGGTTCTGGCAGGTCGGCTTCTACGTCGCGTTCGTACCGCTCTACGTGCTCGGCTTCATGGGCATGACGCGGCGTCTGAACCACTACGACAACCCGGCGTGGCATCCGTGGCTTCTGGTCGCCGCATTCGGCGCCGTGCTGATCGCGATCGGCATCGCATGCCAGCTGCTGCAACTGGTCGTCAGCATCCGCAACCGCAACCTGCCGGCATACCGTGACACCACGGGCGATCCGTGGGGCGGCCGCACGCTGGAATGGGCGACCTCGTCGCCGCCGGCCGAGTACAACTTCGCGGTGATTCCGCAAGTGCGCACGCTCGACGCGTACGCCGACATGAAGGCGCGCGGCGACGGCCGGCCGAACCCGGCGACGATCCGCGACATCCACATGCCGTCGAACACGTGTGCGGGCCTCGTGGTCGCGATCTTCAGCCTGGTGCTGGGCTTCGCGCTCGTGTGGCACATCTGGTGGATGGCGATCGGCGGCCTGGTCGGCATCGTCGCGACGCTCGTGGTCTACAGCTCGCGTGACAACGACGGCTACTACATCCCGGCGTCGAAGGTGCGCAGGATCGAAGAGAAGCAACCGGCGGCGCGCGTGGCCACGCATGTCGACGACGTGGAACTGGAGGCCAACTGATGTTGCAGAAAACCTTGAGCGCAACCCTGCTCGAGCACGACGACCATCCGCCGTCGCACTCGGTATTCGGCTTCTGGCTGTACCTGATGACCGACTGCGTGATCTTCGCGGCGCTGTTCGCGACGTTCGCGGTGCTCGGCAACCAGTACGCGGGTGGTCCGACCGCGAAGGACCTGTTCGACATTCCGGGCGTCGCGGTCGAAACTGCTGCGCTGCTGCTGTCGAGCATCACCTACGGCTTCGCGATGCTGGCCGCGTACAAGCAGCGGCGCGGCGCGCTGCTCGCATGGCTCGCGGTGACGTTCGTGCTCGGCGCGGCGTTCCTCGCGATGGAACTGCGCGAGTTCTCGCACCTGATCGCGGAAGGCGCGGGCCCGCAGCGCAGCGCGTTCCTGTCGGCGTTCTTCACGCTGGTCGGCACGCACGGGTTGCATGTGACGGCCGGCCTGTTGTGGATGATCGTGCTCGCCGGACAGATCGTATTGCGTGGCGGCGATTTGACCGATCGCGATCTGCGGCGCCTGACGTGCCTGAGCCTCTTCTGGCACTTCCTCGACATCGTGTGGATCTGCGTGTTTTCCTTTGTCTATCTCGCGAGCGTGATCTAAATGGCTCATTCGCATTCGTCTCAACTCGAAGAAGGGCACGGCAGCGTCGGCGGCTATGTCGCCGGCTTCATCCTGTCGGTCCTGCTCACCGCCGCGTCGTTCGGCCTCGTGATGGGTGGCGTGCTGTCGCCGCACGCATCGCTGATCGCGCTGGCCGCGCTCGCATTCGTGCAGATCGTCGTGCACCTCGTGTACTTCCTGCACATGAACGGTTCCTCCGGCCAGCGCTGGAACGTGATGGCGTTCAGCTACACCGTGCTGACTGCGGCGATCCTGATCGTCGGCACGCTGTGGGTGATGCACAACGTCAGCATGAACATGATGTCGCGTTGAACGCCATCGTGGCGCAGCGGACGATCTCCATGCGCTTCGTGCAAAAAAAGGCGGCACGCAAGTGCCGCCTTTTTCTCATTTCGGCCGCGCCGTGCGCGCCGGTCGTCAGTGCGTGTTCGTGCCCGCGTCCGCCGTCAGCGCATGCGTGCAGTCCACGCGGTACTCCGCCGCGAGCCGATGCTTCGCGGCGTCGAGATCGTCGGGGTAGTATGGACTGCTATGCGCGGGTTCGTAGCCGACCTGTTCAAGTTCGGTCAGCTCGCGCACGAGATCCGCATGCGTGACTTCGTGCCGCGTATGGACGAACGGGTAGGCGTTGCATTCCTGAGGCGTCAGTTGCGGCGCCGCGAACGCGGCGGTGCTGGCGCATGCGAGCAGCATGCAGGCGACGGTGGTCGAGAGTTTCATCCGGTGGCTCCTGAGTTCGCGGCCCGATGCCGCATGACGTCAGCGTAGGCGGCGCGCGGGGCCGGGCGGGCGACGTACGGATGAAACATGTTTCACCCGAGTCCGCCCGATGCCGGATGAAGCTATTTTCATCTAACGCCGGATGGCGATCGGGGCGTCTACGATAGTCGCGCGCGCATCGGATGTGCGCGTCGTGACATCCATTGCGAGGACAGGCATGCGAGTACTGACAGTCGAAGACGATGCGGTGACCGCGAACGAGATCGTTGGCGAACTGAACGCGCGCGGGTTCGAAGTCGACTGGATCGACAACGGCCGGGAAGGGATGATACGTGCGATGAGCGCGTCCTACGACGCGATCACGCTCGACCGGATGCTGCCGGGCGCGGACGGTCTCGCGATCCTGACCGCGATGCGCACGGTCGGCATCGATACGCCGGTGCTGATGCTGAGCGCGCTTGGCGACGTCGACGAGCGCATCCGCGGGCTGCGCGCGGGCGGCGACGACTACCTGACCAAGCCATTCGATTCCGGCGAGCTGAGTGCACGCATCGAGGTGCTGTTGCGCCGTCGGCAGGCATCGGGCGTGCCGCAGCAGACGCTGTTGACGGTCGGCGCGCTCGAGCTCGATCTCATTTCGCGCTGCGCGCGCCGCGGCGTCGACGAGATTCCGTTGCTGCCCACCGAGTTCCGCGTGCTCGAGTTCATGATGCGCAACGCGGGGCAGACCATCACGCGCACGATGCTGTTCGAGGCCGTGTGGGGCTATCACTTCGATCCGGGCACCAACCTGATCGATGTCCACATGGGGCGCCTGCGCAAGAAGATCGACCCGCCAGGCGTCACGCCGATGATCCAGACCCTGCGCGGATCCGGCTACATGCTCGGATGACGGAGGCGGCGATGGATGCGGCCCGCGCGGCGAACTTCACGCGCCGTTGGCATACGACGACGTTTCGCTGGCTGTGCGCGTATGCGGCGATCTTCTCGGTTTCGCTGCTGCTGCTCGCGGGCGTGGTCAACGTCGCCGCGACGCACACGATGACGCGCGACACCGACGAAGTGCTCGCGTGGCAACTGATCTATTTCGATTCGATTCCCGATGCGGCGCTGCCGCTCGCGATCCACCGGCGGCTCGAGCACGAACACTTGCATACGAGTTTCTACGGGCTGTTCGACGCGGCCGGGCGCCGCGTGGCCGGCGACATCGCGACGCCGCCCGCGCTGCGTGCCGACCGGCAGGGGCGCACGCTGGACCGCACGCTCGTGCGGCTCGACGGACAGCCCGCGCTGGTCACGCGCGCGATGGCCGTGCACCGTGACAACGGGATGACGCTGGTGGTCGCGCGCGACCTGTCGCACTTCATCCAGATTCGCGAGGTTGCGATCCGCGGGCTCGTGATCGGCGGCGTGCTGATCCTGATCGCGGGCATCGCGGGCGGCAGCATGCTCGGCATGCGGCAGATGCGTCGCGTCGCGGCGATCCGGCGCGTCACGCGACAGATTGCCGAGGGCGATCTCGGCAAGCGGCTGCCGGTGGGGCGCTACGACGAACTCGACCTGCTCGCGCATCTCGTGAATCACATGCTCGACGAAGTCGAGCGGCTGATGGGCGAGGTGCGTCATACCTGCGACGGCATCGCACACGATCTGCGCACGCCGCTCGCGCGCGTGCATACGATGCTGGCGCGGCTCGCCGAGCAGCCGCATTGCGCGCACGATCCGGCGTCGGCGCAGCTGCTGGCGTCGGCACGCGACGAAACCGACCGGCTGCTCGAGCGGTTTCGCGCGATGCTGCGCATCTCCGAGATCGGGACGCTGAGCCGGCGCGGCGGCTTTGCCGCGGTGGACGTCGCGGCCCTCCTGCGCGACGTATGCGAGCTGTACGAGCCGCTGGCCGACGCGGGTGGCGTGGCCTTCGAACTCGACGCGATGCCCGTCGACGGCATTCATGGCGACCGCGCGTTGCTGTTCGAGGCGTTCAGCAATCTCACGGACAACGCGATCAAGTTCACGCCGCCCGGCGGTCGCGTGCGCGTCGTGCTCCACATGACGCAGAACGGCCCGCTCGTGCGGTTCGACGACACCGGGCCCGGCATCGCGCCCGTCGAGCGCGACGCGGTGCTAGAGCGCTTCTATCGCGGCGAGCGCACGCGTCATGTCAATGGATCGGGGCTCGGCTTGAGCATCGTGTCGGCGGTGATGCGCGTACACGGCTTTGCGCTGCGGATCGGCGATGCGCAGCCGGCCGGCGCGGCGATCACGGTCGAATGCTGGCCGCGCTCGCTCGGATGATCGCACCGGAGCACGGTCGATGCGCATCCTGCTGATTTCACCCGCGACGCCGGAAGCGGCGCGACTCGACAAGGCGTTCCGCGAAAGCACGCACGGCGTCGAGCGTGTCGACGGGTGGCGCGACGGCTGCTTCGCGGCGACGCAGGACCGCTTCGACGCGATCGTGCTCGTTGAAACCGATGCGGCTGCGGCCACGGTGCCGCTCGAGCTGTTGCCGCGGCTTGCCGCATCGGCCCGCGGCGCGGCCATCGTCGCGCTGGTCGCCGGCGCGACGCCCGAACGGCGCGCGCGGATTCTGCAGGCCGGCTGCGACGTATGTCTTGTGCAGCCGTGTTCGTTCGTGGAACTACACGAACGCTTGCGGGCGCTGTGGCGTCGCTCGGGCGTCATCGCGTGGCGCGAGTCGGTGCGGCTCGACGCGGCGACGCGCGCGCTGGAAGAGCAGGGCCGGCGGGTGACACTCAGCGCACGGGAATTCCGCGTCGTCGAATGCCTGCTGCGCGAAGCGGGGCGACCGGTCGGGCGCGATGCAGTGCTGCGTTACGCATGGGGCGACGCGGATATCGAACCCGAAACGGTCAATGCGCTGATCGTGCGGCTGCGGCGCAAGCTCGCCATGAACGCGTTTTCCGCGCGCATCGAGACGGTTGCGCGCTTCGGGTTCAGGTTCGACGCGGGAGGGTGACGGTGCGACGCCGGCCCGGATTCGGGAGGCGCGGCGGATTGCGATGCGGTGGCACGCCCTGGCAGCACGACACAGAGGGCGGAGAGCAGGGTGGCGGACAGCAGTGTCTTCATGGCGGAATCCTTTGCGAAGGGCAGAGGCCGGCACCGCGAACGCGATGCCGGCACCAGACACGTTATCGGGCGCACTGCGTCAGACACCGGGCACGCCGATGAAGAAACGTTCATCAACGCGCGCCGCGCCAGCCGCCGCCGAGCGCACGCACGAGCCCGACCGACGCCCGCAGGCGTCGTGCATCGACATCGAGCGACGCGATCTGCGTATCGAGTTCGGTCGTCTGCGCGGTAACCACATCCAGATAGCTGACCGCGCCGTCGCGATAGCGCGACATCGCGAGCGCAAGCGACTGCCGCGCCGCGACGAGTGCCGCGTCATCCTCGGCCGATTCGTCGCCGAGCCGGTGCAGCAGCGCGAGATCGTCCTCGACTTCGCGGAACGCCGCCAGCACGACGGCCCGGTAACGCGCCCCCTGTTCGGCGAACCGCGCCCGCGCATCGCGTACGCCTGCGGCACGCAGGCCGCCGTCGAACAGCGTCGCCGCGAGCCGCGGCCCGATCGACCAGATTTCGTTCGGTGCGGCGAGCCACGGCGAGAACGTATCGCTCTGAAATCCTGCATCGAGGCCGAGCGACAGGTCCGGGAAGTACGCGGCACGTGCGACGCCGATTCGCGCATTCGCCGCCGCGACGCGGCGTTCCGCGGCGGCGACGTCCGGGCGACGTTCGAGAAGCGTCGACGCGAGCCCGGTCGGAATCGACGGAACGGCGGGCAGCGCGGCGACGGCTGGCAGCGAGAACGTCGACGCGGACACGCCGACCAGCACCGCGATCGCATGCTCGTCGAGCGCGCGCCGCGCCGCGATGTCGGATGCGCGTGCCTGTGCGAGCGCGAGCTGGGTCCGTGCGCGCGACACGTCGAGCCCCGATGCAAGCCCGCCGCGATGACGGCTGACCGTCAGTTGCCACGCTCGGCGATACGCATCGATCGTTTGCGCGAGCGAATCCGCTTCGCGATCGAGCCCGGCGAGATCGAAGTAAGTGCTGGCGACGCGGGCCTGCAGGCTGAGCTGGACGGAGGCGAGATCGTCGGCCGCGGCTTGCGCGTTGTCGCGGCCGGCGGCGACCGTGTTGCGGACCTTGCCCCACAGATCGATGTCGTAGCGCAATCCTGCATCGAGCGTGTTCGATTCGTAGACGTCGGGCTGTCCGCTGCCGCGCAACGGGCGGCGCGCGGATTGCCGGTCGCGGTCGGTTTCTGCGCCGATATCGACGGTCGGCAGCAAGGCGGCATGCGCCTCGTCGAACAATGCGGCGGCTTCATCGTGCCGCGCGACGGCGGCGGCGAGGTCCGGATTGGCGCGTGCGACGAGCGGTTCGAGCCGATCGAGCGTCGCGTCGCCGTACACGCGCCACCACCCGTCGCGCGGCAGGCGGTCGGCCGGCGCGGCATCGACCCACGGGCCCATCTCGCGAAACGCGGCCGGCACCGGCACGGCCGGCGGGTGATATGTCGGCGCGAACGAACAGCCGGCGAGCAGCACGACGCTGCCCAGCCATGCAGCGAGCGTACGGTCAGCCATGCGCGGGCTCCGTCGTCGCGGCGCCGGCAATGTGCACCGGGTCGCCGTCCGCGAGCGAGTCGGGCGGATTGTCGATCACGCGGTCGCCTGCCGCGAGCCCCGACGCGATCTCGACACGCGTGCCGAGATCGGTCGCGATCGACACGTGGCGCAAGCGCGCGTGCCCGCTCGCGTCGAGCACGGCGACCTGCAGCCCGTCGTGGCGGAAGATCAGCGTGCTCGCCGGGACCGTCAGCGCATGCGTGGCGTTGGGCACCGCGATCCGCACCTGCGCATATTCGCCCGGGAACAGCATGCCTGCCGGGTTGGCGATCGAGAACTGCGCGAGCAGCGTGCCGGAAGCCGGATCGATCGACTGCGCGGAATCGGCGAGCGTCGCATCGAACGTCGTGCCGGGGCGCTCGGGCACGGTTAGCGCGACATGCATGCCGTCCCGAATCGTGCCCGCGTCGTCCTGTGGGACGTGGACGTAAAGCCGCAGCCGCCGTGCATCCGACACGGTGAAGAGTTCGGCGCCGTTGCCGCTGCCCGCGTCGATCAGCGCGCCGACGTCGGTCTTGCGCGCGGTCACGACGCCGTCGAACGGCGCGGTGAGGCGCTTGAACGATTCGAGCGCTTCGAGCCGACGCACGTTCGCGGTGCTGGCGGCGACGGCCGCGCGCTTCGCATCGAGATCGCTGCGCTTCTCGTCGGCCTCCTGCCGTGATACCGAATCCTGCGCGAGCATCTCGACCCAGCGTGTGGCGGTGACGGCCGCGAGTCGTTCGTTCGCGGTCGCGCTCTGCAGGTCGGCGCGCGCCTGCTGCAGTTGCTGATCGAGATCGGGCGTGTCGATCGACGCGAGCAGCTGGCCGGCCTTCACGTGCGCGCCGATGTCGACGTACCACGCGTGCAGATAGCCCGGCACGCGCGCGTAGATCGGCGCGTCGACGTATGCGTCGAGGCGGCCGGGCAGCACCAGCGCGTCGGCGGCGGCCGGTTGCGGCGCGACCGTCGCAACGGTCGGGATCGCCTGACGTGCGGTCCACGCGGCGACGTCACGCGCATCGTGCGCGCGCTCGACGATGCCGGTCGCGGCAGCGGCGAGCGCCGCGATCACGCCCGCGATCGCGAGCGGCTTCAGGTAACGCGGCGTGCCGGGGGGACGGACGTCGAATTCAGTGGACATGCTGTTCTCCCGGAGTGAGGGGCAGGGATTCGGAATGGGGCGCGCGATCGCGCCGGTGGACGAGGCTGAACACGACGGGCACGAACACGAGCGTTGCGACGGTCGCGCAGAGCAGGCCGCCGATCACCGCGCGGCCGAGCGGCGCGTTCTGTTCGCCGCCGTCGCCGAGGCCGAGCGCCATCGGCGCCATGCCGATGATCATCGCGAGCGCCGTCATCATCACGGGCCGAAAGCGCGTGAAGCCGGCCTCGAGCGCAGCGACGGTCGCATCGGCCGTATGCGCGAGCCGTTCGCGCGCGAACGTGACGACCAGGATGCTGTTCGCGGTCGCGACGCCCATGCACAGGATCGCGCCCGTCAGCGCGGGCACCGACAGCGGCGTGCGCGTGACGAACAGGATCCAGACGATGCCGGCGAGCGCCGCGGGCAGCGCGCTCACGATCACGAATGCGTCGCGCCACGAATGAAAGTTCACGACGATCAGCAGATAGATCAGCAACACCGCGCCGGCGAGACCGGCGAGCAACCCGCCGAACGCACTGTTCATCGTCTGCACCTGGCCGCGCACGGTCACGCGCGAACCCTTCGGCAGGTCGGCCGCGCTCGCGTGCAGCACGCGCTCGATGTCGGCGCTGACCGCGCCGAGATCGCGGTCCTGCGTCGTGGCGAAGATGTCGTATAGCGGCGCGATGTCGTAGTGCGACACGACCGCGTCGGTCTGGCCGCGCACGATCGTCGCCAGGCCGCCCAGCAATTGCGGCGCGCCCGAGCGGCCGGTGACCGGCAGCGCACGCAGGTCCGACAGCGACGTCATCCGGTATTGCGGCGTCTGCGCGACGATCGGGTACGACACACCGTTGTGCGGATCGAGCCAGTAGGTCGGCGACACCTGGCTCGTGCCGGACAGGCTCGCCACGACGGCGTCGGTGACGTCCTGCTCGGTGATGCCCAGCTGCGCGGCGAGCGTGCGGTCGACCGACACCGTGAACTGCGGATAGGTCGACGCCTGCTGGACGCGCGCGTCGGCGACGCCCGGCACCGTGCGGATGCGCCGCAACAGCTCGGTCGCATACGCGCGGTTCGCCGCGAGATCGGGGCCCGTCACCTGCACGTCTATCGGTGCGGGCGCGCCGAAGTTGAGAATCTGGCTGACGATGTCGGCGGGCAGGAACGAGAACGTGACGCCAGGAAACATGTGCGGCAGCACGGTGCGCAATTGCTTCACGTAGCGGGCGGTCGGCGCGTGGTCGCCGGTGAGCGACACGAGGATGTCGCCGTCCTGCGGGCCGATCGTGCCGCTGTTGCCGTAAGTGAGGTTGATCCCGCTGTTCGGCAGGCCCATGTTGTCGACGATGCTCGCGAGCGCGCGCGGCGGCACGACGCCGCGCACCGTGCGTTCGACGCGATCGAACAGCGCGGCCGTTTCCTCGATGCGCGTGCCGATCGGTGCGCGCACGTGCAGCGCGATTTCGCCAGCGTCGACCGACGGAAAGAAGTTGCGGCCGAGCCACGGCACCAGCGCGAACGACAGCGCGACCGCGGTGAGGAACAGCGCGACGAAGCGCGCGCGGTGCGCGAGCGCGAGGCCGAGCACCGCGCGGTAGCCGGCGCGCCATGCGGCGAAGCGGCGCTCGAAGCCCTGCTGGAACGCGACGAGCGGATTGTGCGGACGCGGCGCCGGGAACGGCGCGCCATGCGGCGCGAGCACGGCCGCCGGGTGTGCGGCATGCGGGCGCAGCAGGTAGCGCGCCATCATCGGTACGAACGTGCGCGACAGCACGAACGACGCGATCATCGCGAAGATCACGGCTTCGGCCATCGGCACGAACAGGAAGCGCGCCACGCCGTCGAGCAGCAGCATCGGCACGAACACGATGCAGATGCACAGCAGCGACACGAACGCCGGCGCGACGATCTGCGACGCGCCGTCGAGGATCGCGCTGCGGACGTCCTTGCCCTGTTCGAGATGCCAGTTCACGTTCTCGATCGTGACGGTCGCATCGTCGACGAGAATGCCGACCGCGAGCGCGAGCCCGCCGAGCGTCATCACGTTGAGCGTCTCGCCCGCGGCGGCGAGCGCGGCGATCGCCGCCAGCACCGCGAGTGGAATGGACGCAGCGATGATCAGCGTCGAGCGCCAGCTGCCGAGGAACAGCAGAATCATCGCGGACGTGAGCGCGGCGGCGATCAGCCCTTCGCGCGCGACGCCGCTCACGGCGCCCTTGACGAACACCGACTGGTCGCCCATCACGACGAGCCTGAGCGACGGCGGCAATGTTGCCTCGATGCGCGGCAGCTGCGCCTTCACGCCGGCGATGATGTCGAGCGTCGACGCCGAGCCGCTTTTCAGCACGCTCATCAGCACCGCGCGGCGGCCGTCGACGCGCACGACGTTCCCCTGCGGCGGAAAGCCGTCGCGCACGTGGGCGACGTCGCGCATGAAGATCACCGCGCCGTTCACGGTCCGGATCGGCAGCGCGTTGAGCGGGTCGATGCTCAGCGGGCTGTCGTTGAGCCGGATGTTGTATTCGAAGCGGCCGATCTTCTGCGTGCCGGCCGGGATGATCTGGTTCTGCTGCGCGAGCGCGGTCGCGACGTCCTGCGCGGACAGCCCCTTCGCCTGCAGCGCCTGCGGATCGAGGTCGATCTGCACCTGGCGCACCTTGCCGCCATACGGCGACGGAATCGCGACGCCGGCGACCGACAGCAGCTGCGGCCGTATCACGTTGGTCGCGTAGTCGCCGAGCTGCTGCTCGTTCAGCGTTTCGCTCGTCAGCGCCAGTTGCAGCACGGGCACGGTCGACGCGTTGTAGTTGAGGATCTGCGGTGGCGTGGTGCCGGGCGGCATCTGCTTGAGCACCGTTTGCGAAATCGACGTGACCTGCGCTGTCGCGGTGCGGATGTCGACGCTCGGCTGGAAGAAGATCTTGACGATCCCGAAGCTGCGGAACGACTGCGACTCGATGTGCGCGACGTCGTTGACCGTCGTGCCGAGCGTGCGCTCGTAATACGTGACGATGCGCCCGGCCATGTCGGCCGGTTGCAGGCCCGCATAGTTCCATACGACGCTGATGACCGGAATCCGGATGTCGGGGAAAATGTCGGTCGGCGTGCGCAGTGCCGCGAGCGGCCCGGCGATCAGGATCAGCAGGGCAAGGACGATGAACGTATAGGGGCGCGCGAGCGCGAGTCGGACGAGTTTCAGCATCGGCGAGGTCTCCGCCGGCGCGGGGCGCCGGCCTGTCAGCGAAGTGCCGACGCGTGGCGCGAGCGCGCATCGGCTCGCGCAGTGTGCGTGGCGCCGCTTAACGCCGGGCGCGGGCCAGGATGAAAGATGTTTTAGGAAGGGCAGAGCGGGCTCGCGGCCCGTGCGGCAAGGCGGACCGGGGAGGCCGGGGAGGCCGGCGCGGCGGCCGGGCGCCAATTGTTACAAGACGTTAGCGGGCGCTTCCCGTTGCGACGCAGCGCATCAGTTCTTACAAACTTGAAATATGCCGGGACGGCGCTTGTCGCTATAGTCGAATCACACATGAAACAACTCGAAGAGGAATCCATGAAGACTTTGCGTATTGCCTCGCTCATGACCGGTTTGACGGCCTTGCTCGTGTCGGGCGCAGCAATGGCGGGAGTCAATGTCGGGATCAACGTCGGCGTGCCGGCTCCGGTCTACGTCGCGCCCGCGCCCGTGTATGCGCCGCCGCCTCCGCCGGTCGTCTACCAGCCGGCGCCCGTGTATGCACCGGCGCCCATCTACGCGCCGGCACCGGCGATCGTGATCGGCTGGCACGGCGATCGTTACTGGGACGGCCGCCGCTACTGGGGCCGCGACGAGTGGTATCGCCATCATGGCCGCGGCTGGGGCGGCGATCGCGGTCACGGTCATTGGGACAACGGCCGCCACAACGGCTGGCGTTGATCGACATGCGTGCACGCGTGCCGCGTGCGCGCATGAGATGAAGACCGCCCGCGTGGCGGTTTTCTTTTGCCTGCACGGGCCACGCGTGGCGCTCGCGATGCGCCGGCGCCACGCACCAAAAGCCGCAGGCTGGCTCGACGTCGAATTGAATGGGTAGAATCGACCCACGTTCCATCCCTCAATCGACCGACAGGGCCTCTATGACGAAGGGTTCGCCCCGGGCCGCCGCCGCGCGCACCCGCTTCGGCGCTGCGCGTGCAGTGCGTGCCGCCGGCCGCACGGCGGCAGCATGGGCAATACAGGCGGTACTCGCCGCGACGGCCGCGCATGCGGCCCATGCGATCGCGCAGTACGGCGAGCCGAAATATCCGCCGGGCTTCAAGCATTTCGACTACGTGAACCCGGACGCGCCGAAGGGCGGCACGCTCGTGCTCGCGAACCCGAACCGGCTGACATCGTTCGACAAGTTCAATCCGTTCACGATGCGCGGCAACCCCGCGCCCGGCATCGACATGCTGTTCGAGAGCCTTGCGACCGGCAGCATGGACGAACCGTCATCCGCCTACGGGCTGCTCGCCGACGACATCGCGATCGCGCCGGACCGCCGCTCGGTCACGTTTCACCTGAACCCGCGCGCGCGCTTCTCGAACGGCGATCCCGTCACGGCCGAGGACGTCAGGTTCTCGTTCGACACGCTGAAGAGCAAGCTGGCCGCACCGCAGTTCGGCGCGTATTTCGCCGAAATCGCGAAGGCCGTGGTGGTCGACCCTGCGACCGTGCGCTTCGAATTCCGCAGCGCGAACCGCGAGCTGCCGCTGATCGCCGGCGGCGTGCCGGTGTTCTCGCGCAAGTGGGGGCTGCGCGCGGACGGTTCGCGAATTCCGTTCGACCAGCTCGCATTCGAGCAGCCGATCGGCAGCGGCCCGTACCTGATCGAGCGCTACGACAACGGCCGCACCATTACGTACCGGCGCAATCCCGCGTACTGGGGCGCCGATCTGCCGGTGCGGATCGGCACCGACAACTTCGAGCGGATCGTCTACAAGCTGTACGGCGACGGCGTCGCGCGGCTCGAGGCGTTCAAGGCCGGCGAGTACGACGTGCTGGTCGAATACATCGCGCGCAACTGGACGCGACGCGACGTCGGCAAGCGCTTCGACAGCGGCGAGCTCGTCAAGCGCGAATTCCGCCAGCACAACGGCGCCGGCATGCAGGGTTTCTTCATGAACCTGCGCCGGCCGCTGTTTCGCGACGTGCGCGTGCGCCAGGCGCTCGATCTCGCGTTCGACTTCGAATGGCTGAACCGCCAGCTGTTCTATAGCGCGTACACGCGCCTCGACAGCTATTTCGCCGATACCGACCTGCAGGCGACCGGCACGCCGGGCCCGGGCGAGCTGAAACTGCTTGAGCCGCTGCGCGCGCAGCTCGATCCGGCCGTGTTCGGGCCGATGGTCACGCAGCCGAACACGAACCCGCCGGGCTCGCTGCGCGCGAATCTGCTGAAGGCGCGCGCGCTGCTCGCGCAGGCCGGCTGGACCTACCGCGACGGCGCGTTGCGCAACGCGCAGGGCGAGCCGTTCACGTTCGAGATCCTCGACGATTCGGGCGCGGCGATGGAAGGCGTCGTGACCGCCTATCAGCGCAACCTCGCGAAGCTCGGCATCGACGCGCGCTTTCGCACGGCCGATTACGCGCTGCTGCAGAAGCGGCTCGACGCATTCGACTACGACATGACGACGGTCCGCCTGCCGGGCGTGCAGGTGCCGGGCGCCGAGCAGTTCTCGCGCTACGCCAGCAAGTTCGCCGACGAGCCGGGCTCCGACAACATCATCGGATTGAAGTCGCCGGCCGTCGACACGCTGCTGCATGCGCTCGGCGCCGCACAGACGCGCGACGACCTGCTCGACGCGACGCATGCGCTCGATCGCGTGCTGATGCACGGCTATTACGCGGTCCCGCAGTGGTACAGCACGACGCACCGGATCGCATACAAGCGCACGCTCGGCTATCCGCAGACGCTGCCGCTGTACTATTCGGCCGAGGGCTGGGTCGTGTCGACCTGGTGGGCCAAGCCCGATCACTGAAGCCTGCCGGCCCTTCGTTCAACCCAGCCTATCGATCGCGAGTCGACGCCCTATGTGGAGCTACATCCTCAAACGCCTGCTGCTGATGATCCCGACGCTCGTCGGCGTGCTCACGCTCACGTTCGCGGTGATCCAGTTCGTGCCGGGCGGCCCGGTCGAACAGGCCGTGCAGGAACTGCGCAAGGGCGCGACGGAGCAGGGCGCGGCGCCGTTCGGGATGCGTGCGCATACCGGCGTCGACGCGCAGCAGCTCGCGCAGCTCAAGGCGCTGTACGGCTTCGACAAGCCGCCGCTCGAGCGTTACTGGCTGATGCTGAAGCGCTTCGCGCGCTTCGATCTCGGCGACAGCTACTTCCGCCACCAGAGCGTGTGGTCGCTGATCGTGCAGAAGCTGCCGGTGTCGATCAGCATCGGGTTGTGGACGTTCTTCGTCACCTATCTGATCTCCGTGCCGCTCGGCATCGCGAAGGCCGTGCGCAATGGCTCGCCGTTCGATGTCGCGACGAGCCTCGTCGTGCTGGTCGGCTATGCGATTCCGGGTTTCGTGCTCGGCGTGCTGCTGCTCGTGCTGTTCGGCGGCGGCTCGTTCTGGCAGTTGTTCCCGCTGCGCGGGCTCACGTCGGACAACTTCGCCCAGCTGTCGCTCGCCGGCAAGGTGCTCGACTATCTGTGGCACATCGCGCTGCCGATCACCGCGTCGGTCGTCGGCAGTTTCGCGGTTGTCACGATGCTCACGAAGAACGCGTTCCTCGACGAAATCCGCAAGCAATACGTGCTGACCGCGCGCGCGAAAGGGCTCGCCGAGCGCACCGTGCTGTGGAAGCACGTGTTCCGCAACGCGATGCTGCCGCTGATCGTCGGGTTTCCGGCCGCGTTCATCGGCGCGTTCTTCACGGGCAGCCTGCTGATCGAGACGCTGTTCTCGCTCGACGGCCTCGGGCTGCTGTCGTACGAGTCGGTCGTGCGGCGCGACTATCCGGTCGTGCTCGGCACGCTGTACCTGTTCACGCTGATCGGGCTCGCGACCAAGCTGATCTCCGACCTCTGCTACGTGTGGGTCGACCCGCGCATTCAATTCGACAATCTGGAGCGCTGACATGAAACCGTCCGCCAGCACGCCGCTCGCCGGCGCGCCCGTCCGCCTGCCCGCGCTCGCCGGGCGAGGTGCGCGATGAACCGGGCCGTCGTGTCGTCCCGCATCGACGCGGCGCGCGCGCGCGTGTCGCCGTCGCCCGCGCGCCGTGTCTGGCAGCGCTTTCGCCAGCAGCGTCTAGGCTACTGGAGCTTCGTCATCTTCGTCGTCGCGTTCGCCGCGAGCCTCGCGGCGCCGCTATGGTCGAACGACAAGCCGCTCGTCGTGCGCTACGACGGCCAGACCTATTTTCCGATGTTCCATGCGTATCCGGAGACGACCTTCGGCGGCGACTTCCCGACGCCGGCCGACTATCTCGATCCGTACGTCCGCAAGCGGCTCGAGGCGCCGGGCAACTTCGTCGTCTATCCGCCGAACCGCTATTACTACGACACGCTGAATTACTTTTCGACCGTACCGAACCCGGCGCCGCCGTCGCGCGCGAACTGGCTCGGCACCGACGCGCAGGGGCGCGACCTGCTCGCGCGGCTCGTGTACGGGTTCCGCGTGTCGGTCGAGTTCGGGCTGATCCTGACCGCGATCGGCACGCTGCTCGGGATCGCCGCAGGCGCGGTGCAGGGTTTCTTCGGCGGGCGCATCGACATCGTCGGGCAACGGCTGATCGAGATCTGGAGTTCGCTGCCCGAGCTGTACCTGCTGATCATCTTTGCGTCGATCTTCGAGCCGAGCTTCCTGCTGCTGATCGTGCTGCTGTCGCTGTTCGGCTGGATCGGCCTGGCCGACTACGTGCGCGCCGAATTCCTGCGCAACCGCACGCAGGACTACGTGCGCGCGGCCCGGGCGATGGGCCTCACGAACTGGCAGATCATCTGGCGCCACGTGCTGCCGAACAGCATGACGCCCGTGATCACGTTTCTGCCGTTCCGGATGAGCGGTGCGATCCTCGCGCTCACGAGCCTCGACTTCCTCGGGCTCGGCGTGCCGCCGCCGACGCCGAGCCTCGGCGAGCTGCTCGCGCAGGGCAAGGGCAATCTCGACGCATGGTGGATCTCGCTGTCGACGTTCGGCGTGCTGGTCGCGACGCTGCTGTTGCTGACCTTCATGGGCGATGCGCTGCGCAACGCGCTCGACACGCGGATCGCCGACTCGGTGCGCGCGGCGGGAGGCCAGCGATGAGCGACACGGTCGTATCGAACGCGGGCGAACCGCTGCTGTCGCTCGAGCATCTGCACGTGCGCTTCGGCGACACGGTGGCCGTCGACGACGTGACGCTCGCGATCGGCCGCGGCGAGCGCGTCGCGCTCGTCGGCGAGTCGGGGTCGGGCAAGAGCGTGACCGCGCTGTCGATCCTGCGGCTGCTGCGCGACGCCGACGTGAGCGGCACGATCCGCTTCGCCGGGCACGACCTCGCCGGCAAGAGCGAGCGCGAGATGCGCGGGCTGCGCGGTTCGGACATCGCGATGATCTTCCAGGAGCCGATGACGGCGCTCAACCCGCTGTACACGATCGGCGCGCAGATCGGCGAGACGATCGTGCTGCACGACGGCGTGACGGCGGGGGAGGCGCGCAAGCGCGCGATCGCGCTGCTCGCGCGCACCGGCATCGCGGAGCCCGAGAAGCGCGTCGACAGTTACCCGCATCAGTTGTCGGGCGGCCAGCGACAGCGCGCGATGATCGCGATGGCGCTCGCATGCCGGCCGCGCCTCTTGCTCGCGGACGAGCCGACCACCGCGCTCGACGTGACGATCCGCGCGCAGATCGTCGATCTGCTGCTCGAGTTGCAGCGCGAGGAGGCCGAAAAGCGCGGGATGGCGATCCTGCTGATCACGCACGACCTCAATCTCGTGCGGCACTTCGCCGAGCGGGTCGCGGTGATGGAGCGCGGCAAGCTGGTCGAAAGCGGGCCCGTCGAGCGGATCTTCGCGGAGCCGGAGCATCCGTATACCCGGCGGCTGCTGAACAGCCGGCCGCAGCGCACGGTCGCGCCGGTGCTGCCGATCGCGCCCGTCGTGCTCGATGCGCGTCACGTCAGCGTGCAGTTCGCGCGCAAGCGGCCGGGCTTCGCGGGCTGGTTCGGCACGATGCCCGTGACGGCGGTCGCGGATGTGTCCGTGTCGGTGCGACAGGGCGAGACGCTCGGGATCGTCGGCGAATCCGGTTCAGGGAAGTCGACGCTCGCGATGGCGCTGCTCGGGCTGCAACGGACGGTGCACGGCGAGATCGAATTCCAGGGGCGCGCACTGTCGAGCTACCGCGGCCGCGAACAGACCGCGCTGCGCTCGAACATGCAGGTCGTCTTTCAGGATCCATTCAGCTCGCTGTCGCCGCGTCACACGATCGAGCGGATCGTCGGCGAGGGGCTCGAACTGCATCGCCCGGAACTGACGCCGGACGCGCGTCGCGCGAAGTCGCTGGCCGTGCTGCGCGAAGTCGGCCTCGACCGCACGGTGCTGCATCGCTATCCGCACGAATTCTCGGGCGGGCAGCGCCAGCGGATCGCGATCGCGCGCGCGCTCGTGCTGGAGCCGCGCATCCTCATCCTCGACGAGCCGACTTCCGCGCTCGACGTGTCGATCCAACAGCAGGTGCTGAAACTGCTCGCGAATTTGCAACAGAAATACAACCTCGGGTATGTATTCATCAGCCACGATCTGGAAGTGATCGGCGCGATGGCGCACCGGGTCGCGGTGATGCAGGGCGGGGCGATCGTCGAGTCCGGCGACGTGGCCGACATCTTCACGAAACCGTCACATCCTTACACACAAAAGCTGTTGAAAGCGGTCTGGAAAGCGTGATAGGCGTCCAATGGTCTGACTATCTCGATTGTATTTTTTAATTTGTTTTGACAAACGATTACGCGCTGGCTAGTATCGACCGAAATTTTCCGCCAATCAGCTGATTTTTAAGCACATTCCATCGACCAATGCAGCATCGATCCCTGACCCAGGCATGCGCGCGCACCCTCGCCGGGCTGTTCATCGGCGCCCTGTTCGCAGCAGCTCCCGGCGCGTTCGCCGACGAAGTCAGCAGTTTTAACCAGAATGTCACGAATTCGACGCAAATCGGGTCGAATTCCTCCCTCCAGCAGACCAGCGCGCAGCCGTCGAGTGGCGGCGCGAAGTCGTTCCTCGCCGGCATGGCCGGCAAGGCAGGCGACGTGGTCGTCGGCGCGCTGAACATGATTGGCGTGCGCTACCGCTGGGGCGGCAACTCGCCGGATTCCGGCCTCGACTGCAGCGGTTTCGTGCGCTACGTGTTCCAGGACACGCTCGGCATGTCGCTGCCGCGTCGCGCGGAAGAAATGAGCCGCGTCGGCGAGAAGGTCAGCATGAGCAACCTGAAGCCGGGCGACCTCGTGTTCTTCAACACGATGCGCCGTACGTTCTCGCACGTCGGCATCTACATCGGCGACAACAAGTTCGTGCATTCGCCGTCGACGGGCAGCACGGTTCGCGTCGACGATCTCGACAACGGCTACTGGGAAAAGCGTTTCACCGGTGCGCGCCGGATCGAATCGGCGTTCCCGATGAAGGCAGACGACCTGCGTCAGCGCGTGCGCGCGACGCTCGGCGACGACGCGGCGAACGGCAGCAACTGACGCTCGTCGGCGATCAGCCGGATCAAGAAACCCTGTCACCGAAAGGCGGCAGGGTTTTTTGCTTTGGGGCGCGCGGAAGTGGCGGGGATGCGGTGCCATTGGCGGCGCCGCGCCCCGCGATGCGTCCGCTTATGCCGCTACTGCCCCACGGGCTGCGGCAAGCTTGCGCTGCAACTCGGGCATGATGCGCGCGACCGCTTCCTCGCCAGCGAGGATGGCTGCGTTGCGCTGGTTGAAATCGCTGCCGCCCATCGCCGCGAGGTTCGGGCGAATCACGACGTCCGCGTATTTGTCGAGCTCGTAGGTCTTGATCGTCTGCCCCATGATCGTGAAAGTCTGCAGCAGCATCTCGATCGGGTTGGTGGTCGCCGCGCCGTCCGGCCGCGACGAGATGTCGACCGCGATCACGAAGTTCGCGCCCATCTTGCGCGCGAACGACGCGGGCACCGGGCTCACGAGGCCGCCGTCGACGTATTCGCGATTGCCGATCTTCACGGGCTCGAACACCGAGGGCACGCTGCACGACGCGCGCACCGCAAGCCCCGTATTGCCCTGCTGGAACAGGATCGGCTGGCCGTTCTGCAGATCGGTCGCGACGACGCCGAGCGGCTTCGCCATCTTTTCGATCGGCCGATTGTTGAGCGTCTTGTTCAGGAAGTTCTGCAACGCGATGCCCTGCAGCAGCCCGCGCGAGCGGAATGGCAGCGCCCAGTCGCTGATCGCCGCCTGATCCATGTCCAGCGCGATCTTGTTGATCTGCAGCCCGCTCATCCCCGACGCGTACAGCGCCCCGACCACCGAGCCCGCGCTCGTGCCGGCGACGATCTCGACCGGAATGCCGCGCGCCTCCAGCGCCTTCAGCACGCCGATGTGCGAGAAGCCGCGGGCGGCACCGCCGCCGAGCGCGATGCCGATCTTCACCGGCTTCTCGCGCGACTGCGCGGGATTCGCGGCGTTGTCGGGGTGGGACTTGTCGCCGAACGACGTGCAGGCGGCGAGGCTGGCGGATGCGCATGCGATCGTGAAGTGACGGCGCGACAGGCGAGGGGACGACATCGAGTGGTTCTCCGGCGGCTTGGCGGCGGGCCGGGAGGCCCGCGGCGGCGATAGGTTCCGAGCGGCCGTGCGGCGGAAACCGGGCGGCCGGCGCGGCGCCGGCTGGCGGCCGCGGCGCGCACATCATAAAGCAAGCGGCGCGCTTGGCGCGAAGACCGGCGCGAGTATAATTCCGGCTTCTTTTCCGTTCCGGGCGCGGCCGGCCCCATTGCTGTCCGGGCTGTCGCCGTCGATCCCGCGTCGAATCATTCATGCGCCCCAGGCGTTCGAGTTACCGTTTATGACCCGTCCTGTCCGTACCCGCTTCGCGCCGAGTCCCACCGGCTTCATCCACCTCGGCAACATCCGCTCCGCGCTCTATCCGTGGGCGTTCGCGCGCAAGATGAAAGGCACGTTCGTGCTGCGTATCGAGGATACCGACGTCGAGCGCTCGTCGCAGGAAGCCGTCGACGCGATCCTCGAAGGGATGCAGTGGCTCGGCCTGGATTTCGACGAAGGCCCGATCTACCAGATGCAGCGGATGGACCGCTATCGCGCGGTGCTCGCGCAGATGCTCGAGCAGGGGCTCGCGTATCCGTGCTACATGTCGGCCGAGGAACTCGACGCGTTGCGTGAACGCCAGCGCGAGGCCGGCCTCAAGCCGCGCTACGACGGCACGTGGCGTCCGGAGCCGGGCAAGGTCCTGCCCGAGCCGCCGGCCGGCGTGAAGCCCGTGCTGCGGTTCCGCAACCCGCTGACCGGCACGGTCGTGTGGGACGACGCGGTGAAGGGGCGTGTCGAGATCTCGAACGAGGAGCTCGACGACCTCGTGATCGCGCGTCCGGACGGCACGCCGATCTACAACTTCTGCGTGGTCGTGGACGACATGGACATGAACATCACGCACGTGATCCGTGGCGACGACCACGTGAACAACACGCCGCGCCAGATCAACATCCTGCGCGCGCTCGGCGGCGAGCCGCCCGTCTATGCGCACCTGCCGACCGTGCTGAACGAGCAGGGCGAGAAGATGAGCAAGCGGCATGGCGCGATGAGCGTGATGGCGTACCGCGACGCGGGCTTCCTGCCGGAGGCCGTGGTCAACTACCTCGCGCGTCTCGGCTGGTCGCACGGCGACGCCGAAATCTTCTCGCGCGAGCAGTTCGTCGAATGGTTCGACCTCGAGCATCTCGGCAAGTCGCCCGCGCAATACGATCACAGCAAGCTGAGCTGGCTGAACGCGCATTACATCAAGGAAGCGGACAACGCGCGCCTCGCCGCGCTGGCGAAACCGTTCCTCGACGCGCTCGGTATCGACGACGCGGCGATCGCGACGGGCCCGGCGCTCGACGCGGTGGTCGGCCTGATGAAGGATCGCGCGACGACGGTCAAGGAGATCGCCGAAGGCGCCGCGATGTTCTACCGCGTGCCGGTGCCCGACGCCGACGCGCTCGCGCAGCACGTGACCGACGCCGTGCGCCCGGCGCTGGCCGATCTCGTCGCCGCGCTGAAGGCGGCCGACTGGACGAAGGAGGCGGTGTCCGCCGCGTTGAAGGCGACGCTCGGCGCGCACAAGCTGAAGATGCCGCAACTCGCGATGCCGGTGCGCCTGCTGGTCGCGGGCACGACGCATACGCCGTCGATCGATGCGGTGCTCGTGCTGTTCGGTCGCGACGTCGTGGTATCGCGTATCGAGGGTGCGCTGGCCTGAGGTTGGGGCGGGGCGAAGCTCCGTGCATGACGTCGCGGCGGCTTCGCAAAAAAATTCACTCGAATCGCAAAAAGGGTATTTACAAGTTCAAATTCGGTCCATATAATCTCATTTCTGTTCTGCAAGGGGGTATAGCTCAGCTGGGAGAGCGCTTGCATGGCATGCAAGAGGTCAGCGGTTCGATCCCGCTTACCTCCACCATCAGAGCAGAATGGATTGATTTGCGAAGCAGTGGCGGTAGTAATAAATGCTTCACAAAATGATTTAAAGCAGTTAGAATTTCGGCCTTCGCTGTTGATGATGAGTGAATAGCGAAAGTCAGACAGATCTGAAAAGATTATGTCCCCTTCGTCTAGAGGCCTAGGACATCACCCTTTCACGGTGAGTACAGGGGTTCGAATCCCCTAGGGGACGCCAGATTCAGCGGCGTTTCGTAGTAGAAGTGTCGCGAGGCTTGCAGGAACGTAACCGACGTCCTGCAGGTAACGGTGCAGAAAGTTGGAGCGGTAGTTCAGTCGGTTAGAATACCGGCCTGTCACGCCGGGGGTCGCGGGTTCGAGTCCCGTCCGCTCCGCCAGAACGAAGCCCGTTCAAGACGTTTTTGAGCGGGCTTTTGTATTAAGGATGTAAGCAGTACGTTGTCCCCTTCGTCTAGAGGCCTAGGACATCACCCTTTCACGGTGAGTACAGGGGTTCGAATCCCCTAGGGGACGCCAGATTCAGCGGCGTTTCATAGTAAAAGTGTCGCAACGCTTGCAGGGCGTGAACGAGGTCCTGCGGGTGAGAGTGAAGAAAGCTGGAGCGGTAGTTCAGTTGGTTAGAATACCGGCCTGTCACGCCGGGGGTCGCGGGTTCGAGCCCCGTCCGCTCCGCCAGAACAGAGCCCGTTCAAATGAACGTTTTGAACGGGCTTTTGCATTAAAGATGTAAGCAGTACGTTGTCCCCTTCGTCTAGAGGCCTAGGACATCACCCTTTCACGGTGAGTACAGGGGTTCGAATCCCCTAGGGGACGCCAGATTTCGGCGTCGTTCGAACAAACGATGCGCCGGCAGGAAGTAACCGACGCCTGCCAGGCAAGAAGCAAGACTGGAGCGGTAGTTCAGTCGGTTAGAATACCGGCCTGTCACGCCGGGGGTCGCGGGTTCGAGTCCCGTCCGCTCCGCCAAAAATGAAGAAGCCCGCCTTGAGCGGGCTTTTTCATTTGCATCGTTGATCGCGCCCGCTCGCGGGCGTGTGACTGCGGAGCGGAGGAAGCCGCCTGCGCGGCTTCCGGCGGGACTCGAAGGGCTGCGCGTGCACGCGCAGCCGCGGCCTGCGGGATGTAGGCGAGTCCCGTCCGCTCCGCCAGAAAAATGAAGAAGCCCGCCTTGCGCGGGCTTTTTCATTTGCGCTGCCGATCCACGTGTCGCTACGAGAAATTCGCGATTGCATCCGCCCGCGGCTGCGCTATCGTGGCAGGATGCGTACTTGACCCCCCGCGCGATGCTCGATCCGACCGACCTGCGATTGCTGTATCAGCTCCGGCCAGCGGAGCCTGGCGATTTTCCCTTTGCCGAGGCGCTCACGCACGGCAACATGGGCGGCTATTACAAGCGCCATGGGCTCGTCTGGCGCAGCGACCTGTTCTATGCAAGCTGGCGCGAATCCGAAAACTTCATCCTGGAAGCCGACGGCGAACGCATCGGCGTGCTGCGCGTGACCGAGGAGGGCGATTCGCTGCATATCCGCGACGTGCAGATTGCAGCCGGCCATCGCGGGCAGGGTGCAGGCACTTACATGCTCGACATGTCGCATCGCTGGGCGCGCGCCCGCGGGCTGCACGAACTGCAGCTGCGCGTGTTCGTCGACAATCCGGCCGCGAAGCTCTACCAGCGCATGGGGTATCGCGTCACCGGGCCGAGGCTCGCGCAGCTCGGATCGATCCGCCACATGGTGCGCGCGGTCTGAACGCGTAACGGCACAAGGCCGGATGCAACATCGCGACGGTCAGCGTGCAGCGCCGATCGCGTCGTCGTCGGTGGCGATGCTGTCTTCCGCACTGCGATGCTCGTAGCCGCGCAGCATGAATGCGCGCGGGCTTTCGCCGAACGCGCGCCGGAACATCGCCGAAAACGCGCTCTGGCTCTGGTAGCCGAGTTCGCGCGCGATATGTGACAGTGGACGCCCTTGGTTCAACAGCGGAATCGCGCGCGCGAGCAGCGCCTGTTGCCGCCACTGCGAAAAACTCACACCCAGTTCCTGCTTGAACAGCCGCGAAATCGTGCGCGTGCTTGCGCCGACCTCGCTCGCCCAGTGTTCGAGCGATTCCGCGTGCGCGGGTTGTGCGAGCACCGACTCGCACAGCAAGCGCAGCCGCTTCTCGTCGGGCATCGGTACCGCGAGCGGCAGCGGTTCGGCGCGGCTCAGTTCGTCGAGCACGAGCCCGCACAGTAGCCGCTCGCGCTCATCGCTCAGGTCGCGCGCGTCGAGTGCGACGATCAGTTCGCGCAGCAAGCCGGTCACCTCGACGACTCGGCATGCGTCGAGCCCGTCCGGCACGATCGACTCGTCGATATACAGCGTGCGCAAGTACGCTTCCTCGACGATCACGACTTCGTGCGTGACGTGCGGCGGCACCCAGATCGCGCGGGAGGGCGGCACCATCCAGGTCGTCCCGGTCGTCGCGACGCGCAGCACGCCGCGCGACGCATACGCAAGTTGCGCCCATGCGTGCGTGTGCAGCGGGATCCGGCGACCGGCATCTACCTGCCGCGCCCGGACGCGCATCGGGTGGACGCGGGTCGGCGCGAACTCGGGCGGGATGTCGATGACGTCGTAGGGATTCGATGCGTCGGCTTGGGCTGGCGGGTTCATGGACGATTCGGTCGGCGCGGCGGCGATGCCGTCATTTTAGAAGGTGCCGCGCGGGCGCATGCGGCGGTTTTTCGGCCGATAATGCACCGTTCAAATGAACTTTGTATGGGGCTGCGCGCGTTCCGGCCGACGCAAGCCGGGTTCCGGGCCAGCGCGCTGCGTCGCGCAGAAAAGAACCATCGGGCCGCCGGCGCGGTCTATCGATGCGGGCGCGTCCTCGCGCGAGCGGCGCCCCGGCGACGCCGGCGCCCGCGGCGCGGCCGCGACGGCCCGGCATGGCAACACCTGAATTGAAGAGGAGAACCACAATGCGCTACGTATTCGTCTACGGCACGTTGAGAGCGGGAGAAGCCAACGACATCGGCCATGCGGCCGCGCGGCACGGGATCGCCGCGCCGACGCTGCTCGGTGCGGCCGCGCTGCCGGGCGAACTGTACGATTTCGGCACGTATCCGGGCATGGTCGCCGGGCCGGCCGGCCAGTCGCTCGTATGGGGCGACGTCTACGAGATCGACGAGCAACTGGTGCCCGTGCTCGACGAGATCGAGCGCGTCTATCCGGGCGTCGACACGTTGTTCCGGCAGGAGCCGGTGACCGTAGAGCTCGGCGGCCGGGCGTATGCGTGCGTCTACTATCCGGTCGCGGCGCATGCGGCAGCCGACCGTCCGCGCATTGTGTCGGGCGACTGGGTTCAGCACCGGCGCGAGCGGGAAGCCGCCTGAGCGTCCGCGCGGCGAACGGCTGCACGGCAAAAAGAAAAAGCGCCCCGC